>CAZPEY010000462.1:0-3629 GCA_964585665.1 uncultured Polyangiaceae bacterium | reverse complement strand
CGCCCGCCGCCGCGCCCGCCGCCGCCACCGCCGCCCGTACGCTCCTGGGCCTCGTTGACCTTGAGCGAACGACCGTCGAGCTGCTGGCCGTCCCACGCCGAAATCGCTGCTTGCGCCTCGGCCGGCGTCGACATCTCGACGAAGCCGAAGCCGCGCGGCTGGCCAGTGTCACGGTCGGTGACGATCTTGACTTCGACGACCTTGCCGCCGCCCTGCTCGAAAGCTGCGCGCAGCGTGTCTTCGCTGGTCTTGAAGGACAGATTACCTACGTACAGTCGCGTTCCCGCCATCGGTGACTCCTCGTTATCAATGTACCCATGCAGACGCCAACTGCTGCGCCAGCGCTCGTCCCAAACTGCTTGTTTACTTGGCGCGGAAGGTGATCAACCCGCGCGTTGGATCATACGGTGAGACTGCCACAGTGACCTGATCTCCGAGGACCACGCGGATGCGATTGCGCCGCATACGGCCAGCCAGGTGCGCCAGCACAGAGTGTCCCCCCTCGACGTCCACCCGAAAGTTACCACCCACCAGCACCTCCACGACTTTTCCTTCCATTGCTACCAGATCATCCCGAGCCATGTTTCCTTGCAGTCCTCTCTCGCCGAACGAAGCACAAAAAAGGCGGCGCAAGGCCGCCCCATCAACACTGTTCTAAGGTTTAGGCGGATCGGCAAGGAAGTCAATCTCTCATTCGCCTTTTTGCCAATCATTTTCGTCGGACGACCGGCGTGGCCTGGGTGGTCAAGGCCGCCAGACCGGCGGAATCGCATGCAGCTTGGTGCCTGGCAGGCGTGGCCACAAGGTGCAAGTCACCGTCCGGTGGTGCTGGTCCTCCTGCTCGCAGTAGGGGCAGAACACGCACTCGGTCACCGCCGCGTCCTGCCCGCCGAGCCACTTGCGCGGCAGGTCGGGGTCGGCCAGCAGCGCGCGCGCCATGCCGATCAGATCAGCCTTGCCGTCGGACAGGAGCTGCTCGGCCTGGGCGAAGCGGAAGATCTTGCCGGCGGTGACGACCGGGACGTCGTGCCCTGCCGCGCGCACGGCGGCGCGGATGGTCGCCGCCAGGTGCGCGTTGACGCCCGGCAGATCGCTCTTGCGCCGCGGGATGCAGGCGTGCCCGCTCGGGCCCGTGTACGGATACGCCGACTCTCCGACGGCGGGCTGCTTGGCGTCATCGAACTTGCCGCCGCGCGAGACCGAGAGGAAGTCGAGCCCGGCGTCGCAGAGCGCAACCCCGATCGCCGCGGCGTCCTCGACGGTGTTGCCGCCGACCGTGCCGTCCGCGAGCGCGATGTCCTCGGCGCCGAGGTAGCGACAGCCGACGACGAACTCGCGGCCGACCGCGCCGCGCACCGCCTCGATGACCTCCCTCGGCAGCCGCAGGCGGTTGGTCAGCGACCCGCCGTACTCGTCGGTGCGCTGGTTGGTCACCGAGAGGAACGAGGCCATCGTGTAGGCGTGGGCGAAGTGCAGCTCGACCCCGTCGAAGCCAGCCTGCTGGGCGCGGCGAGCCGCCTGGGCGAACCAGTCGGGGATGCAGGCGATCTCGGAGCGGTCGAGGTCGGCGATAGTCTGACGGTACCCGAACCGGAGATCGTGCAGGAGGCGCGGCGAGAGCAGCGACGGCGCCTGCGCGAGCAACTCGTCGTCCGACAGCGCCAGCACCCCGGCCTCGAGCTGCCCGCGCTTGACCGCGCCCTCGAAGAAGGCGCGGGTCGGCTTGCGCGTCGAGATCTTGAGGAAGTCGATGATCTGCGGCACGAACAGCGACGGAAAGGCGGCCGCCCGTCGCAGCTCGTCGACGAGGTGCTTCAGCCCGGGCACGTAGCGATCGTCGCTGAGGCGCAGGAGCGGTCCCGAGGCGATGTCCCGGATGCCCATGGCCTCGAGGACGATCATCCCGGCGCCGCCCTGCGCGTAGCGAACGTAGATGTCCCGCACCGCGTCGGTGACCACCCCGTCGTCGGTGGAGCGCCAGGTCACCATCGCCGGGAGCCAGATCCGGTTGGGCAGCTCGCGACCACCGCGACCGATCGGCAGCGGCTGAAACAGGCGCGCCATGCGGCGATCCTTCGCGCGGCTGTTCAAGGCCTCTTGAACGCTCTGACCTTCTCGTTGGCTCATGACGTCGCGAACCCCATCGACTCGCGCACCTCGGTGACGATCATCTCGGCGAGCAGATCGAGCTGCGCGTGGCCCTCCTCGATGCTAGCCAGCGCCGGCGCCCCGGCGTACGCGTCGACCAGCCCCATGTCGACGAAGTCGTGCACGCCGGCCTTGATCTGCTGCGACAAGGAGATCGGGATCTCCGGGAGCTCCCGACGCTGCTCGTCGGGAAGGCGGAGCCGCTCGGGCCAAGCGGCGAGGACGATGCTGGTCTCGTAGCGGCCGGCGTGGCACTCGCCGCGGCGAAACTCCTCCGAGAGGCGCCGCGCCCAGCGCCGATCGAGCGGACACGCCACCGAGACTCCCTGACGCGGCAGATCGCGGATCGCGGCCCGCACTGCGCCGTCGTGCGCCGGCTCCAGGTGATTGTTGACCAGGCAGACGTGCTGCGCCCCGAACGCGTGCAGCCCGTCGACGATCGCCCGCAGATACAGCGTCAGCGTGCTCGCCGGGATCGAGATCGCCCCGGCAAAGCCGCGGGCGTAGTCGGTGACGCCATAGGGCACCGCGGGCGCCACCGCGACGGCGCAGTGCACAGAGAGGAGCTTGGCCGCGCGCGCGATCGCCGCCTCGGAGATCAGCGTGTCGGTGTCGAGCGGCAGGTGCGGACCGTGCGGCTCGACGGAGCCACACGGCACCAGCACGACGAGGGGCGGCTGCCCGGGCGCCACCAGCGCCGCCAGCTCGGTGGTGCTCAGCGAGGCCAGCCGCGGCGCGCTCACGAGTGGCTCCGTGCCGCCAGGGCGCGTCGATCGACCTTGCCGCGATCGTTGCGCGGCAAATCGTCGACGAGCTCGACGGCGCGCGGGTACTTGTGCTTGGCGAGGCGCTCGCGGCAGTGCGCCTGCAGCTCCGCGATCAGCGCCGCGCGTCCATGCGGATCCTCGAGGCGCCCGCGCGCCTCCGGACGCAGCACGACGAACGCCTTGGGCTTGAGCAGCCCCTCGTCCTTGTACCCGACCACCGCGGCGAGGCTGACGTCCGGGTGCGAGAGCAGGCAGGCCTCGACCTCGAGCGGCGCGACCCACTGCCCGCCCACCTTCAACAGATCGTCGGCGCGGCCGGCGAAGTGCAGCCGGCCGTCCCGGTCGAGGGAGAACAGATCCCCGGTGCGACACCAGGGTCCGAAGAAGGTCCGCCAGCTCCGCGCGCGATCCTGATAGTAGCCGTGCGCCACCGACTCGCCCTTGACCCACAGCACGCCGATCTCACCGGGGCCGCAGGGCGGCGCGCCAGGGCCGTCGGCATCCTCGGGCAGCACCCGCAGCTCGTAGCCCTCGACCGGCCGCCCGAGCGTCCCGGGCGCGATGTCCCCGGGGCGGTTGGTGCAGTAGATGTGGAACATCTCGGCCGAGCCGATGCCGTCGTAGATCGCGCCGCCGAACCGCTCGAGGAACCGCTGGTACAGCGGCGCCGGCAGCGCCTCGCCGGCCGACCGGGGGAAGCGCACGCTGGCGAGA
>CAZPEY010000461.1:0-3635 GCA_964585665.1 uncultured Polyangiaceae bacterium | reverse complement strand
TCTTCTTAGAAACGCTCGACTGATTTACCTCAGTCGGGCGTTTCGCTTTTGGGGCAACGGAGGAGCTCGAATGCAGACCGGGGGTTGTTTCTGTGGAGCGATCCGGTACGAGATCACTGCTCCCTTGACGGCGGTGACGTACTGCCACTGCTCGAAGTGTCGACGCTGGCACGGCCACGTCGGGGCCTACACCGCGGTGGATCGCGAGGGCTTCCGGTTGACGGAGGCGCGTGGCCTCAAGTGGCACTCGGTGTCGGCCACCGTCCTGCGCGGCTTTTGCCAGGAGTGCGGCTCGAGCGTGCTCTTCGATGAGACGCCCGACAAGAAGATCTCGATCTGCGCCGGGACCCTCGATGAGCCTTCGGGCGTACGCGAGAAGGCGCACATCTTCGCCGGCAGCAAAGGCGACTACTACGAGATCTCGGGAGACTTGCCGAAGTACGAGACGATGCCGCGCAGATAGCGGGCGGGGAGGGGGGCTGCTAGCTACTTCTTTGGCTCGGCGGCAGGCTTGGCAGCCTCGGCAGGCTTGGCAGCCTCGGCGGGCTTGGCAGCCTCGGCGGGCTTGGTAGCCTCGGCGGGCTTGGTAGCCTCGGCGGGCTTGGCAGCGCCTTCAGCGGGCTTGGCGGCGCCTTCCGGCGCGGCCGGGGCAGGCTTCTCGCCGGGCTCGCCAGCCTTGTCGCCAGCCGGCTTGTCGGCCGCGGCCTTGTCGGCAGTGGCCTTGTCCGCGGCGGCCTTCTCGTCGGCGATCGCCTTGTCGGCGGCCTCCTTGGCGGCCTTCTCGGCGGCGGCAGCCTGCTCCGCGGAGACGTTCTGCAGGCGCTTCGAGTCGCTGCGGCTCGCGATGAAGGCCAGCGTCATCGACGTGACCATGAAGACGATCGCGCTCCCGGCGGTGAGCCGCTCGAGGAAGGTGTTGGCGCCGCGGCCGCCGAAGACCTGCGACGAGGTCTGTGCGCCGAAGCCGAGGCCCACGCCGCCTCCCTTGCCAGCCTGCAGCAGGACGACGAGCACCAGGAACATACTGACGAAAACATGAAGAACGGTGAGCAACGTGGTCATTGATTTCCCTGTCTATACTTGACGATCTTCAAAAAGTCATCCGCGAGCAGGCTCGCGCCGCCGACGAGGAAGCCGTCGACGTGTGGCTGCTGGAGCAGGAGCGCGGCGTTGTCTGGCTTGACGCTACCGCCGTAGAGAAGGCGAATCCCCGTCGAGAGCTCGCCGAACAACGCGTCGAGGCGAGTCCGCAGGAAGCGGTGGACCTCCTCGGCTTGCGCGGGCGTCGCGACCCGTCCCGTGCCGATGGCCCAGACCGGCTCGTAAGCTACGACCAGGGTCCGCGCGATCGAGTGGTCAAGATCCTTGACGGCCAGCTCGAGCTGCGATCCGACCCGGGACAGCGTCTCCCCGGCGTCGCGCTCGGCGAGTGTCTCGCCGACGCAGACGATCGGGATGAGCTTGGCGCGCCCCACGGCGCGCACCTTGAGCGCGATGCCGGCGTCGAGCTCGCCGAAGAGCTGGCGCCGCTCGGAGTGGCCAAGGATCACGTAGGTGCAGCCGACGTCGGCGAGCTGTGGGGCCGAGACCTCCCCGGTGAACGCGCCCTTGTCCTCGAAGTGGCAGTTCTGGGCCGCGAGCTTGACGTTCGAGCCCTCGAGCCGCTTGGCGACCGCCGAGAGCGAGGTGAAGCTCGGTGCGACCACGACCTCGACGTCCCGCACGGGCCCGACGGCGTTCTTGATCGTCGTGACGAGCTCGAGGCTCTCGGCGATCGTCTTGTGCAGCTTCCAGTTGCCGCAGACCAGTGGGGTGCGAGCTGGGTTCATGCGTTGCTCTCGAGCGCTGCGAGGCCTGGGAGCGTCTGCCCCTCGAGGAACTCGAGCGAGGCGCCGCCGCCCGTCGAGACGTGGCTCATCTTGTCGGCCAGGCCCGCCGCTTCGAGCGCCGCGACCGAGTCACCGCCACCGACGACCGTCAGCGCCTTGACGCCGGCCAGCGCCTTGGCGATGCCGAGCGTGCCCTTGGCGAACGGCGGCTTCTCGAACACGCCCATCGGGCCGTTCCAGAAGATCGTTTTGCAGAGCCCGAGCTCGTCGGCGAAGCGCTGCAGGGTGCGCGGCCCGATGTCGAGCGCCATCTGATCGCGGCTCATCGGCTTTCCGCTGTCGAGATCGACGACCACGCCCTCGGTCGCATCGAGCGACGAGGCCGAGATCGCGTCAACCGGCAGCAGCACCTTGATGCCGCGCTGACGAGCCCGTGAGAGGAACGCCTCTGCGGTTGCGAGCTTGTCCGCCTCGATGCGCGAGGCGCCGAGGTCGGCGCCCTGTGCACGCAGGAACGTGTTGGCCATGGCGCCGCCGATCAGGAAGGTCGAGACGCGGCCGAGCAGGTTCTCGAGCACCGAGAGCTTGTCGCTCACCTTGGCGCCGCCGACGACGGCCGCGAACGGCTTGTCGACGTTGCCGAGGAGCTTGCCGAGGAACTCGACCTCCTTTTGCATCAGGAAGCCGACGCCGCGATGGTCAAAGTGCTTGACCATTCCGACCGTCGAGGCGTGGGCGCGGTGCGCAGTGCCGAAGGCGTCGTTGACGTAGACGTCGGCGTAGCTGGCGAGCTGCTTGGCGAAGCTCTCGTCGTTGGCCTCTTCTCCGGGGGAGAAGCGCAGGTTCTCGAGGAGCGCCACCTGGCCGTCGCGCAGATCATGCACGACCTTGCGCGCCCCATCGCCGACCGGCTCGTCGGTGAGGACGACGTCCTGGCCGATCAGCTCGGCGAGCCGCGCCGCGACCGGCTCGCGCGACAGCGCCGGATCGGGGCCCTTCTTCGGGCGACCGAGGTGCGAGCCGAGCACGATGCGGGCGCCGCGCTTGCGGGCGTGCTCGATGGTCGGCAGCGCCGCGCGAATGCGCGAGTCGTCGGAGATTCCACGACCCGGCGTGAGCGGCACGTTGAAGTCGACGCGGACGAACAGCCGCTGCCCCTCGATGGGCAGATCGGCGATGGACTTGGGCGCCATCAGACGCCCTTTTCCGCCACGAAGCGGGTCAGCTCGAAGAGGCGCGTCGCATAGCCGAGCTCGTTGTCGTACCAGGCGACGACCTTGCAGAGGTCCCCTTGCACCATCGTCGACGGCAGATCCACCGTCGAGGAGTGCGCGTCCCCGCAGTAGTCGATCGACACGAGCGGCTCGTCGCTGGCGGCGAGCACGCCGCGGAACGACGGATCGACGGCGGCCTTCTTGAACGCGGCGTTGACCTCGTCCTTGGTCGCGGTCTTCTCGAGGCGGACGGTCAGGTCGACCATCGAGACGTTGGGCGTGGGCACGCGCACGGCGAAGCCATCGAGCTTGCCCTTGAGCGCCGGCAGGACCTCGGAGAGCGCCTTGGCCGCTCCCGTCGACGTCGGGATCATCGACATCGCGGCGGCGCGAGCGCGGCGCAGCTCCTTGTGCGGCAGATCCAGGATCTGCTGATCGTTGGTGTACGAGTGCACCGTCGTCATCAGGCCCGAGACGATGCCGAAGGTCTCGTGCAGCACCTTGGCGACGGGCGCCAGGCAGTTGGTGGTGCACGACGCGTTCGAGATGACGTGGTGCCGGCTGGCGTCATAGCTCTCGAGGTTGATGCCGA
>CAZPEY010000460.1:0-3646 GCA_964585665.1 uncultured Polyangiaceae bacterium | reverse complement strand
TCCCGTCGAGAAGCTGATGCGCGACGCCAAGCTGCTGCAGATCTACGAGGGCACGTCGCAGGTTCAGCGCATGGTCATCGCCCGCCACCTCCTCGCCGCTCGGTAGCCCTGGCTGCGGCCCACCCGCACCCCTCTGCGGGCGGTGGGAAGGGAAGCGCGGCCCGATTTCCGCGTACAATGTTGGCATGCTCGCGCTGTCTCTGCTCGGCCTGACCCTGGCGGTGGGAGAGCTGCCCGATCGCGGCATCTTTCCCGAGCTGACGGCGACCCTCGATCCGAAGATCGGCGCGCACGGGCCGGTCGTGCTGCGGCTCGATGCGGCGCGGCGCCTCCTCACCGTGCTCGACGGCGACGGCGCCTTGGCCGTCTACCCGATCGCGTTTCGCGTGGCGCCCACCGGCAGGACCGTCGCGGCGCTCGGCCTCCAGGCGGGCACCCTCGAGGCGCCCGCCGAGCAGGGCGTGACCGTCACCCGAGCCGTGCTCGAGGAGCTCCGCAAGGCGACCCTCGCGACGACGCCCGTCGAGCCCGGGCCGCTGCCGGTGGCGCTCGACCACGATCGCGACGGCATCGCCGATCAGCTCGACATCGCGCTCGGCGCCAAGAAGCTCCTCCAGAACAAGGCGCAGTACATCGAGCGCTACGTCTCGATCAAATATCCGGGCGGCGACGTGCCGCGCACCGAGGGGGTGTGCAGCGATACGGTGATTCGCGCAATGCGCAACGCCGGCATCGATCTGCAGCGCGAGGTGCACGAGGACATCCTGCGCAACCGCGGTGCCTACAAGGTCGTCGAGAAGGTCGACGCGAGCATCAACCATCGACGGGTCAAGACGCTGCTGCCGTGGTTCGTCCGCCACTTTCGGACGCTGCCCAAGGGCACGCCGCACCGCCCTGGCGACATCGTGTTCTTCGACACCTTCCCGACGCGCCCAGGCCCCGATCACCTCGGCGTGATCTCCGATCGCATCGCCCCCTCGGGCCTGCCCTACGTCATCAACAACTGGAGCGACGGCGCCGTCGACGCCGAGATGGACCTCCTGAGCTTCGTCCCGGTGACGCACCACTTCCGGGTTCGCTGATCGCGCCAGCGGGGCGCGTCGCGTCGTGCGTTGCCTGGAGCTTGGTGTACGCTTGCCGCGTGGAGCTACGGCTGCTGTCGTCCATCCGAGACGTCCATCGCGAAGACTGGAACGCGCTCGTCGACGGACGCCATCAGCCGTTTGCGCGGTGGGAGTTCCTCGACGCTGCGGAGTCGTCGGGGTGTGCCTCGGTCGACCGCGGATGGCGGCCGCTGCACCTGACCCTGTGGCAAGGGGGCGAGCTCATCGCCCTCGCTCCCGCGTACCTGCGTCGCGACTCGGACGGTGACTTCAGCCGCGACTTTGGCTGGGCGGCCTCTGCCGAACGCGCTGGTGTTCCCTACTATCCAAAGCTCATTGTGAGCGTTCCGTTTACACCGGTGACGGGGCAGCGGCTGTTCGTCCGGGCTGGCGAGCCACTCGATCGGGCGGCCGATTTGATCGAGGCGACGTATGTCGCGCTGCAGGAGCGCGGCGTGGCGAGCTTTCATGTCCTGTTTCCCACCGCCGAGGAGAGCGCGCTCTTGGCTCGACGCGGCTTCGAGCAGCGCCTCGACTTTCAGTACCACTGGCGCAACGACGGCTACCGCACCTTCGACGACTTCCTCGCGCGCTTCGACTCGAAGAAGCGCAACCAGATCAAGCGCGAGCGCGGTGAGCCCGCCCGTCAGTCGATCGAGATCGCGACGCTCACTGCGGAGACGCTCGCGGAGGACGCGGCGGGCTGGGCCGAGCGAGTCGCGACGTTCCACGCCCAGACCGTCGACAACATGGCGTGGGGGCGGCGCTTCGTCGATCGTGGCTTTTACGAACGACTGTTCGCCGCGTGGTTGCCGAGCATCGAGGTCGTCGTCGCGACGCGGCAGGCGCGCCCGATCGCGCTGGCCTTCAACGTCGCGACGCCCACCCACCTCTTTGGCCGCTACTGGGGCGCTATCGAGGAGCACCGCTTCCTCCACTTCAACGTCTGCCAGTACCACTCGATCGAGCGCTGCATCGCCACCGGAAGGCAGGTCTTCGAGGGCGGCGCGGGCGGCGAGCACAAGCTCCAGCGCGGCTTCGAGCCGGCGCTGACCTACTCGAACCATCGCATCGTCGACGCTCGCCTGCACCGCAGCCTGACGACGCATCTGGCCGACGAGCGCCAGCAGCGGCTGAGCGCCCTTCGGCAGTGGCAAATCGACCGGCCGGTTTTGCGTCGCGCCGCCAACGACGTAAGATGAAGGGGGCTTTACAGTCGACAAACGCGATCCAAGCTAGAGGCTGATAGGGAGCCGATGAGCGATCCGAAGAGCCGCGAAAAGGGGGGCGACGTCGCCCTCGATACGCGGACCGAGAAGAAGCTGAAGGCGCCGAGCCTGTACAAGGTGGTGCTGCTCAACGACGACTACACGACGATGGAGTTCGTCGTCGCGATCCTGCGCCATGTGTTCCACCACACCGTCGAGACGGCGCAGGCGATCATGCTGCACGTCCACGAGCATGGCCGCGGCGTCGCGGGAATCTATACTCACGAAGTAGCCGAGACGAAGAGCGCGCAGGTGCTCGACCTCGCCCAGAAGGCGGAGTTCCCCCTGCAGTGCGTCGTGGAGCCAGAATGACCCTGACCAAGGACCTGCAAGAGACCTTCGAGCGCGCCATCACGGAGGCCAAGAAGCGGCGCCACGAGTACGTGACGCTCGAGCATGTACTGTATGCGCTGTGCGACGACGAGAAGGGCCGCGAGGTCCTGATGGCGGCGGGCGCCGATCCGGATCGGTTGAAGGAGGAGCTCGACCTGTTCCTCACCGAGAAGGTGCAGAAGCTACCCGACGGCGAGGAGTACGACGGGCGCGAACCGATGCAGACCGTCGCCTGCTGGCGCGTCCTGCAGCGCGCGGCGATGCACGTCCAGTCGGCGGGCAAGGAGGAGATCGACGCGGCCAACGTCATCATCGCCCTGTGGCGGGAGCCGAAGTCGCACGCGATCTTCATGCTGCAGCAGCAGGGCGTCAGCCGGCTCGACGTCCTCAACTACGTCGCGCACGGGATCAAGAAGGTGCGCTCGCCGGTCAAGCGGCTCGGGCCCGCCGAGCCGATGGGCCACGAGGGCGGGGAGGGTGAGACCGAGGGTGCCGACGGGGAGGAGGGCGAGGGCAAGGTCGAGGATCCGCTCGCCGCGTACACCGTGAATCTCGTCGAGAAGGCGGCTGCAGGGCGCGTCGATCCGCTGGTCGGACGGCAGCGCGAGGTCGAGCGCGCGCTGCAGGTGCTCGGTCGGCGGCGCAAGAACAACCCCGTGTTCGTCGGAGAGCCAGGCGTCGGCAAGACGGCGATCGTCGAGGGCATCGCGCTGGCGATCCACAAGGGGGAGGCCCCCGAGAGCCTGCACGGCGCGAACATCTATGCGCTCGACATGGGCGCGCTGCTCGCCGGCACGAAGTTCCGCGGCCAGTTCGAGGAGCGGCTCAAGGCGGTGCTCAAGGCGCTCTCGCAGCAGGAAGACGCGGTGCTCTTCATCGACGAGATTCACACCATCGTCGGCGCGGGCGCGACCAGCGGCGGCTCGATGGACGCCTCGAACC
>CAZPEY010000459.1:0-3661 GCA_964585665.1 uncultured Polyangiaceae bacterium | reverse complement strand
GAACAGGAAGCACATGAAGCCGATAGGTGTGGCGATTGGGGCTGCTTTGGTGACTCTCGCCGGCTGTGAGACGCCGACCTCCGAGTCAGGCGCAGCGGCTCAGGCGCTGATCGCGGAGACGCAGCAGCGCTTCGCGCTCGAGCAGCACGACTTCCGCGGGCGGATGGATCCGGCGGTACAGCAGCCGCGCGCGTCCCGACGCATGCCGATCCTCGCGCCTCAGCCGACGGCCGAGCTCGTCGTGGCTGGCGGGCGCATCCGCCGGGCCGAGCCGGCGCGCCTCGCGGCCTCCTCTGGCCTGCGCGCCAGCGAGCGCATCGCGCTCGTCGAGCCGTCGAGTGGCGTGGCGGTCTCCGTCGCGTTGCAGGACGCGACGGACGCGCCCGCTGAGCTGGCCAGTGGCTACGTCGTCTACCGCGGCGGCTACCGGGCGGGCGCCGACGTGATCCACCAGGTGGGCCTCGATCGACATGAGGACTTCGTGCTCTTCGCGCAGCCGCCAAGTGAGTCGGTGGTCCGCTACCAGCTCGAGCTCGGCGACCAGGTTGCAGGGCTGCGCCTCGTCGAAAACATCCTCGAGCTCCTTGATCGCGACGGCATCCCGCAGCTGCGCATGAACCGTCCGTACGCCGTCGACGCCACGGGACGGCGCCACCTCGCGACCGTCGCGGTCGAGGGCTGCGCCTACGACCAAAGCCCGCAAGCGCCGTTCTATCGCGACGTCACTGCCCCGGGCGCGAGCGCCTGCTCCGTCGCGGTCGCCTGGGACGGCAGCGTCGGAGCCTATCCGCTGGTGCTCGATCCGGTCTGGACGACGACCGGCTCGATGACGTCGCCGCGGGAAGGCCACGGCATGGCGCTGCTCACCACGGGCGACGTGCTCGCGGCCGGCGGCAGCGACGGCAACGACATCCTGGCGACCGCCGAGGTCTACTCGGTGAGCGCTGGCGCGTGGGCGGCGACCGCGTCGCTCCCCGACGGCGGGCGCTACGGTGCGCAGGTCCTGAGCCCCGGCGCGAACATCAGCACGCTCGGGGATCCGGTCTACCTCGGCGGCTTCCGCGGCCTCGACACGATCACCAACATCACGGCGGTCGAGCGCTACAACGTCGGCTCGGGCACCTGGTCGACGCTGACCCCGTCGCTGACCGGACGGAACGGGCACGCGGCGGCGCTGTACGCGACGAGCAGCGGGGCGGTCCGCATGATGGTCACCGGCGGCTACAACACTGCGAGCGCGATCCTCGCCTCGGGCGAGCTCGGCACTGGCACGGGTGCCTGGACGAGCACCACGTACGGCGGATCGAGCTTCAAGCGGACCAACCACACGCTCACCCGCCTGAACAACGGCCGCCTGCTCATGACCGGCGGCTACGGCGGATCGCAGTCGAACTCCTTTTTGGCGAGCGGGCGCATCTTCAACCCGTCGAACGGCAACTGGAACGGCGGCGGCAACCTCGGCACGGGGCGCAAGGATCACACCGCGACGCTGCTCAACGATGGCCGCGTCCTGCTCGCTGGCGGCATCGGCAGTGGCTTCGTCGCGCTGACCTCGGCGGAGGTCTCGGACGCGACCGGTGGCTCGTTCACCACGCTCACGTCGACGCTGTCGGTGGCGCGCGGCGGGCACACGGCGACCAAGCTCGGCGACGGCACGGTGGTGCTGGTCGGTGGCATGGACAGCGCCGGCAACGTGCTCAACTCGGCCGAGCGCTTCGACCCGACGACCAACACCTTCTCGCTCTTCGGCACCCCGGGATCGAGCGCCAGGCTCTTCCAGGACACCACGCTGCTCAACGACGGGCGCGCCCTGCTGTGCGGCGGCCTGACGACGCTGACCTCGGGGACGCCGACGGCGAGCTGCGAGTTCTTCGACATCACCGCCGACTAACCTCTCGCGCGCGGCCTCAGCCGCCTTCGCTCGGCGGCTCCTTGGCGAGCGGCCAGACCTCCCGAAACTCCGCCTGCACCCGCTTGACGTCGACGTCGTTCGGCGCGAGCTGGCTCGCCCGTCCGAGGTGCTCGAGCGCGCGATCGCGCTGTCGCTCGAGGATGTAGAGGCGGGCCAGCCAGGCGTGCGGCGCCGCGTCCGTGGGGCGCAGGCGTGCGGCGGCGACGAGGTGGTGTTCGGCAGCCGGACGGTCGCCGAGCTGCAGGCGATAGCGGCCGGCGTTCATCCGCGCCACGAAGCGCGCGGGCTCGCGGCGCAGCACCGCCTCGACGCGGCGGGCGGCGGAGGGCAGGTCGCCCTCGAGGGCCTCGAGGACGGCGAGGTTGGTCTGCAGCGCACCGTCGGTCGGGGAGAAGGCCAGCGCCGCCACTAGAAAGCGGCGCGCCACCTGCGGTTCGTGGGCTGCGAGCGCGACCCGGGCGAGCTGTCCAAGCAGGGCCGCCGGCAGGGTCCGGCCGAGGGGATCGTGCTCCGCAGCAAACCAGCCCTCGATGGTCGTGAGGAGCGCTTCGGCGGGCGCGGGAGCGAGAGGGGCGCTGGTCTCGACGAGCTGAAAGAGCGGGAAGCCGGGCTGGAGCTGCCCGCTCGGTGGGGCGTCCTGCGCGGGCTCCCAGAGCACGGTGCGTCGCGGCAGCTCGTGCTGGACGACGCGCGTCGCCAGCTCGCCCTGGCGCGCGATCCGCTCCGCAGCGCCGAGCTTGTCGCCGAAGCGGCGCACCTCGTTGCCGCCGCGCTGCAGGCGCTGCGCGACCCCCGGTGCATCGAAGAGCTGCTGCCGGACCAGCACCGTCACGTCGGGGCGGCGCCCGAGGACTCCCTGCGCGTAGAGGAGCCCGCCGGCGACATCGTCGGACGTCACCAGCAGGAGCGCGCGCGGCTCGGTGGCCAGCGACGCGGCGACGAAGCGCTCGAGCGCCGCGCTCGGGAGCGCCTTGAGATCGGCGCGCGCCAAGACCGGCTCGGTGCCGAGGGCTAGCCCGACCAGCGGCACGACGAACGCAGCGTAGCGCCCGAAGCGCTCGGCGAGTCGCTGCACCGCGAGCGCCGCGAGCGCGACGCTGCCGACGACCGCGGCCTGCCCCACCTGCCAGTCGCGGAGGCCCATCGGGTTGACGAGCAGGCCGTAGCCGAGATCGGAGACGATCCAGAAGCTCGCCAGCGCGGCGATGGGCCGCGTCGCGCGACGGCCCAGACCGAGGGCGAGGCCGACCAGGGCGAGGAGCGGCAGCAGCACGCCGAGAGAGTCGAGGAGCTGGCCACCGAGCAGGCGCGCCGCGGCGGCGATCGGATCGGCCGCGAGCCGGAACATCTCGTCGGAGAAGGCCGCCCGGATCCGCGTCCCCGAGAGGTGCTCGACGAGGCCGCGCAGGGTGCTCGGGGCGCTCCAGTTGACGAACGGGACACGAGATGCGCGGAGCGGGATCATGCCGACGACGGCCAGCCCGACGGCGCCGCTGGCGCCCAGCAGCCGCGGCCAGCGCGCCCCGCGCCGCAGCGCGACGAGGGCCAGCCCGATGGCCGGGACCCCGACGAGCAGCCGCAGCTCGGCGTGCAGCGACAGCAGGAGGCCGAGGAGGAGGCCGAGCGTCCTGCCGGCGCGCTCGTCGCCTGCCGCGGCGCGCAGGAGCTGCCGCCCCGTCACCGCCATCGCCAGCAGGCCGATGCCGTAGACCTCGGGCGCGATCGCCCAGCGAAAGATCAGCGCGGTCG
>CAZPEY010000458.1:0-3676 GCA_964585665.1 uncultured Polyangiaceae bacterium | reverse complement strand
ACCTGGATGGCGCGGCGGATCTCCTCGTCGCGGCCGATCACCGGATCGAGCTTGCCGCTCTTGGCCAGCTTGGTGAGGTCGCGGGTGTACTTCTCGAGCGTCTGGTACTTGCCCTCGGGATTCTCGTCGGTGACGCGCTGGTTGCCGCGCACCTCGGCGAGGATCTGGAGCAACCCGGCGTGGTCGAGGCCGGCCTGCTTGAGGAGGCGGGAGGCGGCGCCGAAGTCATTGCCGACGAGGGCGAGGGCGAAGTGCTCGGTCGAGGTGAACTCGTCCTTGAGCTGCGCGGCCTCGCGCTCGGCGGCCTCGATGAGCTCCTTGCCCTTGCGCGACAGGCCCACCTCGAGCCCGCCCGACTGGCGCGGCAGACGATCGATCTCGGTGGCGAGCGCCTGGACGAACGACGCCGGATCGCGCCCGGCGCGCTGGAGCAGCGTCGGGACCGTGCCGCCCTCCTGCGAAGCGAGCGCCCACAGAATGTGCTCCGGCCCGAGCTCCGGCTGGCCCTTCTGCTGGGCGAGCGCCTGCGCGCTGGCGAGTGCCTCTTTGGTCTTCTGCGTCAGCTTGTCGAGTCGCATCGATCTTCCTCCCGACTCGTGAAGCTAATCACGACGGCAGGGGGCGCAAGGCGCGTGGCTTGCTTGCCACGGGCTTGTGGATCGTCGCCGCGGTGCTGAGATTGGCAGGGGAGGCGTCGGGAGATCGCGCGCTACGGGGCGGGCATTCCGGAGACGGACACCGAGACCGAGCCGGCCGAGGCCGCGTCCTTGGCTTGCAGGATGAGGTAGTACTTGCCCGACGGCACGTCGTTGAAGGTCGCGGTCCCGGACGGCATCCCGGTCGGCGGCACGCACGCGACCGCGGTGCCCGCGTCGCACGGCAGCTGGTTGCCGTCGTTCGAGTAGAGCGCGACGGCGTGATCGCCGAGCTGGAGGTACCCGACGGTGAGGTTGGCCTTGGCCGTGAGGTCGAAGGCGATGACCGCCGAGTCCTTGCCGCCGACATTGCACGCGAGGTCGGCGATGTCCGGCCCGCCCTGCGTCTGCACGAGGCGCGTCACCGTCGAGCCGTTGAGCGGCACCGGGGAGATCTCGGCGTCGGCGCGGCACTTGGCCGTCGAGCAGGCCGGCGAGGTCGCGCACTTGCGGTCGGCGCAGTCGATCGCGCCGCCCATGTCGTCGTCGACGCCGTTGGTGCAGATCTCGAGCTGCCGGTCGTTGGTGATCGAGATCGTCAGATCGACCGAGCCCTCCTGGCCGGGCTGGAAGCCCTGCACGACGACGTTGTACGTGCCCGGTTGCAGGTTCGGAACGACGTAGCCGCAGCCGAACGGCAGCGTCTTCGGATCGGCACAGACGAGCTCGTTCGAGAGCACGTCGCAGACGTCGCGCGGCCCGCCTGCGGCGAAGAGGTCGAGCACCTGATCCCCGGTCATGTCGCACTGGAAGCCGATGCCGACGCCTTCGTTTCCACCGACGGTGAACTGCACCACCATGCCCTTGGCGTCGCCCTTGCTGCAGCTCGTCTTGTAGCCGAGGATGCCGTCCTGGTTGACGTTGAGCGTGACCGACTGCGCGTCGCCGATGTTCATCGTGCCGAGGTTGAAGTCGGGCATGCAGAACGGCGCGCCGCAGCCGCCGACGCCGAAGCAGCTCGGGTCGGCGCAGTCGATGAGGCCGTTGCCGTCGTCGTCGATGCCGTTGCCGCAGAGCTCGATCTTGCGCGTGCGGAACGCGCTGATCGTCGCGTCGATCTGACCCTCGTCGCCGGGCGCCGAGCCCTTGAAGATGAAGAGGTAGTCACCGGGCGGCTGATCGGTCCACGCCACCGACCCGCCGGGGGCCTGGCTCGGATCGAAGCAGGAGAGCTGGATCGCGTCGCACTGCTGGCCGGGGCCGGGCGTGCGCATGAGCGCGAACACGTGATCGCCCGACTGCTGCCACTCGACGAGGATGCCGGCCGTCTCTTGCAGCGTGAAGCGGACGACGATGTCACCGGCGCCAGGCGTCGCCTCGCACGTCACGTCGTTGTCGGCGGTGGCGCCGTTGGTGATGAAGCTGACCGACTTACCGAGGCCGTTGACGACGAGCGCGCCGACGTTGAAGTCGGGCACGCACTGGTTGTTGACGCAGTTGGGCGCCGAGACGCACGAGCCCTCCTGGCAGTCGATGAGGCCGTTGCCGTTGTCGTCGACGCCGTTGTTGCAGATCTCGACGACGCTCGGCGTCTCGAGCGTGACGGTTGCCTTGCCCTGGCCCTGCGGCGAGAACGGCTGGACGACGAGGTAGTAGCCGCCGGCGTCGAGCCCCGAGAAGGTCGTCTGGCCCGAGGTCGCGCTCTTCGGATCGAAGCAGGTCACGGGGTTGGCATTGCACGGCTGGTTGGTGCCGGCGCGGAACAGGCCGAAGACGTGATCGCGGCCGCTGTCCTGCGTGAACTTGAGCGTCACGTCGGCCTTGGCGGCAAGATCGAAGCGCGACACGACCATGCCGGCGCCGCCGGGCGCGCACGCCGTCGTCGTCACGTCGCTGGTGCCGGTCGTGTCGAACGGCCGCGTCACCGACGAGCCGGTCGCTTGGATCGTCCCGAACGTCACGGTCGGCATGCAGACGAGGTTCTGGCACTTGGGGTTGCTGGCGCAGATCGGCAGCGTGCAGTCCGGGTTGTTCTCGTCGCACATCATGACCTTGCAGCCGGCGAAGTCGACGCAGTCCGGATCCTTGCAGTCGACGAGGGCGTCGTCGTCGTCGTCGATGCCGTTGTTGCAGACCTCGGTGCCGAGGACGCGGCAGCGCGGGTCGCCGACACACTGGGGCAGCATGCAGTTCGCCTTGTCGGCGCACAGGTCGATGAAGCCGTCGGGCAGATCGCCCTTGGGCATGTCCTCGAGGAAGCCGTCGGGCTTCCTCATGTCGGGCTGCTTCTGGCAGAACGGGACGTTCTCGCAGAC
Source organism: uncultured Polyangiaceae bacterium (assembly GCA_964585665.1). GTDB lineage: Bacteria > Myxococcota_A > Polyangia > Palsa-1104 > Palsa-1104 > CAZPEY01. The sequence goes on along the minus strand of CAZPEY010000458.1, from coordinate 726 downwards.
GGTGCAGTTGCAGCAACCGGGCGAGTCGCAGTTGGCGATGCACTCGTTCTCGCCGGGGCAGATGCCGCTGTCCGGGTTGAAGCCGTCGGGGCGGCGCATGTCGCCAGGACCGCCGTCCTTGGCGTCGGTGCGCCGCAGATCGCCCACCGCGGCGTCGACGCCGATGCCGAGGTCGAAGTCGAAGCGGCTCCGATCGCAGGTGCCGTCGGGGAGAATGAGCTCAGGCGGGCAGTCGAAGGGCGTGCCGCCCGGGAAGAGACTCGAACGACCGCAGCCGCCGAGGGTGGCAGCGACGGCAAGCAACAAGGCTAAGCGAGGGGTGGTGCGCATTCGACCTCCACGAGTCGAGGCGTACAATAGCCAAAGCCGGCACGCTGAAAAGGCAAATCGTCGTCGGTAATGGCGGGTACGGGGCTTTCGCAGAGCGAGCGCGCGAGCGTTAATTATTGCACGCCCGGCTTGCGGCGCGGCGACGGACGGTTCGACATGATTCCCTTCCCCACGGAGCTTCGGTAGCATAGAAAAATGCGCATATTCCGAACGCTCGTCTCGACGGTAGGTCTACTGGTCGCGATGGTGTCGGGGGCGGGGGCGGCGACCATCAATGTCACGACGATCCTCGACACAGCGGGGACCTGCTCGGGGACCGGCCCGTATAGCTGTACGACCTTGCGAGCGGCGATCACCAAGGCCAACTCCCTCGCCGGGGCGGACACCATCAACCTC
>CAZPEY010000457.1:1765-3694 GCA_964585665.1 uncultured Polyangiaceae bacterium | reverse complement strand
CTTGAGCACGAGGTAGAGCGAGGAGGCGCCGAACACCATGCCGAGCAGCGTGCCGAAGAGGACCGGCAGGAAGCCGAGCTCCTTGGGCGTCTCGCTCGCGGGGACGTAGGGCTTGAAGTCCTTGGGGTCGGTCGACGGTGAGGACATGGGGGCAGGCATCGCACAAAGACTGTGCGGCGGGAACGACTAATTACTCAGGCGGAGTTAGCAGCCGCCGGGGACGTCGCCGCACGGCGCGCACTGGTAGCCCGACGGGCAACTATCTGCGTCCAGCGACAACAGCGTCACCTGGCTGCTGGACAGCATGCACTCGCTGATGCAGTCGCACGTCGACATGAACGTCGAGCTTCGGATGAGCGGCCCCGGCCCGCCCGGCACGAGCGCCTTGTCGACGCAGCGAGCCGTCGAGGCGCAGTCGCGCTGGTAGAGCGTGTCGGGGTCCTGGCCGCTGGCGATGAGCTGCGAGTTGGGGATGCACACGGAGTTGCCTCCGCAGCAGCTCGGGAACTTGTACGCCGTCGCTGGCGGGGTGTCACAGCCAATCGCGCACGCGCCGGTCGCGACGCCGGTGAACGGATCATGGCAGGGCGCGCACTTGTTGCCGCTCGCGCAGGTCGATTGCTCGAGCGTCGACTGGCTGGCGACGATGGGCAGGCAGGTCGACAGGCAGCGCCCCGGCGCCGTCGTGCCGGCGAACGCGGTGCAGCTCGGCAGGATCGTCTCGCCCGCCGTCTTGATCAGCACGTCGGGCGTGCAGTAGCCACCGCTGCACGCCGCCAGCAGGCTCTTCTGATCGTCGGGGACGAAGGCGGCCGGCATGCAGTGCGCGCCGTTGCACAGCGGGTTGCAACCCGGCAGCGACGTCGGATCGAGGACCGGCGAGCCGTTCCACGGGCAGGTGATGATCGTCGGCGGCTTGGTCGGCGCGTCGCAACCGAGCGAGCACGCGCCGGTCGCCACCGTTGGATCGCCCGACACCGGGTTGTAGCAAGGCACACAGCGGTGGCCGGCCGTGCAGGTGCTGACCGGCAGGATGCTGGCCTGCGCGGCGACGTCGGGAAGACAGGTCGAGAGGCACCGCCCCTCGGAGCCCGCGACTGAGGTGCAGCTCGGTGGGTTGCGCAGGTTGCCGCTCTCGATGAGCTCGTCGGGCGCGCAGAAGCCACCCGGGCACGCCGCGAGCAGCGCCTGCTGATCGACGGGAACGAACGCCGCCGGCAGGCAGTGCGCGCCGCCGCAGGCCGGGCTACACGACGGGAGCACCGACGGATCGAGCACGTCGGGGGCGTTGGCGGGCAGCGGGCACTCGAGGATCGCCGGCGCCTCGACGGGCGCGTCCTCGCAGCCGACCGAGCACGCGCCCGTCGGCGTCGTCGGATCGCCCGACACCGGGTTGTAGCAGGGCACGCACTTCTGATCCGTCGGGCACCCGCCCTGGGGCAGGAGCGCCGCCTGCGCCGCGACGTCGGGTAGGCAGGTCGACAGGCACCGCCCCTCGACGCCCGCCACCGACCGGCACTTGGTCGGCTTGATCAGGCCGCCGGTCTTGATGAAGGAGTCGGGCAGGCAGTAGCCACCGTCGCAGGCCGCGAGCAGCGCCCGCTGCGCCTCGGGGACGAGATCGGCGGGCAGGCAGTGCGCGCCGTTGCACGCCGGCGCGCAGGCGGGCAGCTTCGTCGGATCGACGATCGGCGTGCCGGTGTACGGGCACATCAGCTGCGTCGCCGGCTGCGCGGGCATGTCGCAGGTCAGGTTGCACGCGCCCGTCGGCACGTTGTAGTCGGTGCCCGCCAGCGGGTTGTAGCAGGGCGCGCAGACCTCGTCGGTCGCGCAGGTGTCCTTGGGCAGGAGCGACGCCTGCGCCGCGATGTCGGGCAGGCAGGTCGACGTGCAGCGCCCCTCGACGCCGGCGATCGACTTGCAGGTCTT
>CAZPEY010000457.1:0-1665 GCA_964585665.1 uncultured Polyangiaceae bacterium | reverse complement strand
GAGAGGCAGGTCGACATGCAGCGGCCCTCGGCGTTGGCGATCGATCGACAGGTCTTGGGCACGAAGTTGCCGCCGGTCTCGATGAGCTTGTCGGGCGTGCAGAAGCCAGCGCCGCCGTTGCACGCGGTCAGCAGCGCCTGCTGATCCTTGGGCACCAGCGACGCGGGCAGGCAGTGCGCGCCGCCACAGGTCGGATCGCACTCGGCGAGCGAGGCGGGGTTGAGGAGCGGCGGGCCTTCGTACGGACACTTCACCGTGCCGCCGTCGCCCGGCATGATCCCACCGTCGCCCGCGGTGCAGAGGAGCTGGATGAGATCGCAGGCGCCCGTCGAGGTGTTGTCGAGCGGGTTGGTGCATGGGATGCAGAGGTCGCCGTCGGGACAGTCGTCCTGCGCGAGCAGCACCGTCTGCGGGTTGTTGGCGACGAGCGGGATGCACTTGGACAGGCACGCGCCAGGCAGCGAGCCGAGCGACGAGGTGCAGGACTGCGGCACGTAGCCACCGCCCGCCTTGATGATCGCGTCGGGCATGCAGACCGTCTCGTCGTTGCAGGTCGCGAGCTGCGAGACCAGCGCGTCGAGGACGGTCGACTTGGCGATGCAGTGCGCGGGCGCAGTGCCATCGCAGCACGCGGTCAGCCCCTTCTCGACGGGGTCGAAGCCCGCTGCGGGCGGCGTGACGCATGGATCGAAGAGCAGGCCGCCATCGCCGCCGATGACGACGACCGACAGATCCTGCGCCCCTCCGACGCCGAGGTCGTCGGTGCGCCCAAGCGCATCCCCCTTGCACGCCATAAGACCGAGGCAAAGCAATGCAATGAGGCGATGCTGCATCGGCCTATTTTATCTGATTTGTGCGGCCGAGCCTATCTTGGGGCTGGGGCGGCTCCGACGGAGAGTTGCCGCATTGCGGCATGGAGCGCAGGAACCGAGTGAAGCGGCGGGCCCGCGGGCCTCAGGGTGCCCACTTGCCGCAGACGACGCAGTTGTCCTTCTTGCTGCCGAACCCGCAGCAGTTGCCGACGTACGCGAGCTGGTTGTTCGAGCCGACCCACTTGCCACAGACGCAGCAGTTGTCCTTCTTGCTGCCGAACCCGTGCGTGCCGCAGAGGCGGGCCGGGATCTTCGTCGAGCCCATCCACTTGCCGCACTTGGCGCAGTTGTCCTTCTTGCTGCCGAACCCACAGCTGCTGCACAGCTTGGCCGGATAGTGCTCGGCGTGCGCTCTGCGTGCGACGAGCAGGGCGGGCAGAGTCGCCAGTGAGACAACGAAACCGCGACGAGTCATGGCCATCGAGTCACCTCCCGAAAAAATCCTAGCCCGAGCTTCAAGGGCTCGTCACGTTTTCTGTCGCGCCCGCTGTGGCCTCGGCCACACGCGCCGCCTGCCACGCGCTCCGGAGGTGGGCGATGACGAGGTCGAGCCCGACGCCGCGGTTGATCTGAGCGAACACCGTCGGCCCGTCGCCACGCATGCGGCGCGCGTCGCGATCCATCACGGCCAGATCGGCGCCGACGAGCGGCGCCAGATCGATCTTGTTGATGATCAGCAGATCCGACTGCGTGATCCCCGGGCCGCCCTTGCGCGGGACCTTGTCGCCGCCCGCGACATCGATCACGTAGATCGTGTAGTCGACGAGCTCGCGGCTGTACTGCGCGGCGAGGT
>CAZPEY010000456.1:2425-3731 GCA_964585665.1 uncultured Polyangiaceae bacterium | reverse complement strand
GGCACGAACACCAGGCTGAACAGCAGCACCATGCCGAGGTAGAGGCTGCCGACGAGCCGCGCGTACTGCAGCAGCAGGTGCCCCACCGCCGGCCAGCCCTTCATCATCACCCCGTCGACGAGGTGGCCCGCGGCCATGTGGCTCACGTTGTAGGCCATCGCGCCGAAGACGCCGATCGGCGTCAGCTTCATGACGAGGTCGGTGTACTTGAACATCACCAGGCTCGCTGCCTCGAAGAAGCGCAAGACCGGCGCGCCGCGCTCGCCGAGGCGCACCAGCGAGACGCCGAACAGCGTCGAGAACACCACGACCGGCAGGATGTCGCCGTCGGCGGCGTGCTTGATGAGGTTGCTCGGGAAGAGGTGGAGCACGATCTCCCAGAAGGTCTTGGGCGCGGCCAGCGTCGGCTGATGCGCCGATAGATCGAGCGGCAGGTGATCGCCTGGGCGCAGCACGTTGGCGAGGCCGAGCCCGAGGAACAGCGCGATCGTCGTGACCACCTCGAAGTAGACGAGCGCCTTCCACCCCATCCGACCGACGGCGCGGACGTCGCCGGTCTGGGCGATGCCGACGATGATCGTCGAGACGAGCAGCGGGACGATCAGGCTCTTGATGAGCTGGATGAAGGCCTTCGAGCAGAGGCGAAACCCCTCGTAGACGCGCGGGTACTCATCCGACGGGAAGAAGCCGCCCAGCACCACGCCGAGCAGCAGGCCGAAGAAGATGTAGAAGGTGCTCGAGCGATTGAGCACCTTGAGGACCGCGCGCATCGCGGCATGCTACCTCCGAATCGGCAGGATCGCGCGCCGCTTTGCGTTCCGGCGGACACAGGGTATGTCTCTCGACATGAAGCGCATCTTGACTGCCCTGATTCTGTCGAGCGCCGCTGGTACTGCCGCCTGCAGCAAGCCGGCGCCGCCCGAGGCCCTGCTCGTCACCGTCGACGATCAAGGGTATCACCCCGACACCGTCTACGCGCCGCCGGGCAAGACGACGAAGATCACGTTCAAGCGGACGTCGGAGTTCGGCTGTGGCGACGAGCTCGTGTTCCCCGAGCTCAAGATCAAGCGCGAGCTGCCGCTCGACACGCCGGTGGTCGTCGACGTGCCGATGCCAGCGACGGGATCCCTGTCGTTCACCTGCGGCATGGCGATGTACAAGGGCAAGGTCGTGGCGCGTTGAAGAGCGCCGTCGCTGCCGCGGCCGTGCTTGGGTGCATCGGGCTGTGGGGGCCCGCCTGCACGTTCGACGACCTGTCCGAGGGCGATCCGCAGATGCAGTCGTACACGACGACGCTGCTCGATCG
>CAZPEY010000456.1:0-2325 GCA_964585665.1 uncultured Polyangiaceae bacterium | reverse complement strand
CTCGGGGGGAGCGACGGGGCCGCGCCTCGAGCTCGCCCGCGCGATCACGCCGTTCGGCGGCCCGATGCGGATCGAGCTCGACGTCACGGACGTGTGGGCCTCGATCAAGGAGGCGCGAACGTTCGAGATCGACATCGCGACCTGGTCCGACGCGACGGGCAAGGTCACCGGCTCGAACGGCGGCTGGACGGTCAGCGCGAGCCTGCGCGTAACGCCTGGCACGCCACCACGCAACGTGCTCGCGGTCGTGCCGCTCTTCGACGGTGTCGCGACGGCCGCTGCGCCGACGCAGAGCTCGTCGTTCACGCTGCCCGTGGGCACGACGAGCGCGCGCCTCGAGTACCGCGCCACGGGTCACGGTGGCGGCACGGTCGACGCGGCGTGCATCGGTCCGGCCGACGAGTTCTGCCAGCGCCAGCACGCCCTGACTCTCGACAGCGCGTCGCTGGCTGCCTTCCAACCGTGGCGCGTCGACTGCGATCAAGGCTGCACGCTGCAGCGCTACTCGGGCGTGCTCGGCGAGTTCGACTACTGCGCGGAGAACCCGTGCGGCGCGCCGCAGAGCGTGCGTGCACCGCGGGCCAACTGGTGCCCCGGCACGGTGACACAGCCGTTCGTCGCGTCGCCGGACAGCCTCAAGACGGCGGGCACGCACTCGTTCGGGTTTGCGATCGATCAGATCTCGCAGAGCGGCGGGAGCTGGCGGGTGACGACGGCGGTGTACGTCTACGGGCAGTAGGCGGCGTTGCTAGCGCGCGACGCAGGCCTTGCTGTTGATCGTGTTGTTGCTCGCCACCTTCTGGCAGCGGTGCGTCGACGGGCAGCCGGCGTCGTCGATGCAGACCGTCGCGCACAGCTTCTGCGTCGACGCCGACGAGCGCTTGACGCAGAGGTTGCCGTCGCCGCCACACTCGGTGGCGCTGGTGCACGACTTGCCGAGGTTCTCGGGGTTGGCGAACGGGTGCGCGTGCGGATCGTTGTCGATGCCGTTGACGCCCATGAAGGCCGTATTGCTCGGCGCCGCGTTCATCTCGCGCAGCACGTCGTCCCAGGTCACCGCCTTGACCGGCCTGTCCTCACGCGAGCCGACGAGCGGGAAGAGGATCGCTTCCATCGACTCGGCGCCCTGCGACGTCCACGTGTAGGAGGTCGAGGTCACGATGTCCATGTTGACCAGCTCGCCGTTCGGGCCGCGCTTCTGCGGGTTCTGACGGAAGCCGTCGGTGAAGCGCGCGTAGGTCTGGCAGCCCTCGATGAGGAAGATCTGGAAGCCGTCGTAGAGCTTGAGCTTCGGGTACTCGTCGGGGAGGATGTTGCCGGCCGACTGCGCCTTGAAGTCCGCGGGCAGCAGGCGGCCTGAGACGCCGGCGTGGCCGTTGAAGAGCACGACCTCCTTGGTCTCGAGCATCGACAGGAGCGCGGCGCGTAGCTTCTTGGCGTCGTCGGCGTTGGCGGGATCCGCGACCATGCCGGGGTGCACGAGCTTGACCGAGACCTCGACCGTGTTGCCGTCGACGATCGAGGTGCGAGTCAGCGGCTCGGAGTCGAGCTTGAGATCTTCGTACTTGGCGACCGGTGCGTGGAAGCCGAGGTCGAGCAGGTCGAAGTAGAGCTGCTTGGCGTTGGCGAGATCCTGGCGCCCGGCGTTGTAGTCCCAGCCGAACTGCGCACCGACGAGGAGCTTGCCGTCCTTGTAGAGCTCCTTGTAGTTGAGGAAGGCGTTGGACGAGCGCGGCGACTCCTTGATCAGCGTCGGGATGATCTCGAGCGCCTCGGGCTGATCGAGGCTCGGCTTCCAGCTGTGCACGCCGTAGCGCGACTGCCAGGTGCCCGAGAGCAGCTCGGCGTTGGAGAGCTTGGCCATCTTGAGATCGACCTTGCGCCCGCCGTTCTGCGAGGTGCCGCCGATGAGCGAGAGGAAGGAGTTCTGCGCGGCGATCGTCGCCTCGAAGTTGAAGCGGTAGGTTCGCTCGTCGACCGCCTCGATGGAGAGCGACTTGACCGAGCTGTTGCGCGCCATGGCGTGGAAGCCGCCGTAGTCCTTGTTCGAGTCCTCGTCCTCTTTGTCCGAGACCCACAGGTTGAGGAACCAGCCGATCTGCAGCAGCTTGGCCGAGACGAGATCTTGCACCTTCTTCTGCTTCTCTTCGGCCTTGAGCGCCACGTCGGCGTCGTCGAGGACGACGGTCACCGACGAGGTGGCGACGAACTCGCGGGCGCTGGTCGAGCGGTAGTTGTCCTCCTTGCCGTCGCCGACGAACTCGTACTCGGGCTCGGTCGAGGCGGCGGGGGCGCCGCAGCCGGTGGTGAGCGAGCCGCCAGCGG
>CAZPEY010000455.1:0-3741 GCA_964585665.1 uncultured Polyangiaceae bacterium | reverse complement strand
CCGTCGATGGCGTGGGTCAGCGACTTGCCGATGTCGTGCATCAGCGCGGCGCGCCGCGCCAGCTTGACGTCGAGGTCGAGCTCGGAGGCGAGCATGCCACAGAGGAAGGCGACCTCGACGGCGTGCTTCCACTGGTTCTGCGTGTACGAGGTGCGCCAGTTGAGCCGCCCGACGAGCTTGACGATGTCGGGGTGGGCGCGCGGGATCTCGAGCTCCTTGAACGCGCGGCGACCGAGGTCGAAGACCTCCTTCTCGAGGTCCTCCTTGATCTGCAGCGTCTGCTTCTGCACGTCGCGGACGCCGTGCTTCAGGAAGCGCGCGATGGCGCGCCGCGCGATCTCGCGGCCGAACGAGTCCTGACCGTCGAGCCGCACCGACAATCCGTCCTCGGCGGGCAGCAGCTTGATGTTGGCGATCTCCTCGATCTGGAGGAAGTGACCATTGTCCGGGCCGGCGAGCTTCTCCATCGCGCCCTCGGGCAGCGGCAGGTTGGAGAGGAGGCGCTCAGTCAGGTAGTGCCCCTGGTAGCGCTGCATCGACACGTCGAGCAGGCGCTTGGCCTCTCGCTCCATCGACACATCGTTGAGCAGCCCCTCGACGCGGCGAAGCCGGTCGGCGGCCTCGGCGCGCGCCTCGTCGATGCGCTCCTGGGAGAGGCGGGCGATGGCCTCTTCGTGGGTCTCTTGCGCCAGCTCGGCGAGGAGCCGCTTGCGCTCGGCGTCGGTCTTCTGTCGCTCGGTCTGAAGATCCTTCTTCTGCTGGTCGATGGTGGCGAGCGCTGCCTCTCGCTCCTCGATCGTGGTGCGCTTCTGCTCGAGCCGACCCTCGCGCTCGGCGAGCTGCGCGGCGCCGGTCGCCAGGCGCTCCTCGAGCTTGGCCGCCTCGGCGGCCTTCTGCGTGGCCTCAGCCTGCGCGCTCTTGCGGCGGGCGAGCGCCTCGCTGCGCCCCTTGGCCTCGAGGGCCGCGGCGGCGGTGCTCGCCTCGGACGTCGCCAGCGCGCGGACCGCCTCGATCTCGGCCTTTAGCTGCGCCGCTTCGATGCGCCGGCGCGCCTGGAGGCGCATCGCGGTGAGCGACAAGCCGACGCCGAACAGGAGGGCCGCAGCCAGCCAGATCATGAAGGCCAAGTGTCCGTTGGCACGGCAGCCTCGTCAAGCGCACGAATGACACGATCGTTCAAAAAGAGCGCAACGAGCCGCGTGCCCTCCGCATCGTAGGAAGCAAGGAGGTGGCACCATGGCCCGCCTGTCAGAAGGTCGCGATGATCTTCGTCTTTATCTCCGGCAGATCGCCGAGTTCGAGCCGCTCGATCGCGAGGTCGAGCAGGCGCTCGCGCGACGCTGGCTCGATCATCACGACGTGGAGGCGGCGCACACCCTGGTGCGCGCCCACCTGCGCTTCGTCGTCAAGCTCGCCAACCACTATCGCGGCTACGGCTTTCAGCTCGCCGATCTCGTCGAGGAGGGCAACGTCGGCCTGATGGAGGCGGTGCGGCGCTTCGATCCCGAGCGCAACCTCCGCTTCATGACCTACGCGGCGTACTGGATCCGTGCCTACATCCTGGCGCACATCCTCAAGCAGTGGTCGCTCGTCGGGGTCGGCACCGGCCCTCTCCAGAGCAAGCTGTTCTTCCGCCTGGCGCGAGAGCGGGCGCTGCTCCAGTCGACCCTCGGTGACAGCGTCAGCGAGACCGAGATGGAGGCGCTGCTAGCCAAGCGCTTCGCGACGACGCCCGAGCGCATCCGCGACATGACGGGGCGCCTCGGCGCCAAGGACGCCTCGCTCAACGAGGCGGCGTTCCGCGACAGCGACATGCAGGGGATCGAGCTGCTCGTCGACGAGACGACGGAAGATCAGGAGGGCGTCGCGGGGCGGGCCGAGGTCGAGGCCCAGGTTCGTTCGCGCCTCTCCTCGATGCTGCCGCGCCTCTCGGATCGCGAGCGCTTCATTCTCGAGCGCCGGCTGCTCGCGGACGACGACGTCACGCTCGCAGACATCGGGCGCTCGCTGCGCCTGTCACGCGAGCGGGTGCGCCAGCTCGAGGAGCGCCTCAAGGGCAAGCTGCGCAAGGCGCTGTCGGACTTTCAGCCAGTTGCGGCGTAGCGGCGCGCGCGGCCGCTCGGTGCGCTATCATGGCGCATGCGACTCGCGCTCCTCGTCGGCACGCTGCTCTCCTTGTCTGTCGCAGGCTGTCTCAGCGACGGGATCCCAATCGGCAAGGGCGATCTCTCCCCGAGCGGCACAGCGGACCTCAAGCGCGCCGATCTCGGCGGGGGCACCACGGATCTCGCGGAGGGGCCGCCGGCCATGTGCCTCTCCTCGTGCAACCGCTGTGCGGGAGGCGGCTGCTGCGGCACCGCTTGCTGCAACGAGGGCGAGTGGTGCGACTCGACCCAGCACTGTCGCTGTGGTCTCGCGGCCGGCTGCGGGCCGAACCTGATCTGCGCAACCGGCGGACCGAGCATGCTCGGGCAGTGTGGCTCGATCTGCTGCGGCGACGCTTCGAATCCCTGCCCGCTGTAGCGCCGGCCGTCGCCTAGCGATCGCGGCGCGGCCGCTCCTTCTTGTCGCTCTTGATGAGCAGATTCCACGGCTGCTGCTTGATCTGCCGATGCGACTCGTGGAGGTCGTCCCACAGCTCCTGATCCTGCAGGAAGCCGCCGAGCGTGCCCTTGCCGCGCTGCACCCTGGTGATCAAGTAGTCTAGATCCTTGACGATCGCGTCGACGCTGCGGCCGGTGCCCTTGAGCGTCTCCCAGGCGTGGCTCGCCTTGTCGAGCTCGCCGCCGCGCCACAGCGCGATCACGGCCTCGGTGCGATCCGTCGAGGCTCGCACCTCGTCGAGGATCTTGCCGAGCTCGGGCCCCCGCTCGTCGAGCAGCGCGCCGATCGCCCGCGCGTCGGCGAGGATGCGCTTGCCGCCGCCCGCTTCGTCGAGGAGGGCTCCAAGCTTGCGGGCGTCTGCGAAGGAGGCGACGGCGCGGGCGACCATCTCGCTCACCTGGCCCTCGCCGATCGGCAGCTCGCGGACCCGCGCCATCAAGGCCGCGCCGGCGGCGAACAGCTCGGTCGTCTCGGGGCGAACGTCCTGCAGGAGGACCATCCACTCGCGCGCGTTGTCGAGCGTGTAGCGCAACAGCTCATCGAGGTCGGGCGGATCGGTGCCGCGGATCTCGTCGCCAGGGCGGAGCGGCGGGCCGGGATCTCCGCCCTTGGGCGGCGGGCCGATCTCGAGGTGCGCCTCGCCGAGGATCGACACCGCGCTCACGAACACCTCGCTGTTCGAGTGGAGGTGCGGCAGCCAGTCTCGCAGCACGAAGGCGTCGACGATCACTCCCTTCTGATCGGGCCGAATCGAGCGCACCTCGCCGATCTCGCGCCCCGCGAGCCGGATCTTGCTCCCTTCGCGCAGCGCGCCCGGGATGCGCATGCGCACGAAGATGTGCTCGCCCCGCCCGAGGGTACGGCTCGACAGCGTCAGGATCCCGAGGATGGTCAGGATCAACGCGACGAGCGCCGTCGAGCCGAGCTGCAGCTGACGCCGCAGACCCGAGTCGTCGTAGGGCGGGCCGAGGCTCACGCGCGCCCGATCCTTCTCGTTGGCGCGGCCAGCAATTGGCGGCGAGGGCTCGTCGAGCCGGGCGGGGATGGGATCCCTCTCCTCGCTCCGTCACCCGACGACGGGTGTGCCACAGGGCAGGGTCGATGGTGCTCCCGACAATGTAACTCCGCGAGGAGAGG
>CAZPEY010000454.1:0-3764 GCA_964585665.1 uncultured Polyangiaceae bacterium | reverse complement strand
GTGACGATGTTGACCTGCCCGACGTCGGAGAGCAGGCGCAGCATGTTGTGGATGTCGTAGTCCTTGAAGTCGAGATCGATGCGCCGCCCGGTGTACACCTTGCGACGGCGTGAGCCCGGCGCAGGCGACATCGAGGTCGAGCCGCCGCTGCCGCCCGCCGGCGCCACCGCCGCCGCCTGCAGCGGGATGGAGCCGACGCCGTACGCCGCGACCGTCGTGGGCGCGAGCGAACGCGAGTGGGTGGCGCCCCGCGAGAACTCCCAGGTCAGCGAGCCATTCTCACGCGACACCTGCGGCACCAGGCCGGTCTGCTTCGGGTCGAGGGCCACGGCGATCCGCACCGCCGTCGGATCCTCCGGATCCACGTAGGTCGAGACGCTGCGCACCGGCCCGCGATACGCGGATGCATCGAGCGTCCGCACCAAGCGCTTGGGCAGCGTCGCCGTCCCCAGGCGGAGCACAGTGACGCGGCCGTCGCTGCTGACCACGTCGGCCGAGACGTTGCGGTCGAGGTCGACCACGACGCGCGCCACGTTGCCGTCGTCGACGAACCGGACATCGCGGATCTCCGCCGACGGCATCGCCGCCTTGCTCGGCGTGGGGATGATCTCGAGCTTGGCGGCCAGCTTGCTCTTGGCCTCCGCCTCGAGCCGCTTGAGCTCCTGCTTGGCCGAAGCCAGCTTGGCGTCGAGATCCTGATGCTGCACGCGCGTCACCGACAACCGCGAGTCGAGCGCCTGCTGCTCGGCGCGCTTCTGCTCGAGGGTCGAGTCGAGCGCGGTCTGCTCGTCGCGCTTCTTGGCGAGCAGCGTGTTGAGCTCTCCGCGCTTCTGCTCAATCGTGGTGTCGAGCGCCGACTTCTCGTGCCGCTTCTGCTCGAGGGTCGAGTCGAGCGACAGCTGCTCGCGCCGACGCTTCTCGATCATCGCATCGAGCGCGGCCTGCTGCTGGCGCTTCTCGGCCAGCTCCTGCTCGATCCCGGCCTGCTCGGCGCGCCGATCCGCGAGCGCCTTCTCGAGCGCCGCCTGCTGCTCCTTGCTGCGCTTCATCTGCGCCGCGACCTGCATCGCCTCGTGCTGACCGAGCCCGACACGCTCGTCGAGGCGCGCCCGCTCAGTGCGCTTCCGCTGGAGCTCGAGCTCGAGCGCCGCCTGCTGCTGCTTGCTGCGCTGCAGCTCCCCTTCCAGGGCCTGCTGCTCGCGCTTGCGAAGATCGATCTCTGACGACAGTCGCGTCCGTTCTTCCTGCGCGCGCTTGACCTCGCTGGCCAGCTCGCGCTTGCGGGTGTCGATCTCCGACGACAGTCGCGTCCGCTCTTCCTGCGCGCGCTTGACCTCGCTGGCCAGCTCGCGCTGCGCCGTCACACGCTGCGCCTCGAGCTGCCGCAGCTCGCCGAGGAGCTGCTCGCGCTGCGTGCGCGCCGTCGCCACGCGCTGCTCTTCGAGCTGGCGCGCCTCGATGGAGCGACGAAGCTCGCGGTCCCGCTCTGCGGCTGCGAGCTGCGCAGCGCCCAAGCGCTTCTCGACCGCGTCGAGCTCTGCCGACCGCTGTCGGAAGGCCTCCTGCGCCGCCGCGGCCTTGGCGCGCTGCGCGTCATTGTCACGCGCCGCCTGCTCCGCTCGCCGCTGCGCTTCGCTCTCGACCTGCTTGAGCCGCTGCAGCGCCGCCGCGAGGCCGTCCTGCGCCAGCGACGCATCATTGGCGCGCTGCTGCTGCAGCCGCCGCGCCTCGGCGCGCTGCGCCTCGAGGCGCTCGCGCTCCTTGCGCTGCTCGGCGAGCAGCTGATCGAGCTCGCCCTTGGCGCGCTGCAGCTCCTGCTGCGTCGAGGACAGATCGCCCGAGATCTTCTGGGCCGAGCGGCCGAGCTCGGCGATCCGCTGCTGCTCCGAGCGGGCCTGCTGCATCGCCTGAGCGGCGCGCGCCTCGGCCTCCGCCACGTTGGTCTCGCTCTTGGCGGCTCGCTCGAGGCGCTGCGCCTCCTGGAGCTGGAGGCGCGCCCGCTTCTCCTCACTCGCCCGCAAGCTCTCGACCGTGCGCGCTTGCAGCGCCAACGCCTTACGAGCCTCCTCGAGTCGGGCCGCCTTCTCCTCGATCGCGCGTCGCGCCGACGTCTGCGCATCGTTCAGCTTGGCGATCTCGATGTCGCGCTGCTTGACCAGCGCGTCTGCCTCCCGACGAAGGTTCTCGATGCGGGCCCGCTCAGCCTCGCGCTCCTTCTGCAGCCGTCCGAGCTCCGCCGATCCGCGGCTCTTGTCCAGCTCGTAGCTCTGCTGCAGCTCGGCGAGCCGCTTCTGCTCACGATCACGGGTCGCGGCGAGCTGCTCGATCTCGCGCTTGGCGACCGCCAACCGCTCCCGCGCGAGCTGCGCCTCCGCCTCGACGGCCTGCGCCTTCTCCTTGGCCTGCTGCGTCTCCCGCCGCGCCTGCTCGGCGCGCGCGTTGGCCTCGCTCTCGGCGATCACCGCCTGCTTGCGGAGATCGGCCTTGGCCTCCTCTGCCTGGCGGGCCTGCTGCAACGCGTGCAGCTTGGCTTCTTCGTTGACCCGCGCCGCCTCGGCGCGCTTGCGCGCCGCCTCCGCCTCGGCCGCGCTCGCCTCGGCGCGCTTCTTCATCGCCTCGGCCTCGACGAGCTGCATGTCGATCTTCTGCTTCTCGGCGGCGCTGAGCCCCGTCGCGCGGCTCGGCGCCTCGTCGGCCGTGATCGTCACGATCACGTTCGAGCCGTCGGCCTTGACGTCGTACGTCGCAGCGCGCTTGAGCCCGATCATCACGCGCGCCAAGCGCGCATGATTCCCGTTGTACTCGGTCGACGCGATCTGGCTCACCGCCCAGCTATCGACGTCGACCAGATCGCCGCCGTCGAGCATGCCGTTGGCGATGTCGACGACGAGGCGCGCCGGTCGATCGAGGCGATACGCCGTGAAGCTCGGCGTCCCGCTGGTGCGAATCGTGACGATGGTCTTGCCGCCATCGGAGCTCGCGACCACCTGGCCGATGCGATTGACCGGCGTGGCGATCGCGGGGCTCGCGAGCAGCAGCGCCGCCAGCCCAGGGCCGACCAGCCACCGTCGAGAGAATCGAGCTGTAAACCGAGCGTAGGCGTTCATCAACTTTCCTCCGCTACTCATTGGCGATCTCGCCAGCGTGTAGCTCAACGACGCGTTCCGTGGGCTTGCCCTTACCCGCTTCGTCCTCGATCTGTAGGAAAACACGATCGGCGGAGATACGCGAAATTAGTGCGTCTGCTTTGGACAGGTGCTCGCCGCGCCGCACCGAGACGCCCATGCCCGTCGGATCGACGAACATCGCGGTCGGCGACAGGCCGTCACCACTGATGATGGCCACCAGCTTGAGCTCATCGAGCGCGAACTTCTCGAGGATGATCTTGTGCTGCTTGTTGACCACGACCTGCACCGCGAAGCTCGAGAGGTAGTTGCGGAACGGATCCCGGTTGCCCTCGGCTTCGATGAAGTCGTCGTTGACCAGCTGCCGCTTGCGCACCTCGGCGAGGAGCTGATCCTTGGTCATCGTCGCGCCCTGCAGCACGTCGAGCGGATTGGCCGGCTTCCCGCCTGGAGCCGGCGGTGCAGCGGGAGCTGCCGGAGCTGCAGCAGCGGGGGCCGCAGCGCCTGGCGCTCCTGCAGCCGGCGCAGCCCCAGCCGGCGCAGCGGGTCCCGGCTTGCCCGCCTCGCCCTTGCCCGCTTCACCCGCAGGCTTGGCCTTCGACGTCGGCGGCTCGGGCGGTGGATCGTTGCCGCACCCGA
>CAZPEY010000453.1:0-3765 GCA_964585665.1 uncultured Polyangiaceae bacterium | reverse complement strand
CTGCCCGTCTCGACGGGCGGAGTCGACACCTGCTCGGACATTGCTACCTTCTCCTGCGCACCGCCGCGTGTTGCGGTCGCTGCGTGACTGGCGGTTGGGTGGACGCGGGGACGGACGGCGCGACCGTCGTGGAGGCCCCCAGCCCCGAGAGGGCGAAGCGCTGCAGCTTCTTCATCCACTCTTCGAGGTTGGGCCGGCGGGAGAGGCGCACCATGTGGCGGGCGACGCGATCATAGGCGCCCGAGAGGAAGAGGCTGCCGAGCTCGAGATCGAGGTCGGCGCGAAACAGCCCGAGCGCCTTGCCCTCGGCGAGGCCGAGCAGGCTCGCCTGTCGTGCCCGCTCGGCGAACTCGTCGGCCAGGTGCGAGAAGGTCGCGCTCTTGCCTCCTTCGAGCATGAGCCGCACGACCCCGCGGTGCTGCCACAGGAAGTCGAAGAGCAGCACGTCCTGCTCGATCCAGCGCTCGAGGTACTCCTCGAGGCTGCCCAGCTGACCCGGGCGGGGAAACTCCTCGATGAGCCGCCCCAGCCCCCCGAGCAGCGTCTCGACGATCTCTCGGAACGCGTCCTCTTTCGACGCGAAGTGGAGATAGAAGGCGCCCTTCGACATGCCCGCCGCGGCGGTCATCGTCTCGACCTTGGCGCCGTCGAGACCGCGCGCGACGAACTCTTGCTCGGCGGCCTTGAGGAGAGCGAGCTTCGCTTTGGGATTAGCCGGCCGCGTCATAACTGACCCGGGAGTCAGTATTGGGTTGCCCGCCCCGAACGTCAAGGGGCAAAGGCACCCCGCCGCCGCTTCAGACGTCGTTGAGCAGGCGCTTCTCGATGTTCTCGCAGATCCCCTCGAGCGGCAGGTCGTTGTCGTCGTAGCCGAACGGATCCTCGATCTCGACGCCGATCTCCTCGATGCCGAACATGATGTACGAGAGGATGAACACCGCCGGGATGGTGCCCCAGCCGAAGCTCTCGACGAGCACGAACGGCAGCGACATCGCGTAGAGGAGGAGCGCGCGGCGGAGGTGGATGACGTAGGCGAACGGCAGCGGCGTCTTGTGGATGCGCTCGCAGGCGCCGAGGTAGTCGACCAGCTGCTCGAGGTTGTGCTCGACGGCGACCTGGCGCACCGGATCGATCGCGCCGTCGATGCGCGCCATCTCGAGCGCCTCGGTGATCCGCCGCGCCACCGCCAGTGGGATGTGCGTCGACTTGTCGAGGTCGGCGACCTCCTCGGGGCGGAAGAAGCGGATCGTCTTGTCGAGCTCCTGCTTGCCGCGCAGGTGATACATCGTCGACCAGGCGAACGCGATCGTCAGGTGGACGATGCGCTCGACGAGCTCGGGCCGGCTGCCGAGGTAGACCTTGGCCTGGCGGGCCAGGTTGCGCGTCTCGTTGACGATGCCGCCCCACAGCTTGCGCCCCTCCCAGAACCGGTCGTAGGAGGCGTTGGTGCGGAACACCAGCAGGAGGCCGAGCGCGACGCCGATGAAGTTGTGCAGCAGGCCCGGCATGTGGACGTGCGCGACCTTGAGGTCGTAGTAGGTGACGCCCGCGGCCCACAGCCCGATGACCGAGACGCGCAGGGCGATGTCGCGCAGCATCGAGCCGCGCAGATCGAGGAAGTGTCGCCACCAGCTATGGGGATCGTAGTCAACCATCTTGACTTTCCTTCTAACGGCCTAGTTCGTAGAGCGGTCCATCGAGCCCCTGTGCCGGCCAGGCCGACAGATCGCGCGGGCTCACCGCGAGCACGCCGAGCAGCAGCGCGTTGAGCGCCGCGTCGTGCTCGAACAGATCGAGCGGCGGGGGCAACGACGCCGGCAGTGGCACCAGCAGGTGGCGCTCGGGCCGGCAGAGCTGCGCCAGGCGCTCGACGAGCGGATGGGCCTCGCTGGCGAGCACGAGCAGCGCCAGCTGCCGCTCGTAGAAGTGCTGGAGCGGCCCGTGCGAGACCTGCAGCAGATCCCACACCGGCGGGTCCATGTGGCCGAGGCCCTCGAGCAGCTTCCAGCGCAGGCCGTGGGTCCGATCGCTGCTCGAGCCGACCGATACGAGGGCGAGCGGCGAGCGCCCCAGCTGGGCGAGCGGCAGCGCAGCGAGGCGCTGCTGCGCTGCTGCGAACGCCGCCGCGACGGCCTGGGGCACCTGGTCAAGTTGCTTGACCGTCTGGGCATCGCCGATGATGCGCGCCGCCAGATCGACGGCCGCCAGCATCGCGACGGCGGGACCCACCACGCGCACGAGCGAGCCCTGCTCGGTGGCGGGCGGAACGGTCAACACCTGCAGCCCCTCGGCGACGAGGGCCGCGAGAAAGCGCTCGGCCTCTCCCGCACCATCGGGCTGAAGCGAGGTCACGAGCAAGCTGCGCCGTGCCTGCCGCGGATCGGCGAACGCGAGGCGCGCGTTGGGCGACAGCCCCTGGGAGAAGACCACCAGCCGCGCCCCGGCAGGAACCGGGTTCCCGTCGAGGAACGCCGACAAAGGCACGTACGACGCAGCGACGCCGCCGGCCGCGAGCTGGCCGACGAACAGCCGCGCCGGCGCCTCCGAGCAGCCGATCCCGGTCGCGAACCAGCGGCTCGGGGAGGGCGAGCAGGCGACGGCCCGATCGCGACGCGCGGGATCGCTGCGGAGGTACGCGGCGAGCTCCCCGGGGATCGAGCGAACGCGCTCGGCGAGGGCGGCGATCGATCGCGCCGCCGCCGACGCGGCAGGGGCGCTGCCGAGGGTCGACTCGTCCTGACTCACGGGGCGGGAGCCGCTCCGTTGGGATCGTGCTTGAGGCGCTGCATGGCGCGAAAGTATGCCACAAGGTCGTCGATCGCTTGCTCTCCGAGGTCGAGATGCGGGGGCATCCCGCTGTAGCGGAACTGCCGCGGGTTGCGAATGTAGGCTCGCACCTGCGCCTCGGGACGGTACTCGAGGATCGCCTGCGGCACGTTCAGATCGGGGCCGACGCGTCCGCCCTCCTGGTTGATCGCGTGGCAGCGGATGCAGCGCTCGCGGAACAGCTCGGCGCCGCGCGTAGCGGCCTGGTTCTCGACGGGCGGCACAGTGTGTCGATAGATCTCCTGCCAGGCGACGATCGCGATCGAGTGGAGCTGCCAGGGGCGCGGGTGGGTCTCGAGGTTGCGCTGAGCGGCGCCGCTCCAGACGAGGTAGAACGGCCCCGGATCGGCGTGCTGCGGGCCGATCGACTCCCAGGCGCCGCGCCGATCGGCAAAGGCGATCGCCGCGCCGCCTTCGAGGAGCCGCGCCCCGTCGAGCGGCACGGCGTAGCCGTCCTTGGCGCGCAGGACGAACTGACGCCGGCGCAAGCCCTCGATCGGCTCGCCGAACACAGCGGTGAGCAGCGGGCCGAGCGGCAGCGCCGAGAACTGCTTGAGCTTGCCATAGTACGGATCGTCCGTCGCCACCACGACGGGCGGCGCGACCTTGCGTAGGGCGCCAAGGTCAAGCTCCTTGACCACCTTGCCCTCGCGCTCGAACCGCAGCGTCGCCTCGGGCGGCGCCGCCCTGGCGCGCTCGACCAACGCCGGGCTGCCTGCAGCGAAGCTCGCGAACGCGACGAGCCAGCACCACCCCCGCACTGCCCGCATCAGTGCCCCGCCTCGCGCCGCTTGGCGATCGCGTAGACCGCCGGCCAGAAGACGCCGTAGTAGAGCGTGTTGGGGACGAGACGGACGCCGTAGCCAACGTCACCGACGGAGAGGATCAGCACGTCGGCGAGCGCCCAGCTCCCGTAGATCGCGAGCCAGAGCAGCGTCA
>CAZPEY010000452.1:0-3769 GCA_964585665.1 uncultured Polyangiaceae bacterium | reverse complement strand
ATCAGCACGTCGGCGAGCGCCCAGCTCCCGTAGATCGCGAGCCAGAGCAGCGTCAGCGGGGAGAACCCGCGCCGGCGCCCCATCCAGACGGCCAGCGCGAACGCCGCGACCTCGTAGGTCAGGAACAGCGACCGGCCCGCCAGCCACCCGAGCTGCCGGGGCAGCCAGATCGCGAGCGGCACGACGAGCGCCAGCAGCAGCGACGAGAGGACCGCGTGCAGGGCTGGCCGCCGATCGCCCTCTTGCACCAGCCAATACCGCCAATCTCCGACGATGACGAAGAACATTCCGACGGGCGCCTGCCACCCGTTCGGCAGGATCGACGCCGTCTGGGTCAGCCAGGCGTCGAGCGCCGCGACGAGCGTGCCGCCCAGGCAGAGCCAGAGCACCCGCCGATCGCGAGGCCGGGCCACAGCGAGCACGAGGAGAAAGCTCGCCTGCAGCAGCCAGAACGAATAGGGGTGATGCCCACTGCTATTGTAGAGCCGCTCCCACATTGCTCGTCGGACCTTGCTGCTTATCACAAACCACGGTCAGCGGAGCGAGTTTGCGCGCAGCCCTCCAGGATGGGGTCGTCGCAACGCTTACCAAAATATCGTCATCATCCTGCTTTCCATCGCACATCGATTGTTGTAAAGCGCGCCTGGAAGAAAGACATGCGCGTTCAGTGGCTCTCGAACATCTTGGTGGCAGTGTCGGTCGTGCTCGCGGTCGGCTGTGGCGGCGGTGGCGGCAACAACAAGGGGAACAACACCGGCAAGGGCTCGCCAGACATGAGCTCGAAGGGGGATCCGAACGATCCCAACAACCCGAGCGATCCGAACAACCCGAGCGACCCGAACGACCCCAACAACCCGAGCGATCCGAACAATCCCCTCCCCCCGGGTGAGGTCGGCTCGGCCTGCACCCAGAACAGCGACTGCCCCGGCGACGCCGAGGCGGTGTGCATCACCGAGGCCGACTACGGCTGGCCGAACGGCTACTGCGCCATCACCAACTGCGGCGACAACAACCCCTGCCCCTCGGGCAGCGAGTGCTACACGCTGCAGGATGACTCGACGATGTGCCTCAAGACCTGCACGGACAAGAGCGACTGCGGTCCCGGCTACGCGTGCCCGTCCTACGGCGCTTGCACGCCGGCCTGCACCGCCGACAGCTGCGACTCGGGCGAGGTGTGCGGCGCCTCCGGTGAGTGCGAGCCCGCGCCCTGCACCTCGACGAGCTGCCCGACGGGGACGATCTGCGCCGACAACGGCAAGTGCGTCGCCGATCTCTCGGGCGGACCTGGCGACGGCCCTGGGCCGACCTGCACCGGCCTCCCCGAGCGCGACTGCACCGGCACCGAGACGGTGTGCGGCGCGCTGACCCAGTTCGACCCGCACCAGGGCACGGGCTACGACGACTATCCCATCAACGGCGAGACAGCGTCGGTGCAGTACCGGAGCTGGGCGCGCGCGGACATGGTCCAGCTCATCAAGTACGCCACCGCCGTCGTCGCCTGCAAGGCGGCCGACTGGACGACCGGCAACGGCGGGGCGCTCGGCCTCGGCGACATGAGCGACAAGTTCGGCAGCACGCCGGGCACGCACGACATCAACGACAAGCTCATCAACATGCCCGGCCACCCGGCGGGCACGCACGAGGATGGGCGCGACATGGACATCGCGTACTTCCAGACCGGCACCGCCAACAACTACCTGCGCGAGATCTGCCCGCACACGACGGGCGGCCAGGAGCAGTACCACTGCACCGATACGCCCGATAAGCTCGACGTCTGGCGCACCGCGCTCTTCCTCGGCACGCTGATGGAGTTCGATCGCGTGCGTGTCATCGGTGTCGACGGCAAGGTCGGCCCGCTCGTCGAGGACGCCGCTGGGGTGCTCTGCGCCTCAGGCTGGATGGCGCAGAAGAGCTGCGATCGCATGGCGCAGAAGCTCGCCTACGAGGAGACGGACATGGGCTACGGCTGGTTCCTCTTCCACCTCCACCACCTGCACATCTCGATCAACCCGAAGTCGTCCTCGGGCGGCACGGCCTTCAAGAGCTGCCTCGACGGCGGCTGCCGGCCCAAGATGTCGATCGATCTGTCGCTGCTCAAGCAGGACAAGCGGCTGGCGCGCGCGCGCCTCGCGCACCCGACGACGCACGGCCTCTCGATCCAGACCCGGTAGCTAGGCAAGCGGGCGGCGCCACGCCGATCCCACGCTCTCCTCCGCTCCACCCTCAGCCTCAACCCCAGCCTCCGCCTCCGCCGCCGCTCAACCTCGGCCGCCGGCCCTGCGCCCCTCGTGCCCATCGTCGTGCTCGTGGTCCTCGCCGCACAGCGCGTGGACCAGGTGGCAGAGCTCCTCGTGCTTCTGCGACGCGTCCTTCCAGCCGAGCTCGATGAGCTGCCGCGCGAAGACGCCGTCGAAGAGCAGGTAGGACAGCAGGTCGGCCTCGTTCTCGGCGTCGCCGTCGGCGAGGCGCTGCATGAAGTAGCCGAGCACGCCGTCGACCCGATCGCTGAACGCCGGTGACCGCACGAACTCGGCGGTGAGGCGACCGATGTCCTGCGACGCGCGCACGAGCACGGTCTCGAGGGGGCGGATCGGATCGTCGGGCGTGCGCCCCATCGCCTGGTTGAGCTCCTGGACGAAGCTCGGGCCCCAGCGCCGCGTGCCCGCCTCGAGGATCTCGTTGATGCGGCGCAGCCGATCGAGGTCTGCGTCGATCCGGTCGAGCAACAGGGCGTTGAGCGCCTTGCCGAGGAGGAAGAATAGACCTGGGTATGCGGCCTCGTGGCGCTTGCTCTCCTCCTGGGAGGGTTGCCAGCGTCCGCCCTCTTCCGCTTCCGACAGGAAACGCGGTGAGACGATGATGAGCCCATCAGCGCCCATGCGGCGGGCCGGAGAGAGCGGCACGTTCTGCCGCAGACCACCGTCGCAGTAAAAGTCGCCTTGAACGCGCACCGCGGGGAACAACATCGGGATTGCTGCGGACGCGAGCGCGTGCTCCGCCGTCATCGTCGTCTTGACCGGCACGACGGTCGGGTCGCTGCCCCAGCGCGGCAGGGGCCCCTCGCAACCAACGAACACTACGGTCCGTCCGGTGCCGACGTGGGTGGCTGAGACGGTCAGCCCTGTCAGGTGCCCGGTCTTCAGGTTCGCGGCGATGCGGGGGAACGGCACCGCGCGATGGACCAGCGCCTCGATGCCCACCGGATCCAGCAGGCCGCCGCGCCGATCGTCAAGCAGCTTGACGGGCGACGGCCGCCCGAGCAGGCCGCGGATCATCGACGTCATGCCGCCGCGATCGAAGCGGACGATCGACTGCACCTCGAGCGACGTCCAGTGCTCGACGAGGAGTCGCGCGCGCTGGCGCGGCTCGTCGGCGAACGCGGCCAGCAGGCACGCGTTGAGCGCCCCGACCGAGGTGCCCGCGAGCACGTCGATCGGAAGCTCATGCCCCAACGACTTGGGCAGCTCCTCGCAGAGGTATTGGACGACGCCCGCCTCGTACGCCCCACGCGCCGCGCCACCCGCCAAGACGAGGCCGAGCCGCCGTCGGCCGGCAGGCATTGAGGCCATGTGCATCCTTACGGTAGCACGGAGGGGCGGGGACCGCGACAATGGCAGCTGGTCTCGTCGCCTGAACGCGACGAGGAGAAGACGAGACGAAAGGTCAGAGAGGGTCGTTCGAGAACGGCGCCGTCGAGCGCGGGCCGTGTAGAGCGCTTGGCTTAGTAGCGGCCGCGGCCACCGCCGCCGCCCGGGCCACGCCCGCCGCC
>CAZPEY010000451.1:0-3799 GCA_964585665.1 uncultured Polyangiaceae bacterium | reverse complement strand
CACCGCGTGCTGCGCCTGCGACACCGCCATGCCGTAGCCCGGGATGATGCTGCAGGAGCGCGCCGACTGCAGGACCTCGACCGCGTCGTCGACGGTGCCTTCGTTGGGCGCCGGGCCCGACGAGGTCGCCGTCTTGGCGGGGGCTCCGGTCGAGTCGGCCGAGCCGAACGCGCCGAACAGGACGTTCGAGAACGAGCGGTTCATCGCCTTGCTCATCATCATGCCGAGGAGGAAGCCCGAGCCACCGTCGAGCGCGCCGCAGATGATGAGGACGTTGTTGCCGAGCGCGAAGCCGGTCGCCGACGCCGCGAGGCCGGCGTACGAGTTGAGCAGACAGATGACGACCGGCATGTCGGCGCCGCCGATCGGCAAGACGAGCAGCACGCCGAGCAAGAGGCCGAGGCCCGAGATGCCGTAGAAGAGGTACTGCGCGCCGTCGCTCAGCGCGCCGGCGTAGATGAGATAGAAGATGCTGCCGACCGTGCCGGTGAGGAGCGCGACGTTCAGAGCGTTCTGCGCCGGATAGGTCACGGGCGCGCCCGTGATGAGCCCCTGCAGCTTGCCGAACGCCATCAGCGACCCGGTGAACGTCAGCGCGCCGAGGAAGACCTCGAAGCCGACCGCGGTCATCTGCAGCGTCGTCAGCGCGATGCCTTCATGCGTGTGGCGGTAGAACTCGGCGACGCCGACGAGGGCGACCGCGAGGCCGCCGAACGCATGCGACAGCGCGATGCGCTCGGGCATCTTGGTCATCGGGATGTACAGGCCCATCATCGTGCCGATCGCCGAGCCGATGACGAGGCCGATGACGATCCACGTGTACGTGATGATGTCGCGGTGGACGAGCGTACCGACGACGGCGAGCAGCATGCCGACCATGGCGTACTGCATGCCGCGGCGCGCGCTCTCGGCGTTGCCGAGGCCCTTGAGGCCGAGGATGAAGAGCACCGAGGCGGTGAAGTAGAGGAGCTGGACGACCAGCTCTTGGGTCGACATCGCGCTCATTTGCCGCCTCCTTCACCCTTGGCGGGTGCCTTGGCAGCAGGCGTGTCCTTCTTCCGGAACATGCGCAGCATGCGGTCGGTGATGAGGAAGCCGCCGACGACGTTGATCGTCGCCGACGTGACGGCGATGACGCCGAGCACGGTGGCGACCGTGCCGTGCTTGCCGCCCGCGGCGACGAGCGACCCGACGAGCGAGATGCCAGAGATCGCGTTGGTCGCCGACATGAGCGGCGTGTGGAGCAGCGGCGGCACCTTCGAGATCACCTGGTTGCCGACGAACACCGCGAGCATGAACACGTAGAGTCCAAAGACCAAGGTCTCGGTCATGATGCGCCCCCCGAGGCAGCGATCGCCTTTTGCGTGCCCTCGTGCACGACGTTGCCGCCGCGCGCGATCAGGAAGCCGCGGACGATCTCGTCCTTTTCGTCGAGCTTGAGCTCGCCCTCTTTGGTCGTGATGTGGAGCAGCAGCTTCTCGAGGTTGCGTGAGAACATCTGGCTGGCGTGGATCGGGAGCTGACTCGGGAGCTGCAGCTCCCCGATGATCTCGACGCCGTTGCGATGGACGCGCTCGCCCGGCTTGGTGGCGACGCAGTTGCCGCCCTGCTCGGCGGCGATGTCGACCAGGACCGTGCCTGGCCGCATCGCGGAGAGCTGCTCTTCGTCGACGAGGATCGGCGCGCGCTTGCCGGGGATGAGCGCGGTCGTGATGCACGCGTCGGCGGTCCCGAGGTGCTGCTTGATGAGGTCGTGCTGCTTCTTCTTGTACTCCTCCGACAGCTCCTTGGCGTAGCCGCTGGCGGTCTGCGCGTCCTCGTCGCTCGGCACCTCGATGAACTTGGCGCCGAGGCTCTCCACCTGCTCCTTGGTCACCTTGCGCACGTCGAAGACCTCGACGACCGCGCCGAGGCGTCGCGCCGTCGCGATCGCCTGCAGGCCGGCGACGCCCGCGCCGAGGATGAGGAAGCGCGCCGGCGCGATCGTCCCTGCGGCGGTCATCAGCATCGGGCACATCTTGGGCAGCGCTGCGGCGGCGAGCAGCACGGCCCGATAGCCGACGATGGTCGCCTGGGACGACAGCACGTCCATCATCTGCGCCAGCGTCGTGCGTGGGATCATGTCGAGGGAGATCGCGGTGATCTGCTTGGCGGCGAGCGCCTTGACGATGGCGTGGTTGACGAGCGGATAGAGCAGGCTCACGTGGATCGTGCCCTCGCGCAGCTCGGCCACCTCCTCGGCCGTCGGTACCGCGACCCGCAGCAGGACGTCGCTCTGCGCGATGACCTCGCTGCGTGACACGACCTTGCCACCCGCGGTCGTGTACTGATCGTCGCTGGAGAGGGACGCAGCCCCGGCGCCGCTCTCGATGTAGACCTCGTGTTTCTTGCCGACGAGACGCTTGCACGTTTCGGGGATCAGCGCGACGCGCTTCTCGCCGGCACCTCTCTCTTTCAAGACGCCGATCTTCACGAGGGCGAGCCAATCACGATGCCGATCCCCACGCAAGCGCTTACCGACGGTGAGTGACAAAAAATCTGCTTCGATTCCCGACCAACGCAGAGTCTGCGCCGAATGTCGACTTGCGCGCTCGGTGGCGCAGATCGTGCGTGCCGCGCAAGTACCGCTGGTAACGATCCATCCGTCGTGGCATCTCATCGACGTGTCCAGACCCAAGCGCTCCTCGGTCTTGTTGCGCCTCCTGCGGCTCGCGCAGCCGGAGCGCGGCTTGCTCGCTGCGGGCACGTTCTTCCTGCTCATCGGCTCGCTGGCCGGCCTGGTCTTCCCGCAGGGCATGCGCGTCGTCGTCGACACGGCGCTCGACGGTCTGCGGGACGGGCGCCTCCAGCAGCTCGATCGGATCATCCTCGCCCTGCTCGTCGTCGCGCTCCTGCAGGGCTTCGCGATCGGCCTGCGCTTCTACTTCTTCAACCAGGCCGGCGAGCGCGTCGTCTCGCGGCTGCGGCGTCAGCTCTACGCGACGCTCCTCGATCAAGAGATCGCCTTCTTCGACAGCGCCCGCACCGGCGAGCTGACCAACCGGCTCGCGTCCGACACGAGCGTGCTGCAGAGCGCGGTGTCGGCGAACATCTCGCTCGGGCTGCGCAACCTCGTCTCCGGCGTCGGCGGCATCGCGCTCCTGCTCTACACCTCGCCGCTGCTCGCGGTGCTGATGCTCGCGGTGGTGCCGGCGATCGCCGTCGGCGCCGTCGTCTACGGACGGCGGGTGAGGAAGCTCGCCAAGCAGGTGCAAGACTCGCTCGCCGAGTCGTCGGCGCTCGCCGAGGAGAGCCTGTCGGGCATCCGCACCGTGCGCGCCTTCGCTGCCGAGGGGCGCGAAGGGGCACGCTACGATCGGTCGATCGATCAGGCGTTCGCGCTGGCGACGCGGCGCTCGCGCGCGTCGGCGACCTTCCTGGTGATCGTCTCGTTCGCCGGCTACGCCGCGGCGGCGGTCGTCTTCTGGTACGGCGCGCGCCTCGTCGTCGAGAAGCAGCTCACCGTTGGTCAGCTCACGTCGTTCCTCGTCTACACCCTGATCGTCGGCTTCTCCCTCGGGGGCCTGGCCGATCTGTGGGCCGAGTTCATGAAGGCGGCCGGCTCGGCCGAGCGCATCTTCGAGCTCCTCGATCGCCAGCCGGCGATCGCGCCGCGCGGTGGCAAGACCCTGGCGCGCGTCGCGGGCAAGCTCGAGCTCAAGGAGGTCGGCTTCGCCTATCCGTCGCGCCCCGATGTGCGCGTGCTCGATGGGTTCTCGCTGACCGTCGAGCCGAGCGAGGTCGTCGCGCTCGTCGGTCC
>CAZPEY010000450.1:0-3809 GCA_964585665.1 uncultured Polyangiaceae bacterium | reverse complement strand
GGAGAGGGTTCCCACTCCCACCCTCCGTAGCTCGCTCGCCAGCGTCTGGCCGGGGCGCCACGAACCCTCGTCGGTGTCGACCGTCTTCCGTCGAACCTCCCGCTGGCCCCGCGATCGGCGATGGCGGAAGAGGCCCGGGCGAACCACGGCGGGTGGAGAGGTGGCCTCGCTCCTCGCGGGTTACTTCGTCAGGCGCACGATCGACCCTGCCCTGTGGCACACCCCCTAGTCGGGTGACGCAGCGAGGAGCGAGGCCGCCTCTCCACCCGGCGCGGCGAGTCGCCTTCGAAGACACCGCTAGATGGGTTCGCTCAGCGAGGCTCGCCTACTCGAGCTCGTTCTCGACCTGGAGCGGCTGCCAGCTGATCTGTCGATCGGCGCCGAGCGTCCCCTCCATCCAGAAGTGCGCGAACAGCCCGTCGCCGTCGAGATCGCCCTGCGCCTCGACCTTGAACTTCGTCTGCGCCGCGCTGCCCTTGCCGGTCGTGGTGATCGTCAGTCGATACTGGTAGTAGTGCGACTCGGTCACCTCGAAGCCGATGTCCTTCCACGCTCCGCCGCGGATCCCGGTGCACTTCTGCTCAGGCTGCAGCGCGCAAGGCTGGCTCGGCGTCCAGTCCGTCGACGGCGGCAGCCGCAGCTTGCCCTTCTGCTCGGCGACCTTGGTCGCGAGGCCGTTGGCGATGCGCGGCAACATCGTGCGCGGCTCGGAGGCCTTGCTGCGGCGGATGTACTTGGTGAAGGCGGGGATGGCGATCGCCGCGGCGACGCCGATCGCAGCGACGGGCGCAGTCGCGCTCAGCTGACCGAGCTCGGGCAGCTTGTACTCGAAGACGAGCCGATTTCCGACGATGCGCGGCTCGAGCTCCTTCTGCGCGGCGCGGAGCTGGTGATAGCTCCAGATCGCCGCCACGCCCTCGGCGGTGGTGCCCGGGGCGGCGAGCGCCTTCTCGCGCTCCACCGCCAGCTTCTCGCTCGCCATCGCCAGCCCGCCGATGATCATCTTGCCAATCGTCTCGAGCTTCTGTGGATCGCCGACGAGCTCGGCGCGCGCCATCGACTTCTGGAGCATCACGCGGGCCGCCTCGATCTTGTACTGCTGCGCCATCGCTGCCGACGACGGATCGATGCCAAAGTCGACGATCGCGAGCACCACCTCCGCCTTGTCGGCGTCGGCGAGCAGCTTGCCGAGCGCGGTCGGCTGCGCGGCGCTCGCGGGCGGCGCTGGCATCGTCAGCAGGATGCCTCCGTTGGCGGTGCTGACGACGACCGGGGCGAGATCGGGCGTGCCGACGAGGCGCGGCCCGCGCAGGTAGACGGAGACGCGCGGCGGGCTGTAGCTCTCCACCCACGCCGCGAGGCCGCTGATCGTGAACGGATCGAACGCGAGCTTGCGCTGCAGGTACTCGGCGAGCTCGGTGCGCAGCGCCGGCCTCCCATCGACCATCTTGCGCAGCAGGTCGGTGGCGTCGCGCTCGACGAGCAGCGCCGCGACCGCCGTCGGCGGAACCTGCGAGGCGAGGCGTGGCGGGGCGGGCTCGGCGAGCGCGAACGAGGAGATCAGGAGGGTGATCAGCAGCGAAGAAGAGCGCATGGCGGGGACCTTGCCACGAGCGAGAGAGGAGCGAAAGCGGGGGTCAGGGCGCGTTCGAGCTCACAGCGGGCAGGCGATGCCGTTGAGGCGCAGCAGACTGTCGACCGCGCTGCGCTGGCTCGGCAACCGCGCCACGCGCTGCGCGAGGAGCTCGCAGATGCCGAACCCCGACTTGACCGCATCCCCGCCGCCGGTCGCGTCGATGTACGCGTCGCTGCGCCACGAGGCGCCGTTCTTCCACGTGTTCTCGAGATCGGTCACGAGGCCCGACAGGGTCTCGTCCCCGAGGGTGTCGCTGCCCCGGAAGGTCGGCGCCGCATTGCTGTCGACGTGATCGTCGAACAGATCGCAGAGCGTGTGCAGCACTGCGCCGGGGCTGCGATCGCCGAGGTCGCAGGCGAGCGGCGGCGTGCACACCGCGCTGGCGTCGGAATCGCCGTTGTCGTAGCTGAGCGAGTTGTTGCTGCCACCTGACTCCCAGAACGCGCAGCCATAGTAGTCGAGCGTCTCGACGGTCGGCCGCACCTCGTTGAGCACGAGGCGACGGATGAAGTTCGCCCACTGCTCCTTGAACGCCGCGGCCGCGAACTCGGCGCTGTCCGCCTCGCCACTGCAATCGGCCAGATCGTCGACGCCATCGCCGTCGGTGTCCTTGTTGCAATCTGCGAACCCGTAGTCGACGTACTTGCCGTAGCCCTCCCAGGCTCGGTAGTTGATGAGGTGGCCGTACTCGTGGAAGACCGTCTTGTGCCCGCCCCACTCGGTCGGCACCGAGCCGTCCGTGTCCTCGGTGCCGGGCGCGGGGATGCACAGCGAGTCGGCGTTGTCTTGGCCCAGCTGCTCGTGCGAGTGGCCGGCGCCGTGCCCCGGCCACTTCATCGGATAGATCGCCGTCACCGCCCCGAACTCGCTGCGGCGGAAGGGGATGCCGAGCTGAACATGCAGCTTGCGGGCGCTCTCGACGAGGCCCTGGTAGACCATCGCCGCCTGGAGCCATTGATCGGTGAAGCCACCGCCGCTGGCGAAGAACGCGTCCGGCAGCGCGATGGTCGCGTCGTCCGCGAAGACGCGGCGGGGATCGAGGCGCGACGCGGCGCCGTGCCACACCGCGTACTCAGTCGCGCCTGCGTCGTGCGCATCGAAGGCGGGCCGATCGCTGGTGTCGACGGGCTCCTTGATGAACAGGCAGCGACCGCCGTCGTCGGGGCAGTACTTCAGCACGATCTTGAGCCCGAGCGAGACGCCGACCTTGCCGGCGTCGCTCGTCTCGTAGGCGCCATCGTCGAGCGTGCACGGGTCGCACACGTCGCCGGTCCAGGTGAAGTGGCCCGAGGTGTCGGTCGTCACCGAGGCGACGTAGCTCGTCTCCTGGCACTCGGTCGCGCTCCCGCCGAAGACGCGATCGACCTCGTAGACCTCGACCGTGGCATCGACCAGCGACAGGTGGTTGGTGCCGTGGCTGGTGCCCTTCTCGGCGTCCACGACCTTGTACTGGCGCCCGCTCGCACCGTCGGGAGTGAGGTGCATCGGGAAGCGGCCGTAGGTGCGCTGGTCGTTGTAGTAGACGTCACCGCTGACCGTGACGTGCTTGCACTGCTTGCCCTTCGGGCTGCCAGCGGGCCCGACCTGGACGTTGCTGCTCTCGAGCTTCGCATCGGGCGCGCCCTGGCAGCCGCCGAGCACCAGGAGCAGCGTTGCCCCCATCCAACTCCGAGATCCGCGATTCATGTGCCTCTCCTCATTCTTCGAGCGATTGAGTGAAACCGACGTGGGTGTCAGGAGGGCGTTTGAGCAGGTTGTGTGCCGACGAGCGTTGGCGCTCGTTCGGTCGTGATTCCAGCGGGTTGCGACGGTGAGGAGACCTGCTCGCGCGTCGCCTGAGTGGACCCGTCTCAGCGCCCCGAGCCGCACCGACTCGGCTTCTTCCAGAAGCGCGCCACCTCGGGTACGCTCTAAGGTTGGGGGTCGTGCGCGTCGTAGGATGGCGATGAAGCCGCAGACTGACGAAGCACCAGAGCAGAGCGACCGGACCGCGCTGCGCTCGCAGTACGATCTGACGCCGTTCGGCAATTACGTGCTGGTCCGCAAGCTCGCGGTCGGCGGCATGGCGGAGATCTATCTGGCCAAGCAGACCGGCGTGCAGGGCTTCGAGCGCAACGTCGTCATCAAGCAGATGTTGCCGCACCTGGCACGCCAGCCCGAGTTCGTCGACATG
>CAZPEY010000449.1:1655-3824 GCA_964585665.1 uncultured Polyangiaceae bacterium | reverse complement strand
GAAGGCCGCGTCGCCGTGGATCAAGATCCCGAGCACCCGGCTGCGCTGATCGTCGCCGCGCCGTCGCTGCTTGGCGCGCACGCGGCCCATGACCACCGGGTTGACGGCCTCCAAGTGGCTCGGGTTGAAGGCGAGCGACAGGTGGATCTTGTGGCCGGCGTTCGTCGTGTAGTCCGACGAGAAGCCCATGTGGTACTTGACGTCGCCGCCGCCGAACATCGACTCGGGATCGATGTCCTCGAACTCGGCGAAGAGCTCGCTGGCGCGCTTGCCGATCAGGTTGACGAGCACGTTGAGGCGCCCGCGGTGCGCCATGCCGAGCACGGCCTCTTCGACGCCGTCGGCGCCGGCCTCGTCGAGCGCCACGTCGAGCATCGGCAGGAGCGTGTCGCCGCCCTCGAGAGAGAAGCGCTTGGCGCCGATGAACTTGGTGTGGACGAAGACCTCGAGCGCCTCGGCGGCCGCGAGCTTCTCGAACATGCGGCGACGCCAGGCCGCCGTCGAGATGAACTGATCGGCGACCGGCTCGATCCGCTCGGTGAGGAAGCGCCGTCGCTCCGGATCGCTGATGTGGGCGAGCTCGATGCCGAGGTGACCGCAGTAGGCGCGGCGCAGGCGCTCGACGAGCTGCCGCACCGTGAGGCCGCGACCGGCGATGAGGCCGCCGCCCGAGGTCGGCAGATCGAGATCGCTCGGCTCGATGCCGTGGTACTCGGGAGCGAGCTCGGCCCAGCGCGGGCGCGGCTGGCCGAGCGGATCGACGTCGGCCTCGACGTGCCCGGCGGCGCGGTAGGCGTCGACGAGCTTGGTCGCGGCGACCTCGAGGAGGCTGTCGGCGCCCACGGCGTACGCGGCCGCGTGACCGTTGCTCCCGTGGCCGTTGGTCGCGGTCCCCGCCCCTGGGGGCAGCTCGCCGCGCTCGAACAGGCTCCGCCAGCTACCGTCGACCGAACTCGGATCGCGCAGGAACTGCGCGTACATCTCGTCGACGAACGGGAGGTTGATTGCGAGGGAAACGATGTCGTTTGCCATGGTGGTTTACCAAAAGGGGCACGGAGCTTAGCGCCAAACTTCGGGCGTCAAACAGAATTCTTTGCCTTGACTGTAACGCGGAGCGACAGGAAGAGCGACCCCCGCAGCGCGGGGTGGTCAAGTCGATTGACTACTGTCGACTAGCGCAGATCTTGGAGCAGGCGGCGCAGACGGCGCTCGGCGCTGATCGGATCGTTGGCGCGCAGCGCCTCGAGGGACGCCGCGATCTCGGCGCGGATGTCGGCCTGCGACAGGGCACCGCGATAGCCGCCACCGCCGCCACCGTAGTAGGGCTGCTGCTGGACGGGCGGCGGGGGAGGAGGCACGGCCTGGCGGTCGATGTGCGGCCGACCCGTCGAGCGCATGCACTCGATGACCTGCCCGCCGATGAGGCCGCCGCAGGCGCTCGCCTCGTCGCGCGAGTAGTCCTTGCCGGCGATCGCGCCGATGCACGACGTCACCTGGCCGCCGATGAGGTGGCTGCAGGTCTGCGCGGCGTTGCCGTCGATGTAGCGACCACCGGCAGCCGCCATGCACTGCGTGACCTGCGAGCCGATGAGCTGCTTGCAGACCTGACCGAGCGACATGTCGGCGCGGGCCAGCGACGGGATGAGCAGGGCGAGGGACAACAACAGCGTTCTGCGAATCATACGAAGACCCCTTTCACTTGGGTACAGACGCCTGGCCAACGAAAAACCTTCGTGCCCTGCATCACACACTCTTGGGCCGAGCCCGTCCTCTGGTACACTCGGCCGCGATGAATCTCAATAACGATCTTCAGGCGGAGCTCATCGCGACGGCGCAGCGAGTGCTCACGCAGAATTATCGTCAGCAGCCGATCGTCCTGCGCCGCGGCTCGGGCTGCAAGGTCTGGGACGTGAGGGGCGATCTCTACCTCGATCTCACCGGCGGCATCGCCGCTTGCCCGCTCGGCCACGCCCACCTCGGTCTCGCGGTCGCGATCACCGAGCAGGCGATGAAGCTGGTCCACGTCTCGAACCTGTTCTTCGTCGAGGAGCAGATCCGTTGCGCCGAGACGCTGGTGCGGCTCAACCCGCAGCTCGACAAGGCGCGCGTCTTCTTCTGCAACTCGGGCGCCGAGGCCAACGAGGCGGCGATCAAGCTCGCCAAGCGCTA
>CAZPEY010000449.1:0-1555 GCA_964585665.1 uncultured Polyangiaceae bacterium | reverse complement strand
GCGCGCTTCGTCCTCGAGACGATCGAGAGCGAGAAGCTGCTCGACCGGGTGCGCACGCTTGGAGAGCACCTCGGGCGGCGCCTGCAGGAGCTGGCCGTGCGCTTCCCGAAGATCGCGGTCGAGGCGCGCGGCCAGGGCCTGCTGCGCGGCCTGCTGCTCAACCGCGACGCGGTGCCGATCGTCGCCAAGCTGCGCGAGCGCAAGGTGCTGCTCTCGGTGGCCGGCGGGACCGTCGTGCGCTTCGTGCCGCCGTTCATCGTCGAGGTGGCGGAGCTCGATGCGGGCGTCGATGCGCTGGCGCAAGTGCTGGCGGAGGTGGGGTAGTGGCCGGCGAGCTTCCGGGCCTCGGGCCCCGCACGCTGGTCCCCTACCGGGCGAGCCTCGACTGGAGCAAGGTCCAGCTGTCGTCGGAGGAGGGCTTCATCCTGTCGCGCGTCGATGGGACGACCTCGCTCGGCGACATCTGCATGCTGATGCCGTTCGGCGAGGCCGAGACGGCGGGCTTCCTGCGCCGGCTGTGGCTCTCGGGGGTCATCGACATCCCCGGGCTCGAGCGGCCCAAGGCTGCCAGCGCGTCGCCGGTGATGACCAGCCTGCTCGAGGTCGAGCTGCCCTCGGCGGTGCCCGCGGGGATCGAGCTCACCCTCGACCAGCTGCAGCGCATCGAGCTCTACTTCCACACGCTGTCGAACCGCAACGCCTTCCAGATGCTCGAGATCGAGCCCGCCAGCGACGAGAAGGCGATCAAGAAGGCGTACTTCAAGCTGAGCAAGGAGTTTCACCCCGATCGCTACTTCAAGAAGTCGATCGGCGAGTACAAGGACAAGCTCTCGACGATCTTCCACGCGGTCAAGACGGCGTTCGAGCTGCTCTCCGACGCGGAGCGACGCGAGGCCTACGAGGAGGCGCTCGGCCTCCGGAAGTAGAAGGCGGCGAGGCGCTCGGCCTCCGGAAGTAGAAGGCGGCGAGGCGCTCGGCCTGCGCAAGTAGCAGTCCCCCGCCCGTCCGAACCGCGAGGGCACACCGCCGAAGTAATTTCGCAAACCCTTACGCCATGGTAAGTTTCCTCTCCATATGTCTGAACGGGTGATTGGCATCGACCTGGGCACCACCAACTCGTGCGTGGCCATCGTTGAGAATGGGACGCCTGTGGTGATCCCGAACCGCGGCGGCTACAAGACGACTCCGTCGATGGTCGCCGTCACCGACAGCGGCAAGCGGCTGGTTGGTCACGTCGCCAAGCGACAGGCGATCACCAACGCCGAGCACACCGTGTTCGCCGCCAAGCGCCTGATCGGACGCAAGTGGTCCTCGCCGCTCGTCCGTCAGGCGATCGAGACCAGCCCCTATCGCATCGTCGAGGGGCCGCACGATGACCTGCGCATCGAGCTGCGCTCCCACGGCTACGCGGTCCCCGAGATCTCGGCGTTCGTGCTCCAGGAGATGAAGCTCATCGCCGAGGAGTACGTGGGGGGGCCCGTCGAGAAGGCGGTCGTCACCGTGCCGGCCTACTTCAACGACGGCCAGCGCCAGGCGACAAAGGACGCCGGCCGCA
>CAZPEY010000448.1:0-3825 GCA_964585665.1 uncultured Polyangiaceae bacterium | reverse complement strand
ACTCCATGGCGATGAAGACCTGATCGTCGAGCTGGCCGACGTCGTAGATGGCCACGACGTTGGGATGGACGACGCGCGCCAGACTGCGGCTCTCGACGATGAAGCGCTGGCGTCGTTGCTCGAGCGAGGTCGAGGTGCGCCCCTCCGTGAGAGGCGCGCGCAGGATCTTGATCGCGACGCGACGACCGAGCTGCGGATCGGCGGCCGCGTAGACGACCCCCATCGCGCCCATGCCGAGGATCTCGGAGAGCTCGTACCGACCGGCCCGCCGTCTCTCGGGCAGGCGGATCCCGGTCTGACTGTCGGGCTCTGCCTCGTGCGCGACCCGGAGCGCATCGACGACGAGGGTGCGGCAGGTGGGACAGCCCGCGATGTGGGCGCGCAGTCGGCGCCGCTCCTCGTCGGGGAGCACCCCCTCGATGAAGCGCGTCAGCTCCTCGTCGGACGGGCAGAGGCTCATCGGCCGCCTCGCGAAGCGCGGTGCTCGGCGATCTCGCGCTCGAGGTCTCGACCTTCTCGACCGAGCAGCGTCTTGGCCATGCGCTCGGCCTTGTCGAGGTGTGTTGCGGCGTCCCGGTCTTGGCCCCGTCCATTGCTGGAGCGCCCGAGCTCGAGCTCGAGGCGGACCCGCTCGGCGTTGATCGTGGGGTTGACGGCGACGAGGTGGGGCGCGAGGCGGACGAGGCGCTGGTGAGCTTCGTCGCGCTGCCCGCGATCGTTGAGCACCGACGCGAGGTTGAGCTCGGCGGTGACACGCGATGCATCGTCCGCCGGCAGCTGCGCCGTCAGCGCTGCGGCGCGCTCCGCGATCTGGAGAGCGCGCTGGCGATCGGCGAGGCGCCGCAGGTAGAAGAGCTGATCGGCGAGGGTCTGGACGAGCACTCGCACGCGGGATGGCCCCTCGGGCAACGCCTCGGCGATGCGCGTCGCCTCGACCTCGCGCTGCAGCGCCTGTTCGAGGTGCCCCTCGGCATAGTCGAGGTAGGCGAGGCTGGTCGGCAGCATCACCGCGGCGAACGGATCCGAGTCGAGCAGCGGACCGTCGAGCGTGAAGCGTCGGGCCGCGTCCTCGAGCAGGGCGCGCGCCGCCGGGAAGTCGTCGCGATCGGTCAGGACCTGGGCGAGGCTGATCTCGACGTTGGCGTGCTCGCGATCGGTGGCGGCGAGCTGGAGCGCGCTGCGCAGCTCGCGCTCGGCCTCGAGCACCCGACCCGCGAACGCGTACGCGGTGCCAAGACCGTCGTGGACGGTGCGGCGATAGCTGGGCCCGAGCTGGCCGCGCGCGATCAGCGCCTGGGCGAGCATCGCCTTGGTCTCGGTCTCGGCGAGCGGACGCCCGGCGGCGTTGTCGAGCGCGATCTGCTCGGTGTAGCCCGCGACCGCCGCGGCGTAGTCGCGGGCGTACAGCGCCGTGGCGATCGCGACGTCGAAGGAGGCAATCACCTCGAGCGGCGCGCGCTTGACGACGAGCGCCTGGCTGCGCCCGATCAGCGCCTGCGCGGTGACGCCCTCCTCGTCGGCTGCGAGGCCGGCCTTGGCCAGGCGCTCGTAGGCGGCGAGGGCCTCGTCGGTGCGACCGAAGCTGAGCGCGTTGTGTGCGGCGACCAGCTCACCGCTCAAGAGATCGAACTGGCGCTGCTGGCGGGCCGAACGGCGCTCGCTGCGCGCCTTTCGATCGAGGCAGATCGCGGGCCGGTCCAGGCGGTCCAGGACCTTCTGAATCTCGGCGTAGCTTGGCTGCTCACTGAGCTCCTCGGCAACGAGCCCGAGCCCCTTGCCGAGCGCCGAGAGACACTCCATCTGGGCGTCGAAGTGCGGCGCGCTGCGCTCGCGGTGAACGAACGTCGCCTCGCACGCGCTGGTGTAGACGCCGCGTAGCTCCGCTGCGTACTCCTCGAGCTTGCGCTCGACGAGGGTTGCCAGTGTCGCGCTGCGCGCCGCGGTCAGGCGCTGCTTGAGCTGTTGCCGCTTGGCTGGGCTCCACTCCTGCGTGAGCGGATCGAGTCGACAACGCGCCTGCTCGCGCGCGCGCCACGCCAGCAGACCGCCGGCCGTCGCAGCGAGCAGGACGCCGAGCGAGGCTGCAGCGACCAGGCGCGTCGACATCGCTCGCGGCCGATGCAGCGCTCGCAGCTCGTCGAGCAGCACGTTCATGCTTGGCAGGCGGGCCGCTGGCTCGAAGCGCAGCCCGCGCTTGAGCAGCGCCACCAGCGCCGCGCGCGGGCCGCGCGCCCGCGGTTCGAGGAAGCGCTGCGCCTCGATGTTGAGGTAGCGCTCGCGGAGCGAGGCGCCCGCGAAGGGCCGCGTGCCGAAGACCGTCTCCCAGAGCACGACGCAGAAGGCGAAGACGTCGCTTCGCTCATCGGCGACGCCACCGGCGAGCTGCTCGGGCGCCATGTAGCCCGGTGTACCCACGATCGCCCCAACCTCGGTCAGCACCAGGTTGCGGTTCGAGGAGGGCAGGGCCGTCCCGTGCGACGGGGTGCGCTCCCCGACGAAGGGGCGCGCCAAGCCGAAGTCCGTGACGCGCGGCCGACCATCGGTGCCGATCAGCACGTTCTCCGGCTTGAAGTCGCGGTGGACGAAGCCAGCGGCGTGGACCGCGGCGAGCCCCTGCCCGATCTCGACGAACAGCGCCAGGATCTCGTCGAGCGGATGGCCGCCGCGCTTCATCCAGTCGCGCAGCGTCCCGCCCTCGATGAGCTCCATCGCGATGAAGAGCTGATCGCCGAGCTGGCCGACGTCATAGACCGCGACGACGTTGGGGTGGACGATCTGTGCCAGGCTCTTGCTCTCGCGCAGGAAGCGCTGGCGGTGGTCGGCTTGCTGCGAGTCGGTGGTCGCCTCGTCGAGGCCGGGCATGCCGTCCCGGAAGCGGCGCAGGACCTTGATCGCCAGGCGGCGCCCGAGCTCGGGATCGTATGCCGCGTAGACGACGCCCATGCCGCCGGTCCCCAGCACCTCGGCCAGGACGTAGCGGCCGGCGGCGGTCGGCGGGGGCGGCTCGGCGGGAGGGTCGTGATCGGGCGGCTCGCCCATGGCGACGCTAGTGTCGCTGGGAAGGGACGCTCGCGCCAGTGCCGAGCCGGTGTGCGCTAGCGCATTGAGTCTCCCTCGGGAGCGCGGTAGCGTTCTGGCATGAACGCTCTGCGGAACGCGACGGTCGTGGCGCTGCTTCTCGGCGCTGGTGCGGTGGCGCATGGCCAACCGGTCTCTCCGATGATCGAACAGCAGATGGCGGGCCTGGCTTCGATGCTGGCTCCCGGACAGCAGCCGGCCAGCCCGGTGTGGGGCGGCTTCATGGCGTGGCGCCGGCCGTACGCCTACTTCGCGGACCTGGCCGCAGGGCACTGCTACACGGTGCTCGGCGTCGGCGGGCCGGGCGTCGTCGATCTGGATCTGTTCCTCTTCGATCCGACCGGGCGGCGGGTCGCCTCCGATCTCGAGACGAACAACACGCCGCGCATGAGCTACTGCGCCAGCTTCGCCGGCACGTATCGCATCGAGGTCAAGGTCAAGCGCGGCGCTGGAGAGGCGGGCGTGCGGGTCTTCGTCCCCGCCGGGACGGTGCGCCCCGCGGCGCCGCCGCCGGCGCGGGTTGTCCAGCCGCCGCCGCCACCGCCAAGCGGCAGCGACAACGACGAGGACTACCCGCCGCCGCCGCCCGCCATGCCGCCGCCGGCCATGCCGCCACCTGGCCCGCCGGCGCGCGCCGTGCCGCCGCCGCCCGCACCACCGTCCGCGCCGGCCCCCGGTGACGCGCTCTCGGCGAGCGTCGACGGCATCGCCTCGACCCGCTGCGGTGGCGGCTGCCGCGTCGGCGAG
>CAZPEY010000447.1:0-3828 GCA_964585665.1 uncultured Polyangiaceae bacterium | reverse complement strand
AGCTCCGGGGCGACGATCTATTTCGCCGAGTCGATCGAGAAGGTCCCTGACAACCTGAAAGAGGTGCAGCCGACCGTCGTCTTCGGTGTGCCCCGCATCTGGGAGAAGTTCCACGCCGGGGTCACCGGGAAGCTGGCGTCAGCGACGGGGATCAAGGCCAAGCTCGCGGCCTGGACCCAGGACGTGTGCCGCCGCGTGTGGGCGTTGCGCAATCAGGGCAAGGAACCCGGCGGGGCGCTGGCCGTGCAGTACCGGCTCGCCGATCGCCTGGTGCTGTCCAAGCTGAAACCAGCCCTCGGCCTGGGCCGCGCGCGCCTGTGCGTGACCGGCGCGGCGCCGCTCGCCCGCGACGTCATCGAGTTCTTCGCCTCGATCGATCTGCCGCTGTACGAGATCTACGGCCAGTCCGAAGACTGCGGACCGACCTCGTTCAACCTGCCCGGCCGCACCAAGTTCGGCACCGTCGGTCAACCGCTGCCTGGCGTCGAGGTCAAGCTGGCCGACGACGGGGAGATCCTGATCCGCGGCAAGAACGTGTTCCTTGGCTACTACAAGGAGCCCGAAGCGACGCGCGAGACCATGGACGGGCAATGGCTGCGTTCCGGCGACCTCGGCGCCTTCGACAGCGACGGCTTTCTGACCATCACGGGCCGCAAGAAAGAGATCCTCATCACCGCTGGCGGCAAGAACATCTCGCCGAAGAACATCGAGGAGGCGATCAAGGTCAATCGCCTCGTCGCCGAGGCGGTGGTGATCGGCGATCGACGCAAGTTCCTCTCGGCGCTGATCGCGCTCGACCCCGACGCGACGGTGGCGTGGGCCAAGGAGCAGAACCTCGGCGAGACGGACTTCGCCAAGCTGCGCACCCACAAGGCGGTGCTCGACGAGATCCAGCGCGCCGTCGATCACGCCAACGGCGATCTGGCGCAGGTCGAGAAGATCAAGAAGTTCACGATCCTCGAGCGGCCGCTCGGCATCGACACCGGGGAGCTGACCCCGACGCTCAAGGTCAAGCGCAAGATCGTGAACCAGAACTTCGCGCCTCAGATCGAGGCGATGTACACCGAGTAGCCTCGCCCGCCCGTCGCTGAGCTACGGCTGCAGCTCCCCCAAGCTGAAATAGATCCCGCGGTTCGCCGTCGCCAGCCAGCGATGGCGGCGATCGGCGGGGTGCACGAACACCGCCCGCGGGTGCGCGCCCGCGAGCGAGCCGTCGGCCGCCGTCCAGGTCGCGCCGCGGTTGTCGGAGAACCGCACGGAGGTGCGCGTCGCGGCGTAGTAGATCTTCGGGTTGACTGGATCGACCGTGATCCCCTCGATCTCACCGTCGGTGAGCACTGGCTTGGTGCTGGTCGCTTCGACGCGGAGGACGCCCATCGCATACAGGGTGGCGAGGACGGAGGTGTCGTCCTGCGGATCGATCGCGAGGTTCATGATCGGCTGCAAGATCTGACCCGGCGCCATGCTCGTCCAGGTGGTGCCACCGTCGCCGCTGCGGAAGATCTGCTGGCTGCTGTAGCCCGCGGCGAAGAGCACCCCAGACGGGTGACGGACCAACAGCGCGCATCCGCTCGGCCCGACGCCGAGATCGGTCGAGAGCGGCGCCCACGAGGTGCCGCCGAGCGGCGCCGTGACGAGCCCTGTCGCGTCACAGCCGACCATGCGACCGTTGGCCTCGTCGAAGAGGACCGTGTCGAGCGGCCGGCTCCCCCACTGCCAGCTCGACCCATTGTCGGCCGACGTGTAGACGCCGTCGGTGAGCGCGACGAGGTGCATGCCGTCGGAGTGGGCTGCGACCCACCTGACGTTCGGGTACGCGATTGCGGGATCGAGCATGATCGCTTGAAAGCCAAGGCCGCTCTTGCGGCGCCGGTAGAGACCACGGTTGCTCGCGACCCAGAGGTTGTCGGCGCTGTCGCTGCCAGCGGCGATCGCGGTGATGCTCTGCGCATGGAGCAAGTTGTCGCGCGGCTGTGGCGCGGCAGCCGGCAAGACCGAGACGGTGAACAGCCCCTTGGGCGACAGTCCGAACAGCGCCGTGCCCACCGAGCTGTGGGCGCGGAAGACGGCCACCTCGGAAGACGGCTCGGCGTCGAGGTGGTTCCACGTCCCGCTGGCGCAGCCGGCGATGTAGTCGAGACCGTTGTCGCTGCGCGCCAGGATCGTCCCAAGCGGCGTCACGCCGACGCTGAGCGCGAGCGATGGCAGCGCTGGACAGGACTCCTTGGTGCCAGCTTCGTCAACGGTGAACGGCACGGTTGTCCCGTCGCTGACGGCGACGCGCGTCTTGGTCGCACCGCCGCCGAACGACGCGTAGAGCGTCGAGTCGCTCGACAGCTTCGTGAAGTTCGGCCCGGGCAGCGGGCTCGAAGCGACGCCACCGGAGCGCACCAGAAAGACCGCCGGTGGCGTGCGCTCGTCGAGGTGGAGCCGGCGGTTGAGGCCCGTCGGCAGCGTGCCCGTCGTGTAGGGCGTCCACATGCCCGGGGCGCTCGCCGGATCGGAGGCCAGCAGCTCGTAGGGGGAGATGGCGAGGAGGACGCCGGTCGGGAGGATGACGACGTCGAGGATCGCGCCGCTGAACGGCAAGCCGAGATCGACGACCGGCGTGCGGTCTGCGAAGGCGGTGCCGAGCAGCTCGAGGACTCGACCCTGGCTCGTCCCGACGGCCACCTTGGTGCCGATGAAGGACTTGCCCGTGGCGGCCGCGATGCTGGTCAGCGACTCGTCCTGCCGCAGCGACGGCGTGGCGGCGATCCGCGCCCAGGTGGCGCCTCCGTCGAGCGACTCGTAGACGTCGTTCGGAGTGCACAGATAGAGGTGGGCGCCGCTGGCGAACGCGATGGCGACGATCGTTCCGCCGTCGAGTCCATCGTTTGCTTCGGTGAAGACAGGCGGCGTGATGCCGCCGTCGTAGGGGACCAAGAGATCGCCGCTCGGCAGGTCGAGCGTGACCGCGAGGTCGGTCGCTCCGTCGCTGGCCGCCGAGAGATCGAGATCTGCGGAGGCGAGGTCGAGGTCACCCTGCACCGCCGGATCGTCGACGCAGGCAGCGAGCGTCAGCAGCAGGATCGCGTACCGCACGTCTCATCGTAGCGGGTCGAGCGGTCTGTGGCGGGACATTTTCCCGCAGGATTCCCCTCTGTCGGCTCAGTAGAACCGTCATTCTAGTTTCTGAAATATCCAGTTCACTTTCATCAAGCGGCGTGGCATAGACCTGCCTTCACAGGAGGCAGTGACCCATGGAAGTGCAGCGAATCGTCGAGAGTGCGCTACGGCGCGTGCGCAAGCCTGTCGTCCCCGCCGGCCTCAAGTCGCCGCCGGAGCTCTCGGGCGGCTTGCCGCTCCTCGGGCACACCGTCGAGTTCGTCAACGGCACGATCGATCTCCTCTACCGCGCCAATCGCGAGCTCGGGGAGATCGCCGCCTTCAACATCCTCAACCGTCGCATGGTCGCGATGTTCGGCCCCGAGGCCCACGAGGCGGTGTTCCGCGCGCCCGACGCGCAGCTCAACCCGTCCGAGGCCTACAAGATCATGACGCCGGTGTTCGGCAAGGACATCGTCTACGACGCCTCGCCCGAGAAGATGGCCGAGCAGCTCAAGATGCTGCTGCCCGCGCTCAAGGACAAGCGCATGCGGACCTACGGTGAGGCCGTGGTCAAAGAGGTCGAGGACACGACGCGCAGCTGGGGCGAGGCGGGCTCGGTCGACTTCGTCGAGTTCTGCCGCGTGCTGACCAACTTCACGTCGAGCCGTACGCTCCTTGGGAAAGAGTTCCGCGAGGGCATGAACGAGGAGTTCGCGCGCGTCTATCACGACCTCGAGC
>CAZPEY010000446.1:0-3842 GCA_964585665.1 uncultured Polyangiaceae bacterium | reverse complement strand
CGCCAATCAACACGCCCACCGGCGCGACCAAGCTGGCGCGCACCATCGGCCTGCCCGTCACCCTGGTGCGGCATGGAGAGGAGCGGCACTGCGACTCGCTACCGGAGGTTCGCCAGCAGGCGGCGCTGCTGCTGGACCAGCCCCCCGACGAGCGCGAGCGCCGCTTGAGCCTCCCGCCGTCGCTGCTGGTGCGCGAGCGTATCGCGGATGCGCCGCGGACACGGATCCGCGTCCAACACGATCGTGAGCTCGGGGATCTGATGCGGGTCGGCAACGACGTCGGCCTGTTGCCGCTCGATGCGGGCGAGGCGCGACGACTCGCGGCGGCGACCCAGGCCCGGCGGGCGCACGATCAGCAGCAGGTCGCAGCGCTGATCTACCTGGTGGCGCGCGCCGCCAGCGAAGAGCGGCTGATGCTAGACCTCGAGATCTTCGTTGGAGCCGAGCCGGTGGTCGTCAGGGCCGAGGGGCGGCGGCGGTCAGCGCGGGACGACGCGCCGGCAGACGAAGCGTAAACTCGCTGCCGCGTCCCGGCTCGCTGTCGACGAGGATCTGCCCGCCGTGCTCGGCGACGATCTGATAGACGATGGCCAGGCCGAGGCCAGTGCCAACGGCGGGTCCCTTGGTCGTGAAGCCCGGATCGAAAATTCGCTGCAGGTTGGCCGGCGGGATGCCGACGCCCGTATCGGCGATCCGCAGCTCGATCTCGTCGCCGAACGACTCGGTGGTCAGCGTCAGCGTGCCGCCCTCGCCCATCGCCTGACAGGCGTTGACGAGCAGGTTCATCAGCACCTGGTGGAGCTGGTTGGGCCGCACCCACAGCGGCGGCAGCTCGCCGTAGCGTCGCACCACTTCGATGCGCGGCTGCGTGAGGTGGGCGATGAGGGACAGGGTCGTGTCGAGGCTCTGGTGCAGATCGATCGGCGCTGGTTCTTCGTGCTCGACGCGCGCGAAGGAGCGCAGCGTCGCGACGACCTGCTGGATGCGGTTGCACGCCTCGCGCGAGACCTCGCCGAGCCGTCGCAGGCGCTCGACCTCCTCGACGAGCGCCTCGCGGGAAGGCGCCTCGAGGATCCGCGGCAGCCGCCGGAGCGCGAGGTCGTTGTTCGACGCCATGGCGCCGAGCGGCGTGTTGACCTCGTGGGCGACGCCGGCGACGAGCTGTCCGAGCGAGGCCATCTTGGCGTGCTGCACGAGCTGGGTCTGCGCCTGGCGCAGCTCTCGCAGCAACCGCGCCTGCTCGCGGTTGGCGCGCTGCAGATCTCCGACGAGCCGATGGCGATCGAGGAGCAAGCGGACGACGGTGTACAGCTCGACGGCGAGGATCGGTCGGCGCAGGTAGTAGTCGACGCCGGCCGCGAGCCCAGCGATGCGGAACGCGGCGTCGCGGCGGGAGGTCAGCACCAGCGCCGGGATCTGCTGCGCGCCGTCACTCCGCAGATCGCGCCGCACGACCTCGATGCCCTGCGCGTCGGGGAGAAAGTCGGCGATCAAGGCGAGCTGGAGATCGCCCTCGGCCACCTCGCGCCGTGCCTCGGCGGCGCTGCTCACCTCGACGACCTGGTAGCCGGCGGCGGTGAGCTGCCGCGCCAGGCGCGAGCGCGTGCAAGGTTGCGGATCGGCGATCAGCAGGCGCTCATGGCCGCGGCTGCGCAGCACCGGCGCGGGCGCGCGAAGCGGCTCGCCGGACGCGCGCTGCGGATCGAGCGTGCGTGCGGCCCAAGAGACCAGGCTGGGGGGCTCCGACCGCGGCGCCTCGCTCTCGCGGCGGTCCGCCGGCCGACCGATGGCGAGCACCGAGACCAGCTCGGCCGCTGCCGCTTCGGGTCCGAGGTAGCGCTCGCAGAACGCCAGCACCGACTCGCTCACGATGTCGGCTCTCCACAGCCGCGCCGCGGCGAGCCCGGCGCTGTCGGTGAGGAGCTGGAGGTTGTGCACGACCAGGGCGGCGCCGGTCAGCGCCCCCGGAGACTCCCAGGAGGGCTGCAGGTTGAGGACGATCGCGAGCACCGGAGCGCGCAGCACCGCGTCGCTGGCCAGGCCGGACGGCGCCGTGTCTCCACCCTCCCAGCGACGGGCGATCGCCTCGGCCAGCGCGGCGATGAGCTGCTCCCGCTCGTCGCCGTCGACCAGGAGGATCCGGACCGGCGGCGCGGCGCGAACGAGGCCGCCGAGCTCCACCGCCTCCCGCGCCAGCTCCTCGACGACCCGCCGCTCGATCGGCTCGGGGAGAAACGCCTCCACGGCACCGGCGGCGCGGAGCTGGGCGGCGATTCTAGAGGGTTCCATCGCGCTTGCCCTCTTCGATCAACGCGAGCAGCCGTTCCCGCTGATTGAGCGACTCGTCCTCGAGGACTCGATCGAGCAGGTGCCGCAGCACCCGACCGACCTCTGGTCCTGGGGAGATCTCGAGCGCCGCCATCACGTCCTTACCGCCGATCGCGAGATCGCCCACCGACAACGCACTGCGCTTGCCAACCTCGTCGGCGACACGACGGCGAATCTCTGCCAGCTCGAGCTCGGGGTCATCTCCACGTCCTTTGCCAATCACGTCAGCAGCGCGGAGCGCGAACAGATCGGGCAACCACTCAGGGCCCATACGCGCCATGAAGCGACGCACGGCCCCATCCGACCAGTCTGGCGTGTAGCACCACATGTGATGCTTGATGAGGGCACAAAGGTGCTCCCGTTCGTCGTTCGCGAAGCGGAGGCGACGGAGGAGCTGGTCGGCCATCTCGGCGCCGACGTGCTCGTGGTTGTAGAAGGTGTTGTCGCTCGGCGTCGCCGGATGAGGGGCGGCGGTGCGGGGCTTGCCGACGTCATGGAGCAAGGCGGCGAGGCGCAGGATGAAGGTCGGGCCGAGCGCCGACTCACGGGGTGCTGCCGCGAGCGACGCC
This sequence comes from uncultured Polyangiaceae bacterium, assembly GCA_964585665.1. Lineage (GTDB taxonomy): Bacteria > Myxococcota_A > Polyangia > Palsa-1104 > Palsa-1104 > CAZPEY01. Next base: position 945 of record CAZPEY010000446.1, on the reverse strand, counting down.
AGGTTGTGCCCCCAGACGTCGAACGCGTGGTACTGGTTCTGATACAGGCCGACGCCCTCTTCGAGCTCCGGGAGGAAGATGCCGAGGAGCCCTGTCTCGTGACACAGCTCGAGGCCGAGCCGCGGGCGCGGAGAGTCCAGGATCTTGACCAACTCGTCGTGGAGGCGCTCTTCGGAGACCTTGGCGAACACGTGGCGCTGTCGCCCGATCGCGCTGTGCGTCGAGGCGTCGAGCGAGAAGCCGAGCTGCGCCGCGAAGCGCACCGCGCGCATCGCGCGCAGCCCATCCTCGGCGAAGCGCTCATCGGCGACGCCGACGGCGCGCAGCAGGCCGCGCCGCAGGTCGCCGCGCCCGTCGAAGGGGTCGGCGATTCGATTGTCGAGAGGGTCGTACGCGATCGCGTTGATCGTGAAGTCTCGACGCGCCAGGTCCTCCTCGATGGTCGGGACGAACACCACCTTGTTGGGGCGTCGCCCGTCGAGGTAGTCGCCCTCGCCGCGAAACGTCGTCACCTCGATCGCGTCACGCTCGCCGTCCGCGCGGGTCTGGAGCACGGTGATCGTGCCGTGCTTCTCCCCGGTGGGGATGGTGTAGGAGTGGCCGAACACGCGCCGCACCTCGGCCGGGGTGGCCGACGTCGCGATGTCCCAGTCCTTGATCGGTCGACCGAGCAGCAGATCGCGCACCGCCCCACCGACGAGCCAAGCGGCGTAGCCCCGCTGCCGCAGCGCGCGCGTCGCCTCGACGATGTGCGGCGGAATGTCGCTCGGTTGGAGTCCGTCGCGCAGATCCATCGGCAGAGCATCGACGATGTCGTGCCGCCTCGCTAGAGGGAAGGGGCTCGCTTGCCGGTCGGGGGCCCCTGTCGACGCGCTCGCGCTCGGTCAGCGCCTCGGCAGCGGCGGCGGGATCGGCGGGGGTGGGGGCGGCGTCGGACGACGGCCG
>CAZPEY010000445.1:0-3845 GCA_964585665.1 uncultured Polyangiaceae bacterium | reverse complement strand
GTCCGCGCCACGAGCCGACGTCACGAGAGCTCAGCCGACTAGCACGGATCGAGCGGGCCCTTCTCGAGCGCCAGCTGGTTGCCCCAGATGGTGTAGAGCACGACGCCGAGGAACAGGTTCGACACGCCGCCGGCGATCCACGCCGAGGCGGGCCAGATCACCGCGAACAGGAAGGCGACGAGGAACGCCGCCGCCGCGTAGATCATCCGCCGGTCGGCGACGAACGCGATCTGCGCGGCGGCGAAGAAGTAGAGCAGCAGTGGCAGCGAGTCGGCGGCGGTGAAGGGCACGTTCATCGCGGCGCACGCGGGGTAGAGGATGAGCTGCGTCACCGTCGTGGTGACGAACGCGGCGTACATCGTCGCGTTGATGCGCGTCGCGAAGAGCGCCTTGCGCAGGCGCCAACCAACGCCGACCACCACGAGCACGACGGCGGCAGAGAAGTAGAGCAGCACGTCGTAGTTGGGCGGGTTGAGATAGCGCGACAGCGACAGCAGGCCCCAGCCGAGCGAGAAGACGATGCCGACCCAGGTGCGGGTGCGCTGGCCGATCGAGGCGTCGTGCTCTTTGCCGAGCGACTCGAGCTTCTTGCGGCGCTCGGCCTCCGCCGCGGCGCGCGCGGTCGCTTCGTCAAGAAGCTTGACCAAATCAGCGGGCGGCTCGGTGAGCTCGGCGAGCAGCACACGCGCCGTGTTGAGATCGCCGTGGGCGAGCTCGTAGCGCACCAGGTACTCGGTTGCGGCGTGCAGCTCATCGCGGGCGATGCGATTGTCCGGCCAGCTCGCCAGCGCCTGCTGAAAGCCGAAGCGACACTGCGAGAACAGGTTGTGCAGCTCCGGCCCGGTCGCGCCGTCTTCGGCGCGGCGCTTGAGCTCGGCGACCTTCTGCTGCGACGCCTCGACGAGCTGCATCGAGTTGCGCGCCTGCAGGTAGTCGCGGAGCGCGTTGCGCAGCTCGAGCGCCGACTCGAAGCGGTCGCCCGGCTCGCGCGCCAGGGCCCGCTCGCAGATCGCCCGCAGCGCGCTCGGCACTCGACTCGGCAGCCGCACGGTCCGCTGCATCTGATCGGCGACCTCGGCCAGCGTGTTGCCGTTGTGTGGCGGATGGCCGACGAGGATCTCGAACAAGATCGCGCCGAGCAGGTAGACGTCGGTGCGAGGCGAGAGCTTGTCGACCTCGACGAAGAACATCTCGGGCGCCATGTAGCAGGGCGTGCCGGCGATCTCGGCGACCTGTCGGGCGAGCGGCAGGCGCCCCGAGCCGTCGTCGTGGAGGGCCACCGCGATGCCCCAGTCGAGCAGGTAGACCTCGCCGAGTGGTCCGATGCGGACGTTGTCGGGCTTGAGGTCGCGATGGAGCAGGCCGCGCTCGTGGGCGAACTGCACTGCGTTGCAGAGCTGGACGAGCACGCCGAGGTTCCACTCGAGCGGATCGCGGGCGCCGAACTGCGCCGCGATCGCGGCTTCGTCGAACATCAGCGATGCCCAGTCGGCGCCCTCGATGCGGCGCATGACGATGAACGGCTGCTGCTTGTCGTCGAGCGCGATGTCGTAGACCGGGACGATGTTGGGGTGCTCGAGGCGGCCGGTGACCCAGGCCTCGCGGAGCAGCTGCATCGTCGCGGGCTGACTGCGCTGCTCGGCGCGCAGCGTCTTGACCGCGACCTTGCGATCGAAGGCGGTCTGTGTCGCCAGGTGGACCACGCCCATGCCGCCCTGGCCGAGGGTCTTCTCGAGGACCAGGGCGCGACCGATGCCGAGACCGCGCTCGTTGGACAGCTCCGCCAGGAGCGCCATCGCGCGAGCGCCCGCGGTGTCGGGGTTGCGCTGTGGTGGCGAGATCGTCGATCGGATGGTGTCGCCCGAGACCGTACCGGTGCTCGAGGGGGCATGCCCGAGGTCGGGCGCTGCCTCGTCCTCGACGGGGAGGCGAGGCATCGTGTGCTGCAGCTCGGTGGGAGTGCGCGCCATCCGTTCCTCCATTGCGAGGCAGAACTTGATCTTGGTCAAGTTCGTTCGCCAGCGAGCGTGGGACGCACTCAGCATGACTACTCTGACCACTCCTGTCGATGTCGTCGTGATCGGTGCTGGACCTGCGGGAACGGCGGCTGCGGCGCTGCTGCACCGTGGCGGCTGGAAGGTGCGCGTGCTCGAAGCCCTGCGGTTCCCGCGCTTCGTCATCGGCGAGAGCCTGCTGCCCCACTGCATGGACATCCTCGATGACGCCGGGCTGCTCGAGGCAGTGCGGGCGCGCGGCTACCTCGTCAAGAACGGCGCGCTCTTCCTGCGTGGCGACGAGCGCTGCGACTTCCAGTTCCGCGACCAGTTCACCAAGGGTTGGACCTGGACGTGGCAGGTGCCGCGCGCCGACTTCGATCACACGCTCGCGATGGCGGTCGAAGAGATGGGTGTGCCGATCCACTGGCAGCACGAGGTGATCGAGGCCTCCTTCGACGACGGTCCGCGCCTGCGGGTGCGCGACCTCGCTGGCAATCACGAGACCCTGCGGCCGCGTTTCGTCATCGACGCCAGCGGCTACGGTCGTGTCCTGCCGCGCCTGCTCGACCTCGAGGCGCCGTCGATGCTGCCGACGCGAATGGCGCTGTTCACTCACGTGCGCGGCGACGTGCGACCGGTTGGCCCGGACGAAGGCCGCATCTGGATCTGCCTCCATCCAGCGGGCGCGTGGTTGTGGATCATTCCCTTCTCGAACGGGCTGACCTCGGTCGGTGCGGTGGCGACGCCCGACTTCTTCACGAAGTTTCCCGGGACGCCCGAGGAGTGCCTGCGCGCGATCCTCGCCTCCGATCCGGCGTCCAAGGAGCGGCTGGCTCACGCCACGTTCGAGTGGGAGCCGCGCACGCTTCGTGGCTACTCGGCGGCGGTCAAGCGCCTCTCTGGACCTGGCTACTGCCTGGTCGGCAACGCCACCGAGTTCCTCGATCCGGTGTTCTCGTCGGGGGTGACCTTGGCGCTCGAGTCTGCGCATCGCGCCGCCCGCATCGTCTCCGACGAGCTCGCCGGCCGGCCGGTCGACTGGCAGCGCGACTACGCGACGCACATGCAGCGCGGCATCGACGTGTTCCGCACCTTCGTGACGCGCTGGTACGACGGCGCCCTGCCCGAGCTGTTCTTCTCGGCGCAGCAGGACGATCGCATCCGCTCGCAGATCTGCTCCGTCCTCGCCGGCTATGTGTGGGACGAGAACAACCCCTTCGTGCGCGAGCACTCACGGAAGGTCGATCAGCTCGCCCGCATCGCGCGGGCCGCGCGCCAAGGCAACCTGCAGCCTCAGCTCTAGCCTAGGGGCTGTCGGACACCCCTAGAACGCACCAGATGCGTTCTAGACCACCACCCGCATACGTCGCCGGGCGACCGCTTCCACCTCCGCTCCGAACACCCCATCGAGCTTGCCGCCGCAGGCGCGGCAGCAGCCCTTGTCGTCGACGGCGTACGAGAGGATGTCGTACCAGTCGCGCTCGATCACCGGCGCGCGGCAGGCGGGGCAGAACGTCGTGCCGCCCTCGCGATCGTGGACGTTGCCGGTGTAGACGTAGCGCAGCCCGGCGTCGAGCGCGATGCGCCGCGCCCGCTGGAGCGTCGCGGCCGGCGTTGCGGGGATGTCGCGCAGCTTGTAGTCGGGGTGGAACGCCGAGAAGTGCAGCGGGACGTGCGGGCCGAGCTCCTTGGCGACCCAGGCAGAGAGCTCGCGGAGCTCGGCGTCGGAGTCGTTCTGCCCAGGGATGACGAGGGTCGTGATCTCCGTCCAGACGGAGGTCTCGTGCACCAGGTACTGCAGCGTCTCGAGCACCGGCTGGAGGTGAGCCGCGGTCAGCTTGAAGTAGA
>CAZPEY010000444.1:0-3851 GCA_964585665.1 uncultured Polyangiaceae bacterium | reverse complement strand
CGTGATGTACGGGCTCGTCAGGCGACGGCGCGGCGCCGAGATTCGCTGTGCAATCTTGGCGAGCGGCTGCTCAGCGTCGAGGAAGTTGGGCACCGCCCGTTGGAGTGCCTCGCGGGCTTCGTCGGCAGACGCGTAGCGATCGTCCTGGTTGTAGGCGAGCATCTTGTGCACGACGCCTGCGAGTGCCTCGGGAACGTGGGGAGCAATCGTGCGCAGCTCGGCCAGCTCGCCCTTGAGAACGTGAAAGGCCGCCTCGCCGAACGTGGACCCTCGGAACGGCTTTTCGAGCGATAGCAGCTCGTAGAGCGTTGCGCCGACGGAGTAGATGTCCGAGCGCTGGTCGACGCCGACGTCGCGGATCGCCTCGGGTGACGAGTAGGAGACCTTGCCCTTGAAGCCGGGCTCGGTCTGTTGGCGGATGTGGTTCGACGCCTTGGCGATGCCGAAGTCCGCGACCTTCACCTCCGCGGCGCAGCTAACGAGCAGGTTGTCGGGGCTGATGTCGCGATGGACGATGCACGCGGGCTTGCCGTCGATGAAGGCGGCATGCGCCCGCTGAAGGCCGCGCAGGGCGTGCACCCCGATGTACGCGGCAATCTCGACCGTGATCGACTTGGGTTCCTTTTCGATGATCGCGTGCGCGCTGCAGCCCTCGACGTATTCGAGCGCGATGTGCTGCGCTCCCTCCTCGACGAAGTAGGCGATGGTTTGAACGATGTTGGCGTGGTTCAGGCGGCTGCCGAGCATCGCCTCGTTGCGGAAGTAGGCGATCATCTGCTCGTCGGAGAAGAGCAGCTTCTTGATGACCACGTTCTTCTGAAATCCATCGTGCCCCTTGTCGGCCGCAAGCCAGACCTCGCCCATCCCACCGGCGCCGATGCGCTCGATGAGCGTGAAGCGTCCGCCCTGAAGCGTCTTGGCCACGAACCTCCCCCTGGCTGCCGACCGTAGCACATCACCGACGGAGCGGAAGGGCTGGCCGGGCTCTTTACGGACGCCCTACGGGCTTGAACAAAAATCCCGTACGGGATTTTTGTGCTTGAGTTTCGCGCAACTCGGGAGCTTCGCTGGCCGAGAACCTTGGTCGGACGGAGGACGTATGAGCGGCGGTTTCGACTCGGGCGGCAAGGGTGGCAGCGACGGCAAAGCGACGAAGAAGGGCTCGGGGTTCCTCGACGGGCTCAAGTCGTTTGGCGCCTCGATGCTCGAAGGCTTCCTGGGCGGCGTCGCTGGTCAACCCGCCACCGGCCAAAGCGGCCGCCCCGTCGTCAGCCATCGCGATCCGGTCGCCGAACGCGACCGGCCGCTGGCCGCCAAGCAGATCCATCGATCCCTCAAGGCGTGGCGCGACAAGGAGGCCGACGAGCCGGCCAGCGACGAGTCGAAGGCCCCCGAAGGCGATGCGGGGACTGCCCCCGAGAAGGACGCGGCCGATGCCGCTCCAGCGGAGACAACAGGCACAGCCGATGCGGCAGGCGCTGACGACGCCAAGTCGGCCGGTACCAGCGACCAGGGATCGGCAGACCAATCGAAGCCCGACACCGAGTCAAAGGATGAGGCCGCCCCATCGGAGGAGGCTGCCGAGGTTGCGACGAAGCCGATCTCCGTGGCCGCAAAGCTCAAGGGCGTGCATCGCAAGATCTTCCGCGCTACGCCGACGCCAGCCCAGGCTGCTGCCCGGAAGGTCGTCTACGGCGTTGCGGCGAAAGCGGTGAAGTCCGACGGTGGAGTCATCTCCCAATCCACCATCTCTGGCGCGCAGGAGGATATGCTCCTCAAGCTTCGCTCCATCGACCAGGGCAAGGTCGAGATCACTGCCGCGGACATTCTGGGCAAAGGCAACCTCGCGATGGCCAACATCACCGTCGGCGGCAAGACGAAGGGTGGGGTTGACGTCCCCGAGAAGATGTTTCCTATCGGCAAGGACCAGCTTGCGACGATTTTCTCGAGCGGATCAGCCAACGGGATCGAGGTGGGGCTCGAGGTCCGTGACGGCGCGGGGAAGGTCCTACGCCCGGCTACGGGTATCGACCCAGCAATCAAGGATTTCGTCCCGCACTACGAGGTGAGTGCATCGCAGCCGCCCAAGCCCGCCGACCCCACGGTCCAGGTCGCTGATGAAGCCGAGCTCAAGAAGTTCTTGGAGAGCAACGGGCAGCTCATCGGCAACCGCGGCTTTGTGCCTCAGCTTGACAAGCACTCCGAACAGGCGGTCTGGCAGGCAGTGCGTCTGCAAGACGCTACGATCGCCGCCTGGATCGACTCCCTTGGCCTGGCCAGGATCACCTCCTTCAAAGTGCATATCCACACCGAGAGGCAGATGTGCGGGCAGTGTGCCGCGGCGTCCGCAGCGATGATGGGGAATTTGGCTACCCACGCGCCTGCGACCGACGCGGCGCTCAAGAAGGCGGCAGCACCTCCCCCTGGCACAAACGTTTCGTCGACGGTACCGTTCAAGGGTGCCGCTGGGCCAGCTGCGCCAGGCGCCGCGACCCCGGCGACGCCCAACGCCACGCCCCCGACTGGCAAGACAAAGCCCACAAAGAAAGCCTAGCGGATGCTCACGATGGGACAGACACCAAAGACCGAGATGAGCGTCGCCGGTTTGCTCGAGCAAGGTCGATCGGCGATCGAGTTGGGTCGGATCGACGCGGCTCTCGAGGCCTTGCTGCAAGCGCAGCGAGCAGAGCCCGAGAACCGCGAAGTCCGTTTCGAGCTCGCGCTCGCACTGATCGACAATGGCCAGCCAGATCTGGCGCTTCCGGACCTTGAGACCTTCACGGCCACAGATCCCGAAAATGCGGACTACTGGCTCGCCCGTGCACGCGCTCTCACGAAGCGCGGTCAGACAACGGCCGCAATCAGGATCCTCGAGGGTCTCGTCGCTGATACGCCAGACTACTTGCTTGCGTTCGCGGCGCTCGCCGACGCGTACTGTGAGCTCGAGCGTCCGAAGGAATGGCTGCCTCTGGCCATGCGGCTCCACGAGATCGCTCCCGACCATCCCTTGACGTTGCTCTGGTTGGGGCGCGCATCGAGCGTCCTCGGCGAGGCGGAACGCGCGGAGCAGTTCCTTCTTCGGGCGCTGGCGTCCCGCCCTACCTTGACGGCCGCTCGGGTAGAGCTTGGGCGGGTCCTACGGCGACGAGGAGAGGATCAGCTCGCCGAGCTCGCTCTTGAGGAAGCGCATCGCCTTGCCCCGTGGGATGGCGACGCCGAGGGCGCGCGAGCTGCATTCCTCCTCGCGGACAAGCGCCCGTTCGATTTGGTCGAACTACAGAAGAAGGCCGCCGAGCTCCCGTATCGCGGCCTCTTGTTCCATCTCGGAAAGATCAGGTACGAACTGCTCGACGATGTCTCTGGCGCGATCGCTGCGCTCGAAAGCGATGTCGCCGCTCGCCCCGAAAGCGTCCCCTCGCTGCTACTCCTCGGCACAATCCACCTGTCCCAGGGGGACGACGCGAGCGCCCTCGGGCCGCTCGCCAAGATCGCAGAGCTAAGCCCAGAGCACGGCGTTGCATTGCGGGCGTTGGCCGTCGCGCGGCACAACACCGGCGATAGCGCGGGAGCCAAAGAGGCCTACGAGCGCGCCATCCACCACTTGCAGCCTGGCTACGAATCGGCGCACGCGCACTTCGGTCTGAGCGTCCTGCTGCGCGAGCTCGGCGAGACCGAGGCCGCCGATCGCGAGCTGGCGCTCGCGAGATTGCAGGCGCCCGACGATCCGACGATCGCGGCTGCCCTCTGAAGGTCCGGCCGGTCGCACCAGCCCATGAGCGCTGTCACCGATCAGAATCTCCGACTCATCCTCCTGCAGGCGATGTGGAACGAGGGGCTCGCTCCGAAGTTCG
>CAZPEY010000443.1:0-3863 GCA_964585665.1 uncultured Polyangiaceae bacterium | reverse complement strand
TCGAAGGTTACGTCGCTGAATCCCGTAGACATCGAGTACTGCGCCGCAGCGCCCTGATCCACTCTGGGCTAGAACGCATCAGATGCGTTCTAGGGCTGGTGGGCGACGAGCTCGCGGATCGCTGCGGCGATGCCGTGCTGCTGCGGCACGCTGGCGTGCTCGAGGTTCTCGGCCAGGCCGATGCCGGGCACGAAGGCGCCGGCGAGCAGCCGCGGCGGCGCGTGCAGCTCGTAGAAGAGCTCGTCGACGGTGCGGCGGATGAGGTGCTCGCCGAAGTTGGTCACCTCGGTGTCCTCGTTGACGAAGAGCACGCGGTTGGTCTTCTGGATCGACCGCTTGAGCGCCTCCCAGTCGTACGGATAGATCGAGCGCAGATCGATGAGCTCGACGGAAATCCCCGCTTCGCCGAGCTCGGCCGCGACCTTTTGGCACTCACGCACCATGCGGCCGTACGTCACGACGGTGATGTCGGTGCCGGCGCGCACCAGCTTGGCCTCGCCGATCGGGATGTAGAGCTCCTCGAGCGCGGGCCACTCCGGCTTCCAGTTGGAGCGATCGCCGAGCGGCGCGTCGATGAGCTTGTTGAGCAGGCGCGCATCGGCCGGTTCACCCGGCACCTCCTCGCCCGGCTCGCCCTTGCTGCGCAAGAGCGCCTTGGGCAGGAGCACCATCACCGGATTCGGGTCGACGATCGCCGAGAGCAGCAGGCCATACGCGTCGCGCGGCGTAGACGGCATGACGATCTTCCAGCCCGGGATGTGCGATGCGGTCGCGTCGAACGAGTGCGTGTGGTAGATGCTGCCGTGGATGCCCGAGCCGACCGGCGTCATCACCACCATCGGGCAGTTCCAGTCGCCGTTCGATGACCAGCACATCCCACCGGCGAGCTTCAGCAGATCGATCGTGTTGAAGATGTAGTCGCAGAACTGGATCTCGGCGACCGGCTTGGCGCCCGCGAGCGCCAGGCCAATGGCCATGCCGATGATGCCGCGCTCGTCGAGCGGCGAGTTCCACGCCGTCTTGAGCCCCTGCGTCGCGGTGAACACGCCGCCGAGCGGCGGGCCTACGTCCTCGCCGAAGATGTCGGTGACGCCGAGGCGCTCCTCGCCGACGTGGAGCGCCATGCGAACTGCCTGCACCAGCGTCGACATCAGCGCGCCTCCTTGAGCGCGTCGCCGATCGTGTCGCGCTCGGTAAAGACGTGCTCGTAGATCGTGTCCCCGGACGGCTGCGGCTCGCCGCGCACGACCTTGCTCGCCTCGAGCAGCTCGCTGTTGATGCGGTTGCGCAGCTCGCTCATCGCGTCGCGCGACAGGATCTGCCGCTCGACCAGCTTGCTCTCGAGCTCGGCGACGCAGTCGCGCTCGTTGCCGACGAAGCTCGCGCCCGACGAGGACGAGTGACCATAGAGGCGCGAGACCATCGCCTCCAAGAGGAACGGCTTGCGCTCGCGCCGCACATACTCCATCGCGGCGGCGATCGCGTGGTAGCTGACCTCGGCGTCGTTGCCGTCGATGGTCTGCGACTCGATGCCGAAGGCGCGGCCGCGATCGGCGACGTTCGACTCGCCGTGCTGGCCGGCGTACGGCGTCGAGATGCCGTACTGGTTGTTGGTGACGATGATCAGCACCGGCAGCTCGGCACCCTTGCGCGAGCTCCACACCAGGCACGTCGCGAAGTCGCCCTCGGCGGTGCCGGCGTCGCCGCCGGTGACGATGGTGATGCCGCGGCCGCCGGCGCGCTTCTGCTGAAGGGCGGTGCCCGGCGCCATCGAGTACTGCACCTCGATCGGCGACGACACGGGGACGACGTTCCATTTGCGCACCGACGGGTGGCCCGCGAAGTTGCGGCCGCCCGAGTACGGATCGGTCGCGGTGTTCTTCATCTGCCGGAGCGAGTCGACCGGATCGGCGCCCATCGCGAGCAGGACGCCGCTCGACCGGTAGTGCAGGTGCAGGTAGTCGTACTGCGGCCCGAGGCCCTTGTGGACGAGCAACCCGAGCGGGACGTTGAACGCCTCTTCGCCGGGGCCGCCGATCCAGAAGAAGCCGTCGCCCTGCTTCTGCATCGTGATGAGCCGCTCTTCGAGCAGGCGCGTGCGCACCATGAGCTCGTGCATGCGGACCAGGGTCTGCGCGTCGAGCTGAGGCGCACCGGATGCCTTGAGGGAACCCATGCTGATCGCCATGGCCAGCCTTCTAACACGACGATCTGGCCTGGCTGCAACCAACTTCGGAGCGACGCGCTGCGCCGTCGACGGCGTGGGATTGTGCGCCGACGCGGTGGATCGAGGCGCCGACGTGGATCGAGGCGCCGACGTGGATCGAGGCGCCGACGTGGATCGAGGCGCCGGCAGGAGCTGCGGCCTCTCGCATCGCTGCGTCACCCGACTCCGGGTGTGCCACGGGCAGGGTCGATCGTGCTCCTGACAAAGTAACTCCGCGAGGCGAGAGGCCGCAGCTCCTGCCTCCGTGGCTCGATCGGCGATCGGCGATCGGCGATCGTCGGACTCGGACTCGGAGTCGGACGCGGACTCGGAGTCGGACTTGGACGCGGACTCGGGGTCGGACGCGGACTCGGAGTCGGCTGTCGGCGCTACAGGAGCCCGTCGTCGAGGGAGCCGGGGGCGCGGGGGGCTTGCGGGGTGGGGCGCACCGAAGGTGGCGCCTTGCGGGTTGGGCGAGGGGTGGGCGCCGGTGCTGAGGCTGGCGGGGCTGGTTGGGGCGTCACGGCGGCGTTGCCTAGCTGGGCGCCGAGGATTGCTTCGTGCAGCGTGTTCTCGGGGGGCGGGGGCGGATCTGGCTACGGCGGAGGGTCCGCTCCTACGGGCGCTGCGACCGCCGCGGCGGGGGCGGCGACGGGCCGGTGCGGCGACGGGCGACCTAGCACCAGCGCCGCGAGCGCGACCGCCCCGGCCGTCGCGGCGACCACCGTGTAGAGCGGCCAGCGCCGGCGCGGCACGGTCAGCATCGCGCTCTGCTCGCCGACCGTGCTCGACAGCGTCGTGCGCGCCGCGCGCGGGGGCGGACGGGTGGGGCGCGCCTCGCTCGAGCGGGCCGCCGCGCCGAGCGCCTCGATGAGCTCGTCCATCGAGCCGTAGCGCCCGGCCGGATCCTTGGCCAGGCACTTCATGACGATCGCCTCGATCGACGCTGGCAGCTCCGCGACGTGCAGCCTCGGCGGCGTGGGTGGATCGACCATGTGGCCACGGAGGATGCTGGCCAGCACGCTGCCCTCGAAGGGCACGCGGCCGGTGAGCAGCTCGTAGAGCACGACGCCGAGCGAGTACACGTCCGAGCGCAGATCGATGCGGCCGTGCCCGGCGCACTGCTCGGGCGACATGTAGAGAGGCGTGCCGATCACCGCGCCGGTGCGCGTCTTCCACGGCGTCGGCGCGCCGGTCAGCTTGACGATGCCAAAGTCAAGCAGCTTGACGAAACACGCATCGTGGCTGCGCCGGGTCAGGAAGATGTTCTCCGGCTTGAGGTCGCGGTGGATGATGCCGAGTCGGTGGCTCGCGGCGAGCGCCCGCGCGGTCTGGGTGAGGATGTGCAGCGCCTCGTCGAGCGACGGCGGCGCGCGCTCGAGCCGCTCGGCCAGGCTCTCGCCCTCGAGCAGCTCCATGACGAGGTAGGGCAGCGGCGCGCGCGCGCCACCGTCGCCGGAGACGACGGCCTGCCCGAAGTCGAGGATGTCGACGATGTTCTCGTGGCGGATCTCGTTGACCGCCTTGGCCTCGTGAAAGAAGCGCCCGAGCACCTCTTCGTCGTCGCACAGATCCTCGTGCAGCACCTTGATCGCGACGCGCTTGCCGATCTGCGGGTGTTCGGCCAGATAGACCGCCCCCATGCCGCCCTGCCCGA
>CAZPEY010000442.1:0-3866 GCA_964585665.1 uncultured Polyangiaceae bacterium | reverse complement strand
CTGGTGTGCGACGTGTGGGAGCACGCCTACGACATCGATCGCCGCAACGACCGCGCGGCCTACGTCGGCGCGTTGTGGAACCTCGTCAACTGGGCCTTCGCGAGCGAGAACCTCGCCAAGTCCTCGAAGGCCAAGGCCGGCGCGCACTGATCCGCGCGCGGCGCTAGAATCCGCGGCGCGCCGGCGACAGCGCGCCGCGGCATTCGGGCACCCTTAGGTTCGAACACTGCTGGGTGTACCAACCGTTCGCTGCGCGCGAGGAAAGCAGGGGGTCTTTGTGGGCGCTCGAGATCCGGTCCGTTGGCTGAGGCGACGTGCGCTGTCGACGCCAGTGCTGTCTCAGCGCCGAGGCGGGAGCTCCGGCAGGCCAGGCGCAGCTGCACGCGCGGCCTGTTTGCGTTGCGCGACGACGAAGGCGACGGACAGCGTCCAGGTCGGGAGCGCATCGGCGAAGGGCACGGCCTCGACGATCAGCGTCGGGAGCAAGGCCCAATGGAATCCCAGCAGCAGCGACGTGGCGGCGAAGACCGCACCATCGATGGCGAGATCGAGCGCCTCTCCGGGGAGCGTCAGCGCGCCGCTGAGGTAGAGCACGTTGACCGGCAATTGCGCGAGATCGCCGAGAACGGCGATCGCGAAGGCCGCGGCGATCCGGCCGCGCGAGGGTTGTGTCGCAGTCTTCATTGCGAGGTCGCGCGAGCCAAGGCCATCGGCGGCCGCGCGCACGGGGCGGCTTCCTAGGCCAGCGAGCAGCGAGATCGCAGCCGTCGCGGACGGGACGAACGCACCGTGCACGCGAGTTCATCTGGCCTGCCGGTCGCCGGAGGATGTTCGAGGTGCGGCCGCCTGCGTCGGAGTCGGAGGGCGAGGTGTACCGCGGGCTCGAGAGGAACCTGCAGGAGCGGATCGAGGCCCCGAGGCCGACGCACCCCGCGCAGACGACGACCCTGCGGCGCCCGCAGTTCGACGTCGATCCGGATGCGTGGGGGGGGGCGCCGACCAGCCCTCCTCGCGAGCGACGTCTGCGAGGTGGATCGAGTCCACGCAGGTGTTCCTCCGCGGCGCGCCCACCGGAGCGACCCGCCGTCCGCGATCTCCATCACGCGCGCATTCGTGACGAATCCGTCGGACAAGGAGCGTCGGGGCCTTGTTCCTGCGCACCGTGCTACGCACTGCCTGCGCGCTTCGGCCCGATCTCGCGTTCGAGTCTGGAGGTGTAGTGTCGACGCTGTCCATCCGTCCCCGTCGATCGGAAGCGTACTCATGAAGATCGAATTGCGTCGCACCTTCGTCCTCGCGGCCTTCGCCGGCTGCGCGGCACTCTCCTTCACCGGCTCGGCCTCCGCGCAGAGCATCCTGTTCGACTTCAACAACGCGCCGCTGCACAGCCCGCTGCCGGTCAGCCAGACCTCGGGCGGGATCACGGCTCTGCTGAGCGCGACCGGCCAGGGCTTCTCGATCCAGGACCAGAGCGCGCCGGTGTTCCCGCAGGGGTTCAGCGGCCGCTACATCTACCCGAGCAGCATCAACCCCGCCGACCTGCTCGTGAGCTTCGACCACACGCTGACGAGCTTCTCGATCCTGTACGCGCCCGACGAGCTCGGCTGCGACGACTCGTGCACGATGCGCGTGACGGCGTACATGAACGGCACGTATGTCGGCACGAACACGCACACGGCGACGAACCCGGGCACGTATCCGGTCGACACGCTGAGCTGCAGCTTCCCGCAGGGCTTCAACAGCGTCGACGTGCACTACGACAGCCATCCGCCCACCTGCCAGGACTACGGCGTGATCTTCCTCGCCGACGACATGCGCGTGACGCCGATGGTCACGCTGGTGACGCCCTTCTGCTTCGGCGACGGTGCGGCGGCGGCCTGCCCGTGCGCGAACAGCGGCGCGGCCGGGCACGGTTGCGCGAACGCGAGCAACGCGAGCGGGGCGCAACTCTCGGGCAGCGGCACGCCGAGCCTCTCGAACGAGACGCTGCAGTTCACCTGCACGGGCCAGGTGCCCGGCAGCCTGAGCATCGTCTTCGCCGGCGATGCCGCCGCGACGCCGCGGCATTTCGGCGACGGACTGCGCTGTGTCGCTGGCGCGCTGCGGCGCCTGTACGTGAAGAGCGCGGCGGGCGGCGTGTCGAGCGCGCCGGAGGCCGGCGATCCGACGATCGTCGCGCGTTCCGCGGCGCTGGTCGATGCGCTGGCGATCGGATCCGTGCGCTACTACCACGTCTACTACGCCGATCCGAGCGCGAGCTTCTGCGCGCCGCCCTCGGGCAGCACGTTCAACATCTCGAACGCGCTGAACGTCACCTGGAGCAACTGACATGGGTGGACCTGTCAACTCCTAGTTGACGGGAATCACGCGGCGCTTTGTGCGAGGCCGGGTTGGACTTGATCCAGCTCGGCCTCGCTCGCTTGCAGCTCGTACCCTTGCGGGCGCGGGCTGCAAGTGAGTTGGTAGATCGAGGAGAGGCAGGGACGGCGGACGCCGATCGCTTCGCGATGGTTCAGTTTGAGATGCGCGGGTTGGCTACCGCATTTCAGGCGTCCGATGGGAGGGCGTGCTCGGTTTGAGATCGGGCGTAGGCCGACGGAGTCCCGACGGCTGCCCACAGGGCGACCACGAGAGTTCCCTCCTCCATGTGTGTCGGATCATCCACCGTCCCTGCTTGCTCGTCGTTCTGTGTTCGTGTGTGTCGTGATCAGGCGCTCTTCTTGCCGATCTGCTGGCCGATCGACCAGATGAAGCCTAGGAGTTCGCGAGCCATCGCGACGATCGCGACGTTCTGCGGCTTGCCGCGCGCGCGCATCCTGCAGTAGCGAGCGTACAAGCGTTTCTGAGCCTTCCAGGCGATGTCGATCACGGCCTGGTCGAGGCCCTGCTGCCGGGACTTGAGGCGCTCGGGCATTGCGGGACGCAGCCGACCCGACCACGCGCCTTCGATCAGCACGCGTCGCACGTGCGGATTCCCGGCCTTGGTGATCGATCCGCGCCACGTCCGTGGGCCGCTCGAGTGCTCTCGGGGCACCATGCCGACGTAGCTCATCAGCTGGCTCGCCGTCTTGAATCGGCGCAGATCGCCGAGCTCGCAAACCAGCGTCGCCGCGACGATCGTGCTGACGCCACGCAGCGCTTGCAGCGCGCGGTACAGCTCGCCGTGCTCGTCACGCAGCATCCCGGCCAGGCGTTCGATCTGCTCCGTCAGCATCTCGATCCGCTCGTCGAAATGCTTCACCTCGCCCAGGTACTGCTGCTTGGCGAGTTCTTGCGCTTCAGATCCCAGTCGCAGGCTGTGGATCCACTCGAGGTACTTCACGCTCCAGGTCGACTTGCCTGGCCAGCGCGCACCGTGGCGCAAGAGCAAACCGGCGAGCTGCTGACGCGTGCGGCGACGCGTGTGCAGTGCGTCTTCGCGCGCTCGGATCAGGTCGCGCAGTGCTTCGAGCTCCTCGTCGGGCAGCGCGATCCCAGCGAGCGTGCCCATCCGGAGTTGCCAGGCGAGGTGCCGTGCGTCGCGCTTGTCGGTCTTGACCCGCGGACCGGGCATCAGCGGCACCTTGTTCG
Source organism: uncultured Polyangiaceae bacterium (assembly GCA_964585665.1). Classification (GTDB taxonomy): domain Bacteria; phylum Myxococcota_A; class Polyangia; order Palsa-1104; family Palsa-1104; genus CAZPEY01. The sequence goes on along the minus strand of CAZPEY010000442.1, from coordinate 296 downwards.
GCGCGACGATGATGCAGGAAATGCCGTGGGCTCTCAGGTCGCGGCACAGCCCGAAGCCGGTCGGCCCGGCCTCGTACACGACGTGCAGGTGCTCGGCGGGAGCCAGGGCGAGCAGCTTCCGCCGAAGCTTCGACAGATCGTGAGGCAGGATCCCCTCGTCACGGGCAGCAGTCCCGGGCCCTCCCGAGCAGCTGGCGACCGCGATCGTGTCCTTGTGCACGTCCAGGCCCACGTACTTCGCTATCTTGACCATTGGACCGGCTTCCTTTGCGGCTCTGCGCCGCGGCTGGTGATTC
>CAZPEY010000441.1:0-3882 GCA_964585665.1 uncultured Polyangiaceae bacterium | reverse complement strand
GCGACATGCCGCCGCCCCCGCCCTCGCTCGTCGCAGCCTGGCCGCCTGCGACGGCCCGCTGCACGCTCTTGTCTTCTCGATCCGTGCGATCGGAACCACCGGAACCAAAGTCGGACATGGACTCTCCGTTCCTGGAGGTTATCGCATTCAGACGGGTCGGAGTTGCTCGTTGCGGGGGCCCGGCCTTTCGTGTCTAGTCCGGCCATGTGGAGAGTCCGCCACGTCCTCTGGTACGTTTGGGAGCTCGCGGCCTTACCAATCCTCCTCGCGCTCGGCATGCACGGGGTGCTCAGCGCGCCCCTGACCTCGACCACGGTTCTGCTCGGGGCGCTCGTGGGCGCGGTGCTGCAGGGGCGGGGTACCTACAAGGGGCTGCGGTACGACGAGAGTCGCGGGCAGTTCGCGCGCGCGTCCGACGCCGCGACGGCAGCGCTCGTCGCAGGTCGCACCGAGGAGGCGCTCGAGCACTTCCGCGCCGCGCTGGTCCCCGACGAGACGCTCCTTCCGTACGCGCGCCTGCGCCTCGGGCACACGCTGCGGCGGCTCGGTCGCCACGAGCTGGCCTCCTCGGAGTTCTACGCCGCCGCGACGACCGGCTACGATCCACGGGTCTCCGTGCACGCCTTTGGCGCGGTGTCCTACGCGGAGTCGCTGGTGCTCCTCGGGCGACTCGACGACGCCGACAAGGTGCTCGCCTGGGCCGACCAGATCGTCGGGCTCACGACGGCCGAGCGCGCTGCCGTCGATGTCGAGCGCGCCTGCGTGAAGGCGCTCCTCAAGCTGCGCCGAGGCGAGCCTGCCGAGGCGCTGCGCCTCCTCGCCGTCCTCGAGGATTCGCTCGCGCATGCGCGCCCGCTCAACGAGCTTCAGGAGGTCTGGCTCTGGCGCGCGTTCGCCGAGACCCTGGTCGCTTCGCCGCGCGAGGCGCAAGGCGCCGAGCGCTGGCTCACGCTGCTGCGGCTCTCGACGCCCCGCCACCTCGCGGGCCTGGCGTCGGCGTGGCCCGATCTGGCGGACTTCCTCGCGCGTCACGAGCTCGCGCCCGCCGCTGTACCGGCCGCTTGATCTACTCGGTGCTGCGACTCGCCAGCACCTCGAACGGCTCCGCCTCGTCGCCGGTGATGTCCTCGTCGTGCCGAAAGCCCGTCAGCATCTTGGCCAGCTCGATCGGCACGTCGAACAGAAAGTCCGCCGGCGCCTCGCCCGCCGCTCGTCGCTGATGCTCGATCCGCTCGCGGATCCCCGCGTAGCTCGCCGGCAGCGTGCCCTCGGTCTCGAGATGGTCGAGCCCGGCCTGCGCGTCGTGGATCACCGACCACACCAGCTTGCCGTCCGAGAACCCGCGCGCCTCGCTGTACATGACGTGCTCCTCGACGAAGCAGGCGATGATCTCACGGCCGCGCGACAGCCGCTCGAGCAGCCCGGTGTCGTCGAACCGCTCATCGCGGTTGGACAACACGATGTGCCAGTCGCCGGGCAGCGTCGCCATCACCAAGTCGGATTCGGCAATCTCCTCACGCGCACCGGTCGTCTCGAGCTCGAGCGCCGCGAGCAGATCTTGCCGATCGATCGCCTGCACCGCCAGCCACGACAGCGAATAGCCCATGCGCCGACGGTACCTTCCCCCGCCGACGACGGCAACTTCGTGGGCGCTCAGCCAACCCAGGCGGCGACGAGGAGCGCCAGTCGCGCCGTCAGCAGGAGCGTCAGGTGGTTGGTGTGCTGCCGCCGGTCGGTCAGCGGCGCCGCAGCGAGGCCGACGCACATCGTCGCGCAGCCGAGCGCGATCGCCAGGAACAGCACGACGAGCCCGTCCACGAGGAGGCTCTGGCTCGGCATGGCGAGCAGCCAAGGCGCGGCCGCGACGAGCCCGCCGACCGCATGGAGGGCAGCGCAGACGAGCCACGCGCGACGCGGACCGAGCAGCGCCGCGAAGGCGTGCGCCTCGTCGTCGGATCCGACCTTCGGGATCTGCGCTACGACCGTCGTGGCCGCGAACGAGATCGCGAAGCCGAGGCCGACCCACCAGAAGCGCGCCTCGAGCGGCGCCCTGGTGACCAGGTAGCCCATCGCCATCGCGCCGAGCCCATACCCGAGGCCGTTCCACACCACGTCGAGGATCGGGATCTGCTTGATCCGCCCAAGGCCAAAGCCGTACGAGTAGAGCACGCTCGCCGCGACGAGCAGGAGGCCGAAGCTCGCGGCCACCCACGAGCGGATCGCGAACAGCAGCGCCCCGCCGATCATCGTCACCAGGGCGATCGCGGCGAGGCCGCGCGGGGGCGCGGGTGGACGATCCAGCATCGTGATCGGCCCGGTGTCGCGATCGAACGCCGAGTTGAACTGGTTGGCCCCCGAGGCGAGCAGCACCGCCCAGCCAACGAACAAGATCAGCAGATCGCTCGCGAGCGTGCGCCAGTCCTGCGCCGGGCGCCCGAGCGCGTAGCCGTTGAGCGCGAGCACGAACAGGCCCGCGAAGCCTCTCGGGCGCAGGAGGAGCATACCGTCGCGCAGCATCGACAGCCAGAGCGACGATCGGGCAAAGGGGCGGGTGATCTCGATCGACGCGCTCACGCGAGCACCTCGATCCGGATCTCGCAGCTGAGCGCTGGACTCGGCATCGTCTTCCGAGGAAAGCAAGGCGAATGCCGTCGGAGCGCTTGTGCGATGCTGGGGACTTAGCCCGCGCGGCGCTGACGTCGGAGGACCCCGGAGGATCGCTAGACCATAGCTCTAGAATCTGGTTCTAGATTAAGGGGCGGGGTAGCGCTTGCGGTACTCGCGACCAATCAGGTCTTCGGTGCGGTAGGCGTCGACTTCCTCGGGCAGCGCGCGGTACTTCTCGTCCCATGGCTTCCACGCCGCCTCGGCGGTCTTGTAGGCGTTGCGCTTCTGTTCCCACGTCGCGAACAGCGTCGTAAAGTCCGCCTCGAGCGCCCGATAGGCGGTGGCCAGCGCGTCGAGCTTGTCCTGCTCGACCTTCCACGCGTCATACGAGGTCTTGCCAGCTTGCCACGCGGCTTGCGCCTCCCGCGTGATGGTCTGGAACTCGCCGTCGATGCGGTTCCACGCCGTGTTCGCGGTGTTGAAGTCCGTGTCCGCTGTCTGATACGCCGCGAGCGCTGCTGCAAACGCCGCCTGCGCGGTCTGCCACTCCGACTGTGCGGTCGTCGTCGCCTGCTGCGCCTGCTGGTAGGCCTGATCGTCGGCACGGCACTTCTCGTTTGCCTGCTGGACCTCGTTCCACGCGCGCTGGGCCGCGGCCCGCGCCGGCTCGAACTGCTGCTCGCTGAAGTCCTTGGCGGCGTTGTAGGCACCGACGTCGTTCTGGTTGCGCTGGTACGCGTCCCACAGCGGCTGATACCCGGCGAGCTTCTGATGGTAGGTCGCGAGCGCCTGCTGATACGCGCTCTGCTTGGTGCAGCGAGTTGCGTCGGACTGATCGCGGGTCGTCTTGGCCGCGACCTCGGCCTGCTGCCGAGACTGGAGCGTCGTCCAGGCGGTCAGGCGCTGCGCCTCGGCGGCGCGGCCCGGGGGGATCAAGGTATCGCGCGCCTGCTTCTTGTCGCGCCAGGTCTGTGCGGCTTGGTTGCGCTCGAGCTCCTTTGCGTCGTACGCGACCTTCTTGGAGTTGTAGTCGGTCGCGAGGCGTTGATGCGTCGCCCACAGCGGATCGACGATGGCCTTTTGCGCCGTCCACTCATTGCCCTTGGCGACCTTCGCCTTGCCCTTGGCGTCGGCGGCGTCGAACGCAGTCTTGGTCTCCGCGGCCGCGTCGTTGAGCGCCTTGAGCGTCGTCGACATGTTGTTGAGCGTCTCGCTGCGCGCGTCCTTGTCGCGGCCAAAGACGCTCTCGAACCACGCCAGGAAGCGCGCATCGGC
>CAZPEY010000440.1:0-3901 GCA_964585665.1 uncultured Polyangiaceae bacterium | reverse complement strand
TTCTGCGCCACGAACATCTTGTCGCGCCGCCGGCCCTGGTAGTGGATCGCCGACGCGATGACCTCCTTGCCGGTGCCGGTCTCGCCCTCGATGTGGACGGTGGCACGCGTGTCGATGACCTTCTCGATCTGGCGGAAGACGTCCTTCATCGCCGACGACTCGCCGATGATGTCGGAGAAGCGGCGGCGCTCTTCGCGGCCCTTCAGGTACTTGACCTCGCCGCGCAGCTTCTCCTCGGCGAGCCGGAGGCGCTGCACCAGGCGCGCGTTCTCGATCGCCAGCGTCGCCTGCGACGCCAGCACGGTCATGAGGTCGAGATCCTCGGGGACGAAGAAGCCCTTGCCGGCGCGGTTGTCGCACTGGAGCACGCCGCGCACCGCGTCCCCGTCCCAGAACGGCACCGCCAGCGTCGAGACGATCTGCGCCCGCATGACGCTCTCGGTGCCGAGGTCGGTCGCGGCGTCCGAGACCAGGACCGCGGCCTTGTCGCGGAGGACGCGGCGGACGACGGCGCGGCTGTGCGGCAGCTTCTCGTCGCTGCCCGCGGTGCGCTGGCGGACGTAGACGTTGTTGAGGCGGCCGTCGCCGTCGTCAGCCAGGTCGATGGCGAGGTGGGTCGCCTTGGGCAGCAGCTCGAAGACGACCTCGGCGATGCTGTCGAACACGCCGTGGAGGTCGAGGCCGCGCCGCAGCAGCCGGCGACCGACGGCGTAGAGCGACGCCAGGCGCGTCGGATCGCGCTCGATGCGGCCCTGGATCTCGGGCAGCTCGGCGACCGAGCGCTGGGCGATGAGCTCCTGACCACCAGCGCCGACGTCGTCGAGTCGGATGCGACAGCCCAGCACCACCGGCTCGCCCGGGTTGCCGAGGCTGAGCTGATCCCCGTCGCGGAGCGCCATCTCCCAGCGCACCGAGCCGTCGAGCACGAGCTCCTCGCCGCCGCGCAGGATGCGAGAGCCGTTCGTCGAGCGCAGGTCGCGATAGATGTAGCGGTCGTCCTCGCGGAAGATCTGACCGTGCTCGCCGGACAGGTGATAGTCGGGGAGGACGAGCTGGTTCTGCGGCGCGCGCCCCAGGGTGATGAGCGCCGCGTCGAGCTCGATGACCTTGCCCTTTTCCTGCCCCGAGAGAACCTCCAGGCTAATCATAACCGCCGGAGTATGGAGCGCCGTCCGGCCCGAGGGCAAGCGGCAAGGCCCGCGAACACCGGCAAAAATCGTCGAAAATAAAGATGGTCGGGGAGGCGCGCTTCGTTTAATTTTCCGCCAAGTAGCGGCACCCTCCCCCATGGCAGCACTCGAGAGCCTCGTCCTTTTCGAATCCAGCGCGGCCAACGCTCGCAACAGGCAAGCTCTGCAGTTCGGGTTCGAGCGCGAGAACATCGTGGTGCACCACTGCGAGGCTCCGAGCAAGCTCGTCGGCCTCTGCATCAAGCACGCGCCGCAGCTCGTCTTGATCTCGCTGCCCGACGGAGAGAAGCCGATCGCCGAGACGCTCGCCGCGCTCGATGAGCTCCGCGCTACCGACAGCGTGCAGCGCCTGCCGGTGCTCGTGCTCGGTGAGCGCGATCTGCGCGACGAGGTGCTGCGCGCCGGTGCGGACGAGTTCGTGCCGCGGCCTGCGTACCTGCGCGACGTGCTGACGCTGTGCCGCATGGTCGTCGGGCTGCGCGCGCGCGAGGACAAGGAGCTGCGCGGGCTGGTCGAGGAGTTCGGCCTCTTCTTCCTGCTGCGCGCCCTGTCGATCGTCGGGCGCTCGGCGGTGATCGAGCTCGAGCGCGTCGGCCGCTACGCCGAGATTCACGTCGTGCTCGGTGAGGTCGCGATGGCGCGCACCGGACGCATGGCCGGGCAGGCCGCCTTCCAGCACCTCATGCTCTGGCACGACGCCCGGCTGCGCCTGCGGCTCGAGTCGCCCTCGGCCGAGCGGCGCATCTTCGTGCCGACGCTGCGCCTGCTCGAGGACGCCTCGCGCTTCGCCCAGAAGTTCGACGAGACCGCGAGCCGCGTCGGTGGCACCCGCATGGTGTTCCGCCGCGTCGTCTCGCGCGCCGCTGAGGTCCGGGAGACGATCCCGACCGAGATCGAGGCCTTCTCACACCTCTGCGACGGGCGCCGTGCGCTGGTCGACATCGTCGAGGAGGCGCAGTTTCGACCGCTCGACGTCATCAAGATCGTGCACCGGCTCGAGAAGCTCGGCGCCATCGAGCGCATCGGCCAGAGCCGCTCCACGAACGCCGGCAACGAGCCGTCGGTGTACGACTGGCTGAAGAGCAAGGGGCCGGTGGTGACGTCGGAGCCGCGCAACACGGTGACCGAAGCGGGTCGGCGCGCCGCCGAGATGGCCGCCGAGGAGCACGCGCGCCGCGCCGAAGATCGCGCGCCCTCCGACGACGTGCTGCCGCAAGCCAGCTTGCTGCAGCGGCTCGGCGAGGCCGCGACGCGCGCCCCGTCAGGCGGCGATCGCCGATCGAACCCGCAGGGCGATCGTCAAGCCGACCGGCGCGGCAACAAGAAAAAGGGCCAGAAGCACCAGCCCGAGCCGCACAAGCCCGCCGCCAAGCAGCCCGCCCCTACGGCCGCGACGGCGCCGAGCACAGCGACGAGCGCAACGGCCAAGGTCAAGGAGCTTGACGATCAGGAGACCCGGCCGTTCCAGAAGTTCGACGAGCCCGCGGCGAAGCTGACGGCCTCGGCGCAGAAGGCGATCCACGCCAAGGAGCCGGTCTTTGACGAGGTCGAGGACGCCTTCTTCGCGCAAGAGGCGGACCTCCACAAGGTCGAGCCGGTCGAGAACTTCGACGATCTCGACTCGGGCCTGCCCAAGAAGCCGGCGGCGCGCTGGAGCCTGATGTCGCTGTTCCGCCCGGCGACGCCGAGCAAGCCCACCCCGACGACGCCGCGCTCGTCGACTCCGCCCAGCAACAACAACGGATCGGGCGCGACCAAGAGCGCGCCCAAGGGACACCAGGGCCACCACGGCCACCAGGGCAAGAAGCGCTAACGACCTAGGGCTGCTTGAGCTGCCAGACCAGATCGGTCGAGCCCGGAGGCCCGGCGAAGCGCAGCGTCAGGCTCTTGGTCGTCTCCCCGACGAGCGGCGTCCCATCAGCGCGCTTCCGCGGGAAGCGAATCCGCCAGCCGCGCGAGAAGTCATCGACATAAGGGTACATCGCTGGCTCGACAGACCGTCGTGGTCGATCGGGTTTGACCTCGATCGGCGCGACCTCGTGCCCCGCGTCGTCGACGAGCACGATGCGCCAGACGAGCTTCTTCTGCCCGAGCTCGTTGAGCTCGAAGCGGTGCGCTGCCGACTCGACGTGAAACTCCCACACCTCGGCGATCTCGGCCTCGAGGCGCGCCCGCTCGATGGGAGTCTGCTCGGCCCCGACGCGGAACAGCTCGAGGTGCTTGGCGATGAACGCAGAGCGAAACTCCGGCGAGTGCAGCGTCGCGCGGATGATCAGATCCGAGTCGAAGTCGCGCCGCACGATGCCGGTGCGGGTCCAGCGGTTGATCTGCTTCCAGTACTCGTCGGCGACGAGCGGCTGTGCCGGCGGGGCCAGCGAGACGACGAGCGGCGCGCCGCACGCAGCCAGGCACCCAACGGCGACGAGAAGCCCGAGCGCGCGCCTCATGCGGAGAAGTCGGAGCGCCGGAAGAGCGACGTGAAGGGCACGACCTTCTCGACCTCGGCGCGCCCGCCCTCGTCGCGATCGACCAGCGCGATGGCGCGCTTGACGACGAGGCCGTGGTGCTGCGCACGCTCGACGGCGCGCAGCGTCGAGGCGCCGGTCGTGCACACGTCCTCGACGATCGCCACTTCGGTGCCAGGCACGACCACGGCGTCGCCCTCGATCCACTTCTGCGTGCCGTGCTCCTTGGGCTCCTTGCGGATGTAG
>CAZPEY010000439.1:0-3917 GCA_964585665.1 uncultured Polyangiaceae bacterium | reverse complement strand
GCCCGAGCAGGTCATCTACGACGAGCCGACCGCCGGCCTCGACCCGGTGACGACGGCGAAGATCTACGACCTGCTGCGCGCCGACCAGCAGGCCATCGGCGGCACCGTCATCGCGATCTCGTCCGACGTCGCCGGGCTGTGCCAGTTCGTCGACGAGATCGCGTTCCTGTACCGCGGCGTGATCCGCTACCGCGGCCCGGCCCGCACCATCGCCGACGCCCCCGATCCGCTGGTCCGGCAGTTCGTGCGCGGCGAGCTGGAAGGACCGCTCGACGCATGAGCGACGCCCGGCCGGGACGGTTCGCGAGCACGATCAGCGGCGCGGGCGCCGCCGCGATCGCGGTCGCGCGCGAGGCCGGCGGCATGGTGATCCTGCTGGCCAGCGTGCTGCACGCGCTGGTGCCGCCGTCGATGGACGGCCGCGAGCTGGTCAAGAACCTGCACAAGATGGGCAACCGCTCGGTGCCCATCGTCGCCCTGACCGCGTTCTTCGCCGGCGCGCTGATGACGATCCAGTCGGCGCCGTTCGTCCAGCGCCTGGGCGCGACCGCGCTGGCCGGCTGGGCCGCCGGCTACGCGGTGCTGCGCGAGATCGGGCCGATCCTGATCGCGCTGATGTTCTCGGGCCGGGTCGGCGCCAACAACACCGCCGAGCTCGGCACCATGACCGTCACCGAGCAGCTCGACGGGCTGCGCGCGCTCGCTATCGATCCGATCCCGTTTCTCATCGCCCCGCGCGTCGTGGCGATGATGATCTCGCTGTTCTGCCTCGTCCTCATCGGCGATGCCGTGGCGATGCTCGGCGGCGGCCTGTTCGGCTGGATCCTGCTCGGCGTCGAGTGGAGCTCGTTCGTCCACTCGCTCGTCGACAACGTCCATCTCTACGACCTGGTCATCGGCCTCGTCAAGGCGGCGGTGTTCGGCCTCTCGATCTCGCTGACGAGCTGCTACTACGGCTGCGCGGTCAAGGGTGGCGCGGTCGGCGTCGGCCGCGCGGTCAACGACGCGGTCGTCTCGGCGGCGGTGGCGATCCTCGTCGCTGACAACCTGCTGACCATGGTGATGCGATGAACCTCGGCGCCGAGCTGCGGCTGTTCCGGCGCGTCGCCTTCCGCACCGTCGTCGGATCTTTCGTCGGCAAGCGGCCGCCCGGCGAGGTGACGCGCCAGCTCTTCGAGGTCGGCAACCGCTCGGTGCTGTTCATCTGCCTGACGCTCGGTTTCATCGGCATGGTGCTCGTCTTCCAGACCTGCCTCCAGGTCAACCGCATCGTCGGCGATCTCTCGCAGGTCGGCGGCGAGTTCATCCGCATCCTGGTGCACGAGTTCGGCCCGACGCTGACCGCGATGATGCTCGCGGCGCGCGTCGGCGCCGGCATCGCCGCCGAGATCGGCTCGATGGTCGTCACCGAGCAGGTCGATGCCCTCCGCATGTCCAACGTCGACCCGGTCGACTACCTCGTCGTACCGCGCTTCCTGGCCTGCCTGGTTATGATGATCGTGCTCGCCACCGTCGGCGTCGTCGTCGCCACCGGCCTCGGTGCGCTGACCGCGTACTCGAGCTTCTCGGTCAATCCGTCGATCTTCCTCGACCCGTCGCGCGTCAAGATGGGCGACATCGCCACCGGCCTCTGGAAGTGCCTCGCCTACGGCGCGGCGATCCCGATCGTCTCCGGCTACTGCGGCCTCGGCGCGCGCGGCGGCAGCGAAGGCGTCGGCCAGGCGACGACCCGCGCCGTCATCGGCTCGTCGTTCGCCGTGATCGTCCTCGACTTCTTCATCTCGGCGATCGCGCTGTTCACCCTGCAGGGGGGACACTGATGCTCGGTCACGCGCTCGAGTTCCGCGGCGTCGCCAAGAGCTTCGGCGAGAAGGCGGTGCTAAAGGGCGTCGACCTCGCCGTCAAGCAGGGCGAGGTGATGTTCATCGTCGGGACGTCCGGCGTCGGCAAGTCGGTGACGATCAAGCACGTCATCGGCCTCCTGCGCGCCGACGCGGGCGAGATTCACGTCTTCGGGCAGCGGGTCGACCAGCTCAGCGAGGCGGAGCTGTATCCGGTGCGCATGCAGTGCGCGATGGTGTTCCAGCACGCGACGCTGTTCGACTCGATGACGCTGACGCAGAACGTCGCGCTGCCGCTGGTCAAGCACCGCCGCCCCAACGTCGAGGCGAAGGCGCGCGAGCTCCTCGACGAGGTCGGCCTCGGCGCGCACGTCGACGAGTACCCGGCGCAGATGGGCGACGGGATGCGCAAGCGCGCCGCGATCGCCCGCGCGCTGACGCTCGAGCCGAAGATCGTCCTCTACGACGAGCCGACCACCGGCCTCGATCCGGTCAGCGCCCGCCGCATCGATCGGCTGATCCGCCGCCGCGCCGACGAGCACGGCACCACCGCCGTCGTCGTCTCGCACGATCTGACAAGTATCTTTACCATCGCCGATCGAATCGCGATGATCTACCGGGGCGTCGTCCACGCCCTCGGTTCTCCCGCCGACCTGCGCCACTCCTCGGACCCGGTGGTGCGGCAGTTCCTCTCCGGCGAGTCGTCGGGTCCGATGGAAACCCCGGGGTTTTGATGCGCTCACTGCAATGGAAGGTCGGAGTCCTCATCCTCGTCGCCCTCGGTATCCTGGGTGGCTTCGTCGCGATGCTCGGCAACTTCAGCCTGCGCTCGGGCTACCGCCTCTACATCGACTTCGACTACTCGGGCAACCTGCAGTCGGGCGCGGCGGTCAAGATCTCCGGCATCAAGGTCGGCAAGATCGAGGACGTCCAGTTCTGGGCCGGCAAGCTCGACGAGGAGGTCAAGCGCCGCGTCCAGGTCCGCGTCGTCGCCTGGGTCGAGGATCGATCGAAGGACGCGATCCGCAAGAGCGCCGAGTTCTGGATCAACACCCAGGGTGTGCTCGGGGAGCAGTACCTCGAGATTCGCCCCGGCAGCTTCGACGATCCAGCGCTGCCGGCCAACAGCAAGGTGCTCGGCGTCAACCCGCCGCGCACCGACCTCATCGTCGCGCGCCTCTACGAGTTCCTCGAGTCGATCACCTCACTGCTGCGCGACGACAAGACGGTGATCCGCGACTTCCTCAAGTCGGGCGCGTCGGTGGTGCGCACGCTCGACACGATCTTGAAGGACAACCAGCCGCAGATCGCGCGCCTGCTGGTCAACGTCGACGCGCTGACCAAGGAGGCGTCGCAGCTCCTCGCCTCGATCCGCTCCGGCATCGGCGACGCGCGGCAGCTCAAGGCGACGCTCGACAACGTCGAGGCGCTGTCGGCGGCGGTGCGCCACGACATCGATCCGATCCTGCAGAAGACCAAGAAGGCGCTCGACGGCATCAACAACCTGACGTCGATCGTCGGGCCGGGCGAGCGCGATCGCTTGGTCAAGACGCTTGACCAGGTGGTCACGGTGGGCGACAAGGTGCAGCGCCTCGCCACCGATGCACAGTCGCTGGTCGCCGACATCCGCAAGGGCAAGGGCACCGCCGGCGCGCTCCTCGTCGAGCAGCAGGTCTACGACGACGTCAAGGAGATGGTCCGCGACCTCAAGCGCAATCCCTGGAAGTTCTTCTGGAAGGAGTAGCGTGAGCCTCGCACGACGGATCACTCCTCGCGCTGGGTTCGACACCCGGGGGGAGGTGCGGCCTTCACCCTCGCTGCGTCACCCGACCACGGGTGTGCCACAGGGCAGGGTCGATCGTGCTCCCGACCGAATAACTCCGCGAGGGGAGAGGCCACACCTCCCCCCTCCGTGGATCACGCGCGCCACCTCTTCCCGTCGCAAGGCTCGCGGAGGCGTGGTGGCCACAGAGGGCGGGGATGGGATACCACACCACGCGGAGTTACAATGTGGGGGGCACCAACGACCCAGCCCAGTGGCACACCCCAAGGCGGGTGAAGGAGCGAGGAGGGGGA
>CAZPEY010000438.1:0-3935 GCA_964585665.1 uncultured Polyangiaceae bacterium | reverse complement strand
GAGTTCGGCACCGAGATCGTCTCGGCGCGGGACAACTCGCTCGCCGCGCTGCTCGGCGCGTCTCCAGGCGCGTCGACTTCGGTGGCGATCGCGCTCGACCTGCTGGCGGACTGCTTCCCGACGGAGATGGCGTCGGCAGCGTGGCAACGTCGCCTCGTCGAGCTCATCCCGTCGTTCGGGCAGTCGCTCGGCAGCGACGGTAGGCTCGCCTCACGCGTGCGGGCCGCGACCCACGCCGCCCTCGGGCTCGTGCCCGCTTGAACCCGGCCATCAACGCTGCGCTAGCGGCACTTGACCTCGGCGACCCGGATCTCCCACGTCTCTCCCGCCTTCTGATCCCAGGCGACGGCCAGGTGCCCGCCCAGCGCCGAGAGCGACGCGAAGCCCGCCTCCCGATCGGGCGCCGAGATGTCGATCGGCGGCCCGAGCTGCAGCGACGACGGATCGAGGCGCGCCAGGCGAAGGCGCGTCGCCTTGCCCATTCCCTCGGACCAGCCGAGGAGCCAGCTCCCTTGATGCTCGACTAGCGACGGGCCGAACCTCGCTGCGTCGGCGGGCGCTCCAGCCAGCGGCGTGGGCTCCTTGCCGGGGCGCAGCGCGACGAGGCGGGGCTGCTTGCCCTGGCGGCGCATCTCGATCCGCAGCGGCGCCCCCGGCTGCGGCTCGGGCGCGGCGAGGCGCTGCACGGTCCCCACGCGCGCCGCGCGATCGTTCATCACGAGGCGCAGCGCCTTGCGCTTCAAGTCGCGCGGTAGAATCCAGACGATCGCCTCCTTGCCGCTCTGCGGGTCGATGCGCAGGCTCGCCCCGTCGAGCTCGAGCTCGTCGGGCACCTCGGTGAGGATCTCCTTCTTGAGCGGCTGGCCGCCGACACCGACGAAGCCGACGAGGCGGCGCGACGTGCGCGCTAGCGCGGCGCCGAAGAACGTCCCGTCGCGCGAGGCGAAGCCGGAGAGCTGCGCGGTGTCCGTCCACTTCTCCGAGAAGCCGAGCGATCGCGGCCCGGGCCCGAGGATCGAGCAGCCCCACGACAGGTTGACCGGGTACGCGCACGCGACCAGCGCGACGTCCTCGCCGGTCGAGACCAGGCGCAGCGGATCGGCGGGCGCGCTGACGCACCCCATGCCCTCGTCGACGGCGACCAGCGTCTCGGGCGGCTTGCTGCCGAGCGGCAGCGCCAGCCCGACCGCCGCCTCGGCGTGGCTGCAGTCGGGGCCGCCGTCGCTGCGCGTCCCGGCCTTGGCCGCGACCTCGGCGAGATCGTAGCCATCGATTCGCCCCGCGCCGCGTGGGCTGCGATGGATCACGATCACGCGATCCTTGCCGACCGCCAGCACCGGGCGGCGGCGCCCCGTTGCAGCGACCACGCCTGCGGGCGGCTCGAGTCGACAGGGCTCGTCGGCCGACGCGGTGGCGAGATTGATCCCTCCGATCCCGGCGAGCGCGACGAGCGCACCAAGAACCTTCGAACCTTGCAAGCCCTGCCAGCTCGGCATCCCCGTCTCCTCTCGCTACGAGCCGCCGATGTTGCCACGAAGCGGGGGGCGCGAGGAGCTACTTCGGCGGGGCGGTGCCGTCGGCAGCGAGCGCGAGTGTCAGCTCCGTGGAGCGCTCGCTCTGCACGACGCGCGTCAGCGCGCGATAGCCCGCCTTGCGGAGCTGGATCGCGATCGGCGGGCTGCCCCGCTCGAGCTGCAGATCGAAGGGCGTCTTGCCGATCTCCTGCTCCCCGTTGTCGAGCCGCAGGATGGTCGCGCCGCTCGGATCGGAGGTGCTGCGCACGGTGATGCGCTCGGCCGGTGCCGCGGGCGGCGGTGCCGTCGGCGGCTTGGCCGGCGGCGCAGCGACGGGCTGGCTCGACGGTGGCGGCGTAGCGACGGCAGGCGTGGCGCCGCCAGGCGCCAAGCGCAGGACCAGGAACCCGACGCCCACCAGGCTGAGCACCCCGAGCAGCATCGAGGCGACCACCCCCGCGATGAGCCACTTGGGCGTGTGGCCTCCGCCCAGCACCTCGGCGGTGTGCGGCCGCTGGCCCTCGGCGAGCAGGGTTGGCTGCTTGTGGACGCGCCCTGGATCGGTCGTCGCCGCGGCGAGCTCCTCGCGGCTCGCCTCCATCGTCGCCGCCAGGGCGTCGGGGTGGACGACGAGATCTTCTTTGACCTGGCGTGGGGCGACCTTGCGATGGTGGTAGTGCGCGGCGTGCGACGTCGGATCGGCGATGTACGACGCGAACGCCTCCATGGTCTGGATGCGCTCCTCGCGATCCTTCTCGAGCGCGTGCATCACGACCGCCTCCCACTCGGGCGGGATGTCGGGGCGCAGCGCCGTCGGTGCGGGCGGCTCCTTGGTGAGGTGCGCGATGATCACGTCGCCGTACCCCTTGTCGGGGAAGGGGACGCGCCCGGCGAGCAGCTCGTAGAGCACGACGCCTAGCGAGTAGATGTCCGAGCGCGCGTCGATGTGCCCCTTGCCGGCGCACTGCTCGGGGCTCATGTACCACGGCGTGCCGAGGAGGACGCCGGTGCGTGTGTGATAGATCTGCGTCGGATCGGCGACGAGCTTGGCGATGCCGAAGTCGAGGACCTTGACGAAGAGCGGATCGTCGCCCTTGTGGATGACGTAGATGTTCTCCGGCTTGAGATCGCGGTGGATGATCCCCTTCTGGTGGCTCGTCGACAGGGCGTCGCAGCACTGCGACAGGATGTGCTGGATCTCGGGGATCGTCAGCCGCTGCCGCTGCGAGCGCGTGCCGAGGCTCTCTCCCTCGAGAAACTCCATCAGGAGGTAGACGATGTCCTTGCCGTTGTCGCCGGGCACGCGCCCGAAGTCGAGCACGTCGATGATGTTCGGGTGGCCGATCTCCGTCGCTGCCTTGGCCTCGTGAAAGAACCGATCGACGACCTCTGGCTTCTCCGCCATCTCCTCGTGCAGCACCTTGAGCGCCGCCTTGCGGCCGAGCAGCGGATGCTCGCAGAGGTACACCGTTCCCATGCCGCCCGCGCCGAGCCGCTTCTTGACGACGAAGTTGCCGATGTTCCGGCCGACGAGATCGGTGTCCGTCATGATCGTGTCAACTCTAGAGGATGGGCACGTTGGGCGGCCGGTGCGGATGGCGCGGCTCGCGCAGCGTCAGCACCGGGACCTGGGCGGCGCGCACGACCTCCTCGGTGACCGAGCCGAGCAGGAGCCGTCCGATCCCGCTGCGTCCGTGGGTTCCCATCACGACGAGGTACCAGGGCTGCTCCTTGAGGATGCGCAGGATCGTCTTGGCCGGCGGGCCCTGCTCCGAGAGCACGGTGACCGCGACGTGCGTACGCTTGGCCTCCGCCTCGGCGGCAGCGAGCTGGTGCTGGATGCCGTCGATGAGCGCGGCGTGGGTCTGCGGCGAGCTCAGGATCACCGAGCCATCGGGCAGGACGAAGGACGGCAGCTCGTAGACGTGGAGGAGCACGACCTCGGCATCGAGCGTGCGCGCCAGATCGGTCGCGAAGTGGAGCGCGTGCTGCGAGCCCTCCGAGAAGTCGGTCGGCACCAGGATTCGTTTCTTGGCGTGGGTGGACATGGTTCGATCCTCTGCGTCTTTCATGCCGGAAGCGGCGCGTAATCGTCGACTGACGACGAGAAGAAGGGAAGCGGCAAGACGCAATCGCCGCGTTACGGCGCAAGTTCTGCGTCGGCGACGACGTCCTGCGTCAAGGATTCTCTACATGTAGGTCTGGCACCGATGATGCTCTGTAGCAGGGCAGGAGGTTGGTCATGCGTACAACCCTCGGACTCCTCGGACTCGCCGCCGCGCTCGCGCTCGGCGGATGCAATGACGGCGTCGTAGGCGGCGGCCCGCCTTCGCTGCTCGAACCTCAGACCTTGACCGCAACGGGCGAGCTCGCGACGAGCCACGTCTCGCTGCACGTCGACAACTACCTGTTCGACGCGGC
>CAZPEY010000437.1:0-3946 GCA_964585665.1 uncultured Polyangiaceae bacterium | reverse complement strand
ATCACGTCGACCTCGGCGCGATCCACATCCAGACGTCGCTCGGCTCGACCCACGTCAACGTGCAGGAGTACCGCGCCCCCGAGTTCGAGGTGGCGGTCAAGCCGACGACGACGGCGGTCTTCTTCGGCGAGACGCTGCGCGCCGAGGTGAGCGGCCGCTACCTCTACGGCGCGCCGATGAAGCACGCCAAGGTGCGCTGGACGATCTACTCGAGCGAGGCGCGCTTTGGCACCGCCGAGCTCGGCGAGTTTCACTTCGGCTCGGCGATCGAGCGCTGGAGTCGCTGGGAGCACCGCCACTACGACCGCGGGCCCTCGCCGATCGCGAGCGGCGACGGGGTCCTCGACGAACGCGGACGCTTCTCGTTGCAGGCCCCGCTGCAGGGCGGCGACGTGCTCGATCCGGCGGCGCTGATCGTCGAGGCGCAGATCACGGACGTGTCGCGGCAGGCGACCGCCGGCAGCGCGGCGCTGCGAGCCCACCCGGCCGATCGCTACGTCGGGGTTCGCGTCCCGGGCCCCGTCGAGGCCAATCGCCCGACGCCCATCGAGCTCGTGCTGGTCGACGTCGACGGCAAGCGGATCGGAGGCGAGACGGTGACGGTCAAGGCGACGCTGCGCTCGGTCGAGCTCGAGCCGAGCACGGACGACCAGGGCAACGCCACCACCACCGGTGTGCCCAAGCTCACCGAGGTCGCGCCGTGCACCGCGCGCTCGACGAGCACGGTGCAGAGCTGCCCGCTGGTGTTTCCCAAGGGCGGCACCTACCTCGTCGAGGCGAGCACCCGGGACAGCAAGCAGCGTCCGGTGGTGACGCGCCTGTACGTCGACGTCGCCGGCCGGGACATGGTCAAGCGAGACACCAAGGCCGGGCGCGTCGAGCTGACCCTCGATCGCAAGGAGTACCAGCCGGGGCAGACCGCGATCGTCACGCTCCGCGCGCCGTTCGCCGAGGGGATCGCGCTCCTCACCGAGGAGCGCAGCGGGCTGATCGGCCACCAGCTGGTCAAGATTGTTGACCATCTCGGCACGGCCAAGGTGCTGGTGCGCGCCGAGCACCTCCCCAACCTCGAGCTCGGTGCGACCGCGATCATGGCGCGCGGCCGCGACCGCAGACGCGCCGAGTGGGCCAACGGCAGCGCGACGCTGTCGATCGCGCGCGACCCGAAGCGCCTCATGCTGACGGTGCGCCCTGCCAAGGACACGGCGCGCCCCGGCGAGACCCTCGCCGTCGAGGTGCAGGTCAACGACGCGCAGCAGCGGCCGGTCTCCGCGCAGGTCAGCCTGGTCGCCGTCGATGAAGCGGTGCTCAGCATGACCGGCTTTGCGCTGCCCGATCCGCTCCCCTACTTCCACTTCGTCCGCGATTCGGGCGTGACCCTCGCCGAGATCCTGCGCCGCCTCCTGCCCGAGGATCCCAAGCTCGCCGACGAGGCCGAGCGCGCCAAGCGCAAGGAGGCGCCAGCGTCGAAGGCGATGGCCGAAGACATGGCCTCGGGCGGCGCCGGCGGACCGGGCGGTCGCCAGGGCCCCGCGGCGACGCTACGGCGGCTGTTCCTGACGACGCCGCTGGCGGCGACGGTGCAGACCGACGCGCGCGGCGTCGCGAGCTTCGCGCTGCGCCTGCCCGACAACCTGACGCGCTATCGGATCATGGCGGTCGCCGCCGACGAGGGGGACCGCTTCGGCTCGGCGCAGGGCAGCGTCAGCGTCCGAAAGCCGCTGCAGCTCCGCCCCAGCCTGCCGCGCTTCGCCAACAGCACGGACAGCTTCCTGGCCGGCGTGATCGTCGACAACCAGACCGGACAGGCCGGGCAGGTCGAGGTGACGCTCGAGGCCAGCGGTGTCGAGCTCGCCGGCCCCGCCACGACCACGATCGCCGTGGCGGCTGGCGAGGCCCAGGAGGTGACCTTCCCGATCAAGGTACCCGCGGCGGGTTCGGCGCGCCTGCGCTTTGCCGCGAAGCTCGGGCAGGAGGCCGACGCCGTCGAGATGATGGTCCCGATCGCGACGCCGACCTCGGCCGAGGCGTTCGCCACGTACGGGACGACGTTCGTCAAGGCCACCGAGCCGCTCGACCTGCCCAAGGACGTGCTGCCCGGCTTCGGCGGGCTGTCCATCAGCGTCGCGTCGACCGCGCTCAAGGGGCTCGAGGATTCGGTGCGCTACCTGCTCGAGTATCCGTATGGCTGCGCCGAGCAGGTGAGCAGCAAGGCGATGCCACTGCTCATCCTTGGCGAGCTCGTCGAGCAGTTCAAGCTCGCGGGCGCCGAGACGCAGGCGATCGGGCGGCAGCACGCGACGATCGCGATCGACAAGCTGATCGCTGGCCAGCGCAGCGACGGCAGCTGGGGCACTTGGCTCGGCAGCTCCGAGGAGGGGCGCGCCGACCTGACCGCCTACATCTTGATCGTCCTTCGCCGCGCCAAGGAGCTCGGCCTGACGATCCCGGACGCGACCATCGAGCGCGGCAGCGCCTACCTCGTCAACTGGCTGAATCGCCCGATCGGAGACACCAGCAAGGACCGACGCGCCACCCGCGTCGCCTACGACACGCAAGCGCTCGCGCTCTACGCCCTCGGCGACTGGGGGCAAAAGCACGAGGCGTTCGCCAAGCGGCTCTATCCGCACGCCGCGGAGCTCGACCTGTTCGCGCGCGCGTTCTTGACGGCGGTGTTCCATCGTCTGAACCCCACCGGAGCGGAGCGCACCGCGCTGCTGCGCGAGCTCAACAACCGGGTGATTCAAACCGCGTCGTCGGCGCGCTTCGTCGAGCAGCAGAGCGAGGCGCTCCAGCTCCTCATGCACTCGTCGGCGCGCACCGATGCGATCGTCCTGCTCGTGCTGCTCGAGGTCGAGCCGCAGAACGTCCTGGTGCCGAAGATCGTGCGTGGCCTGATGGACGCGCGCCAGAAGGGTCGGTGGGACACGACACAGGCCAACTCCTACGCGCTCTACGCGCTCAAGCGCTACTTCGACAAGTACGAGTCGGAGCCGACGAGCTTCGTCGCCCAGGTGCTGCTCGGCAAGGACCGCGTCGCAGAGAGCAAGTGGGAGGGCAAGAGCCTGCGCGAGGAGCACCTCGAGGTGCCGATGACCAAGCTGCTCGCCACCAACGCCAAGAGCGTGACCGTGCAGAAGACCGGCAGCGGGCGCCTCTACTATCGCGTCGGCCTGCGCTACGCCCCGCGCGACTTGAAGCTCGCCGCGCTCGATCAGGGGATGACCGTCGAGCGCAAGTACCTCCCGGTCGGCAGCCCCGACGAGGTGCGCCGCGAGCCGAATGGCAGCTACACGATCAAGGCGGGCGCGTACGTGCGCATCCAGCTCGACGTCGTCGTGCAGGACAACCGCTTCTACGTCGTCGTCGACGATCCGCTCCCGGCGGGCCTCGAGCTGGTCAACAGCGCCTACAAGACCTCGGCGCGGCAGCCGAGCGCGCGCAACCCCGACGAGGAGTGGTACGGCGGCTATCCGTCGTGGCGCTTCGGCCATCGCGAGCTGCGCGACGAGCGATCGCTGCACTTCGCCGACGAGCTGCCGGCGGGTACCTACCGCCTCAACCTCGTCGCGCGCGCGACCGTGCGGGGCGACTTCGTGGTGCCGCCGGTGCGCACCGAGGAGATGTACCACCCCGAGGTCTTCGGGCGCGGCGCCACGGACCGCGTCGTCATCAAGTAGCCCCAGCCCTCACGAAGGATCACGTTTGGGTGGAGAGGCGGCCTCTCTCCTCGCTGCGTCACCCGACAACGGGTGTGCCACAGGCAGGGTCGATCGTGCTCCTGACGAAGTAGCTCCGCGAGGAGCGAGGCCACCTCTCCACCCGTCGTGGTTCGCTCGGGCCTCTTCCGCCGCCCTGTGGCACACCCCTCGTCGGGTGACGCAGCGAGGAGAGGGTTCCCATCCCCACCCGGCGCACGCGCTCTCGCCGCCGTTCTCCCCGTGGG
>CAZPEY010000436.1:2037-3951 GCA_964585665.1 uncultured Polyangiaceae bacterium | reverse complement strand
CCGTCGGCGCGGCCGCGGGCTCCGCCGACGGAGAGCCGAGCAGCGCCAGCAGCGTCGCGCGCAGCAGCGTCGGACGTGGCTTGCCAGCCACGGCGCGCGTCGCCTTGGCGAGCGCCGCGAGCTGCTTGGCGAGGGCCGGCAGACGGTCGAGCTCGGCGTCGGACAACACCGCGTCGCTGCGTCGCACCAGCGGTCGAGCTTTGCCAGGGCCACCCGCCAGGATCGCGATCGCGCCGGTCGCCTGCAGCGCCGCGATCGCCGCCTTGGTCTCGGCCGCGTTGCGCGCGCCGCGCACCGCCTTGGCGAGCGTGGCCGCGTCGATCCCGTCGCTGCCCGCCGCATCGAGCGCACGCTCGAGCTGCTGCTGCAGCGGCACGCGCACCACCTTGCCCGCGAGCTCGACGCCCGCTTCCGCGAGTCGCGCCGCCAGCCGCGCCTCGTCTTCGGGGAGGAGCGTCCCCAGCTTGAGCGTCGAGGTCTTGACGGCCAGCTCGCGCCCGACGCGCTCGGCGAGCGCGACGACATCGAGGGAATCGACGGTCATTTTTGCCGTTGCCATCGTCAGTGCGACGCCTTCCACGCCGTCAGCAGGCTGCGCAGCGCCTCGGGCTCGTTGGTCGCCGACGGCGCGCCGGCCTGGTTCATCTTGTTGACGCCATGGCAGTCCGGGCAGGTCCGGATCTCGCCCGCCTGGAACGACACCCAGTTGCGCTCGCGCACCACGCCCGCGCCCGTCGCGTCGGTGAGCTGCCAGGTCAGCGCGCGCCGCGCCGGCACGATCGCCGCCATCGATCCGTCCGCGCCGACCCGCACGCTGCCGGCCGGATCGCCCGCGCCCGCCGTCGACACGCCGTCGCCGTGGATCGGGCGCGCCAGCAGCCGGCGCCCCTTGGCCGGCGTGGTGTAGCCGCGCAGCGCGTCGCCCTCGAAGATCTGGAAGAACGGCACGTCATAGATCTTGCCGTCCTTGCCCGTGCCCTTGGTCTGCACGCCGCCGGGCACGCTCAGGTTGTACGGCTGCTGCACGTCGGCGCGATCGCGCGAGGTGACATTGCGGCTGATGATCAGCGCCAGGCCGTTCTGCTTGAGCCACGCCTGCATGCTCGCCACGTCGACGCCCACCGCCTTGAAGACGTTGCTCTCGGGCGTCTCGATCGTCTCCTTGGTCGGCGTCGGCTTGGTGCGCGGCGCGACCTCGACGGCGTCGAGCTCCCACAGCGGCCCTTGGTACGTCACCAGGATGTCCGGATCGTAGTAGCTCACATCGGCCATGATCCCCGAAGTGAGCGCCCCGCCCGCCTGCAGGTACTCGCCGGCCTGCTCCATCGCCTTCAGGCGGAAGTCGTAGTTGTACTTCGGCGCGGCGCGCGTCCCGTCGTTCTTCGCCGGACCGACGACGGAGGTGTGCGAGACGACGAGCGTGCCGTCGGACATCGGCAGCGTGTTCCGGTAGTGCCCCGTCGAGCCGGGCGCCATCGACGGATCGTCCGGCTGCGCGTAGCTGTCGCGGTGCGTGACCGCGACGAGCGACAGGTCCTCGGGATTGACCGACGGACCACCCGCGAACTTGACCAGCGCGCCGGCGCAGGCGGTGCCGAACTCGCGCGCGTAGGTCGCGTAGTAGGTGCCCGGGGTCTTCGGATCTTCCTTCATGTGGAAGAGGCCGCCATCGGACGTCAGCTCGTAGCGGTTGACGTGCGTCGACGGCGGCGTCAGGTAGGTGAGGTTCGGATCGTCGGTGAAGCTGCCGTCCGAGTAGCTGCCGCCGAGCTCGTGGCGACCGACGTGGTTGAGCGTCTCCTCGCCCGTGCCGTCCTGGTTGACCTGCCACGGGAAGAACTGGTTGAACTTGTGCAAGGTCAGGTTCGGCTTGGCGTCCGGATCGTCGGGCGCGCGCGGCTCGGGGAAGACCTC
>CAZPEY010000436.1:0-1937 GCA_964585665.1 uncultured Polyangiaceae bacterium | reverse complement strand
GCCTCGCGGGTCAGGTTGCGCAGCGTCCCGTCCGGGTAGCGGATCATCAGATCGCCGCCGCGCGGCACTGAGTTCATCGCCGGCAGGTGGTTGGCGAACGTGCTCGAGATCGTCGCGAAGCCGACCAGCGGCACCTGCGTCGCGAAGAGGATCGTCCCGGTCTGCCCGGTGAACGGCTTCTCTTCCGTCTTCTTGCCCGCACCGTCCCCGCAGCCGATCGCCAGCGTCAACCCGAGGAGCCCGAACCCAACCAGAGATCTCGTTGCTGCTCTCATGGGCGCATCGTACCAGAGAGCGGAGGTCGTGTTAGGGTCGCGCCATGCTCATCCTCAAGATCTTCCACATCGCGTTCGCGGCCACCTGGTTCGGTGGCACGCTGTCGACGGCGGGCGACATCCGCCGCACGATCGCGCTCGGTGCGCCACATCTTGGACCGCTGCACGCTCGCCTCCGCCGCGCCGGCCTCATCGCTCGCATCAGCGGACTCTCGACCCTGCTGAGCGGCGTCGGCCTCATCTTCTACTTCGGCGGCTTCGCCAAGGTCGCGACGCGGTTTCACATCGCGCTCGGCCTGACGATCCTCTCGGCCGTCGTCGGGGTCGTCATCGCCAAGACCACCGACAAGCTGATCGCGCAGGGCGAGGCCGCGGAGCCGGCGACGCTGCAGCCCATCGCCAAGCGCATCGCGATGCTGTCGGGGATCTTCCAGCTCCTCTGGTTCGTCAACCTCTGCATCATGGTCATCGCGTCGCTGTAGCGCGCTCGCCTCCCCTGCCCATGGCACGCCTGGTCTTTGTCCTCCTGCTCTCGTACTCGCTGCGCGCGCTGGCGAGCAGCGACGGAGGACATGGCGATCCCTCGGCCCCGGTCGTGCTCGCGCTCGCGCTCATGCTCGCGGGCGGCAAGCTGGTGGCCGATCTGGCGGTGCGGCTCAAGCAACCGGCGGTGCTGGGCGAGCTGCTGTTCGGCGTCATCCTCGGCAACCTGCCCGTCGCTGCGTTTGCCGCCATCCGCAACGATCCGTTCGTCGACATGCTGGCGCGCCTCGGCGTCCTCATCTTGCTGTTCGAGGTCGGCCTCGAGTCGACCGTCGCGCAGATGCTCAAGGTGGGCTGGTCGTCGTTCGCCGTCGCGGTGCTCGGCGTCGCGGGGCCGTTCGTGCTCGGGGTCGGCGTGTCGCGGCTCTTGCTGGCAGAGCACAGCCTGTACCTGCACCTGTTCATCGGCGCGACGCTGTCCGCGACCTCGGTCGGCATCACGGCGCGCGTCCTCAAGGATCTCGGCCAGTCGCAGTCCGACGAGGCCCGCATCATCCTCGGCGCCGCCGTCATCGACGACGTGCTCGGGCTCATCCTGCTCGCCGTCGTCACCGGGGTGCTCGTCGCCGCCAACGCCGGGCAGGCGCTGTCGGGCTGGTCCATCGCCCTCACGGTCGCCAAGTCGACCGGCTTCCTGGTCGGCGCGCTCGTCCTCGGCGTGTGGCTCGCGCCGCGCATCTTCCACTTCGCGTCGCGCCTGCGCGGCTCGGGCGTGCTCCTCGCCACGGGCCTTGGCCTCTGCTTCTTCCTCGCCTGGGTCGCCAACCAGATGAGCCTCGCGCCCATCGTCGGGGCGTTCGCCGCCGGCCTCATCCTCGAGGACCTGCACTACCGCGACTTCCAGAGCCGCGGCGAGGCCAGCCTCGACAAGCTCCTCGCGCCGCTGTCGTCGTTCTTGTCGCCGATCTTCTTCGTCCTGATGGGCATGCGCACCGACCTCCAGTCGTTTGCCCAGCCGGGCGTGCTCGGCCTCGCCGGAGCGCTCACCGTCGCGGCCATCGTCGGCAAGCAGCTCGCCGGCCTCGGCGTCTTCGGCAAGGCCAGCCGACTTTCCGTCGGTATCGGCATGATCCCGCGCGGCGAGGTCGGCCTCATCTTCGCCAACATCGGCCTCGGGCT
>CAZPEY010000435.1:0-3972 GCA_964585665.1 uncultured Polyangiaceae bacterium | reverse complement strand
CAGCACGGCGTCAACATCATGGAGTTCTGCAAGACCTTCAACGCGCAGACGCAGGCCCAGGCCGCCGAGAACCTGATCATCCCGGTGATCATCACGGTCTACTCGGATCGGTCCTTCACCTTCGAGACGAAGACGCCCCCCGCGGCGATCCTCCTCAAGAAGGCGGCCGGCATCGACAAGGGCTCGGGCCGCCCCAACAAGGAGAAGGTCGGCAAGGTCACCCGCAAGCAGGTGCGCGACATCGCCACCATGAAGCTGCCGGACCTGAACACGACCAGCATCGAGTCCGCCATGCGCTCCGTCGAGGGCGCGGCCCGCTCGATGGGCCTCGACGTCATCGACTAGTCTTCCGCCGGCCTGCCCGGCGTACACGTCCCCGGAAGGGACAGGATCGGGCCCTGGATGCGCGGGGCCCCGGTCACGAAACCACCCACCGCGCCCCTCGGGGCTCGGGACGCATCCCAAAGCGAGAACCCCATGGCCAAGGTCGGCAAGAAGTACAAGGCGGCGGCGGAGAAGATCGACCGCGAGTCCCGCTACTCGTTCGCGGACGCCTTCACGCTGCTCCCCCAGACGAAGATCTCGAGCAAGTGGGACGAGACCGTCGACCTCGCCATCCGCCTCGGCGTTGACCCGAAGCACGCCGACCAGATGGTCCGCGGCGCGGTCAACCTGCCGCACGGCACGGGCAAGACGACGCGCGTCGTCGTCTTCGCCAAGGGCGACAAGGCCAAGGAGGCGCAGGAAGCTGGCGCTGACGCGGTCGGCGCCGAAGACCTCGTCGACAAGATCCAGAAAGAGAACTGGCTCGACTTCGACTCGGCCGTCTCGACGCCGGACCTGATGGGCTTGGTCGGTCGTCTCGGTCGTGTCCTCGGTCCGCGCGGCCTCATGCCGAACCCGAAGGTCGGTACGGTCACCTTCGACGTCGGCAAGGCGGTGCGCGAGCTCAAGGGCGGTCGCGTCGAGTTCAAGGCCGAGAAGGCCGGCATCGTCCATGTCCGCATCGGCAAGATCTCCTTCGGCGGCGAGAAGCTTCGCGACAACGCCTGGGCGATCTTGGAGCTCGTCCAGAAGCTCAAGCCGTCGACGGCCAAGGGGCAGTACGTCCGCTCGATCGCGGTCTCGTCGACGATGAGCCCGAGCGTCCGGATCGATGTGCAGGAAGTTTCCTCTCGCTTCGCTGAGTAGCGAAGCGTCGTTCGTAGTTTGTCGCAGACCGCAGGGGCCGTCATACGGCGGACGGCTTAATCACCCTGCCGAGACATGAAGGAGTTCTGAGAATGGACCGCAACGCCAAAGAGTCGCAGGTCGCCGAGCTGAAGGAAAAGCTCGCCAAGACCACCTCCCTCGTTCTTGCCGACTACCGTGGCATCACGGTGCCGGCCGTCACTAGCCTTCGCGACGAGTTCCGCAAGGTGCAGTGCGAGTACAAGGTGTACAAGAACACGCTCGTCAAGCTCGCGATCAAGGGCACTCCGATGGAGCCCATGGGCGCGATGCTCGAAGGGCCGACGGCGATCATCTTCTCGTACGAGTCCCCCGCGGCGAACGCCAAGGTGGCGACGAAGTTCGCGAAGGATTCGGAAAAGTTCGTCGTCAAGGGTGGCTACTTCGAGGGGCAGGTTCTCGACCAGAAGGGTGTCGAGAGCTTGTCGACGATGCCGGGCAAGGACGAGCTGCGCGCCAAGCTGCTCGCCACCTTCCAGGCACCGGCGACGGACTTCGTCCGCCAGCTCGCCGCGGGCGCTCAGAACTTCGTGTACCTGTTGGCCGCCAAAGAGCGCGCCGAATCTTCGCCGAAATAGGGAGAACTAGGAAATGTCGAACGTCGAGACTCTGATTGATCAGCTTTCGAACCTCACGGTCATCCAGATTGCGGACCTGACCAAGAAGCTCGAAGAGAAGTGGGGCGTCAAGGCTGCCCCGGTTGCCGTTGCCGGCGCGGCCGCCCCGGCGGGCGGTGGCGACGCGGCTGCTGCCCCCGCGGCGCAGACCGAGTTCACCGTCATCCTCAAGGATGGCGGCGCCAACAAGATCCAGGTCATCAAGGCGATTCGTGAGATCACGAACCTCGGCCTCAAGGAGGCCAAGGATCTCGTCGACGGCGCGCCCAAGGAAGTCAAGGCGGGCGTGTCGAAGGACGATGCCGAGGCGATCAAGAAGAAGATCACCGAGGCGGGTGGCACGGTGGAGATCAAGTAACTGAGAGTGCTCTTGCACATTCAGCGACTGTTTCTGTTTGCGTAGTAGCTGTGTGAACGGCTCGCAGGGACTGGTGTCCCTGCGAGCCGGTCGCGCATTAACAACCGGCTGACTCGAAGGGTGTCTATGGCTTCTGTGATTCAGAACAATTTCCGCGTTCGTAAGAATTACGCGAAGGTCAACAAGATCATCGACATCCCCAACCTGATCGACATCCAGAAGCAGTCCTACGAGAAGTTCCTGCAGAAAGACATCGCGCCTGAAAACCGCGAGAAGATCGGCCTCCAGGCCGTCTTCCAGAGCGTCTTTCCGATCAAGGACTTCTCGGAGACCGCGTCGCTGGATTTCGTCTCGTACAACCTCGAGAAGCCGAAGTACGACGTCGAGGAGTGCCGTCAACGCGGCATGACCTTCGCGGCGACGATCAAGGTCGTCATCCGCCTGGTCGTGTTCGACACCAACGAGGAGACCGGGGCTCAGTCGCTGCGCGACATGAAGGAGCAGGAGGTCTACTTCGGTGAAATCCCGCTGATGACGGAGAACGGTACGTTCATCATCAACGGCACCGAGCGCGTCGTCGTCTCGCAGCTCCACCGCTCGCCGGGCGTGTTCTACGATCACGACAAGGGCAAGACCCACTCGTCGGGCAAGCTCCTCTACAACTGCCGCGTGATCCCGTACCGCGGCTCGTGGCTCGACTTCGAGTTCGACCCGAAGGACCTGCTCTACGTCCGCATCGACCGTCGCCGTAAGCTGCACGCGACCGTGCTCCTGCGCGCGCTCGGCAAGTCGGCCGAGGAGCTGCTCAACTTCTTCTACGACACCGAGACGGTCTACATCAACTCGGGCGGCAGCTACGACAAGTCCGTCGAGTACGAGCTGCTCATCAACCAGCGCGCGACCCGCGACATTCGCCACCCGAAGACGGGCGCGATCCTGGTCAAGAAGAACCGCAAGTTCACCCGCTCGGTGATCGACAAGCTCAAGGAGTCGCAGATCACGCGCCTGCCGGTCGAGCTCACCGAGGTCGTCGGCAAGGTGGCCGCGCACGACATCATCGACCAGAACACCGGCGAAGTCCTCCTCGGCGTCAACGAGGAGATCACTGAGGCCAAGCTGGGCGAGCTGCGCGATCACGGCGTCGCCGAGTTCAAGGTCCTCTTCATCGACGGCCTCAACGTCGGCAGCTACCTGCGCGACACCCTCATCGCCGACAAGCTGGCGACGGCGGACGAGGCGATCATGGAGATCTACCGTCGTCTGCGTCCCGGCGATCCGCCGACGCTCGAGACGGCGCAGGCGCTGTTCCACAACCTCTTCTTCAACGAGGAGCGCTACGACCTGTCGACGGTCGGCCGCCTCAAGATCAACTACAAGCTCTATCCCCCCTCCGAGGATGGCCAGAAGGTCCTCAAGGAGGAGGAGAAGCCGCCGGGGCTCGACGTCGGCATCCTGACCGTCAAGGACATCCTCCGCGCGGTCAAGCACCTCATCGAGCTCAAGAACGGTCGCGGCAACATCGACGACATCGACCACCTCGGCAACCGCCGCGTGCGCGCCGTCGGCGAGCTGATGGAGAACCAGTACCGCATCGGTCTCGTCCGCATGGAGCGCGCCATCAAGGAGCGCATGTCCATGTCGCAGGAGATCGAGACGCTGATGCCGCACGACCTGATCAACGCCAAGCCGGTCTCGGCGGTGGTCAAGGAGTACTTCGGCAGCTCGCAGCTGTCGCAGTTCATGGACCAGACCAACCCGCTGTCCGAG
>CAZPEY010000434.1:0-3976 GCA_964585665.1 uncultured Polyangiaceae bacterium | reverse complement strand
CTCAGCGCGTACGCCCGCGTCCCGTCGAAGCGGGAGCTTAACTGACCAGCATTGCACGTACGGGATTCGCGTGCCGTCAGTGCCAGCGGAGTGCCAGGAAGAGCGTGGCTCGGGGTGCACGACCCGGGTTGAGACGGGTTAGGGCGGCAGCTCGGTTTCGTCGGTCCTCCGTCTGATTCGTCTCCAAAACAACGCAAGCCAGCGTCGCGCTTTGGGTTGACAAATCAGACTCGTGACCTCTTCAAATCCCGTCTCCCGCTCTGCTGAGACGGAAAGCCGGTTCGCGAAAGCGTTCCGGCTTTTTCATTTCTGGGCGCCAGGCGGCCTTGGCCCAGCGTCAGCACAGTGCCGGGCACGACGTGGCACGAAGCTCGGGCGGCAGCGAGCGCAGGGGATTTCCGGCCACGTGGACGTAGAGCATCGTCTCGTCGATCCGCCGATGCCCCATCCACCCGCGCCGCCTGGATGCGGGGATGACCCCGCTAGCCCGGCCTCAGAGCGCTCGCTCGGCGCGAACAGCGGCGAGCTCGCCAAACAAGAGGCGAATGCCCACCAGTACGTTTGTCCGCAGGCGCTTGGGATCACCGATGGCGTGATCCATCTCGTCGCGCCAGCGCTCGATCAAAGTATCGAATGACAGCGACACGCGCTTGTGCAGCTCTGCAATGGTCGCCAGGTCCCCTGCGTTCGCCCGAACTAGCTTACTGAGCACGAGATCGTGAATCTCCGGCACCCAAAGCTCGAGGCGTTGGAGCTCCGGCATCACACGGACCAACCGTTCCTCGAAATGATACGGCAAGTCGCCAACGGTGACGTGCTCGAGAGGCACGTCGAGGCCAGTTGTGCGCCGCGCCGCTGCGATAGCGGGCGAAAGGTCGGAAATGTCGGTGTGCGCGTCGAGATCCTTGGTCGCCGTTTCAGCGCCATAACCAAGCACGGCGGCGCCGCCTCCAATAACGACGACAGAGACGTTTCGCTTCGCGTGCCTGTCGACGGCCCGCAAGAAATCGGTCAGCTCGCTCGGCGTAAAGCGTTTCATGGCGTCGCGCGCCCCGCTTTGTCGAAGAGCGTTTGAAAGTCTTCGAGTGAAAGGTCGAGGCGATAGCCCCAGTGACGCGCCAGCGACGGGGAGCGGCCGCTTGTATGTTTCTCGAGAAGCGCACCGCCCTCGGTGAAAAAGAAGGGACGTTGTTGATGGACCCGGCGATCGCGGAGCGGCTTCGCCCACTCTGCGAAGCGGCGCTCGCCGCTCACCTCGGCCGTCAGCTCCAGAAACAGTCCGACGGCCGCCTTCTCGGCGCGGCTACGCGCCAGCGACGCCAGCCTCTTGGGGTCGAGACGATCTCTCTGCCGAAAGAATGCGACTGGCAGCGACCGCGCGAGCGCGGGATCGCGATGCGCCAAGACCACACCTTCGATCAACAGCGCTTCGACTTCGGCACGAGGCGCCCGCGGCCGATCGACGACAACGGGAGCGCCCAGCCCAGCCAGCTCGGCGCGAGTTTGCTTCGCGGCTGCGCTCGCGGGCAACGGGCTCGCAGGGGTCACGAGCAGCTGAAGTGCGGCGGCTCGAGGATGTTGCCAGTTGGCGCTGTATGCGAGGTCCCGCTCGCGACGCTCCGTGGTCACGAGGCCTAGTCGCTCCATGGCGCGCAGCTCCCGATAGGCGCTGGCGACACCTACTCCCGCGGCGTCAGCCAGCTCGGCGACCGATCCCGTAGCCCGCTCCTGCCACAGGAGAAGCAGCATGCGGCGACGCGCTTTCGACGTGACCAAGAACTCGAGCATGACCTAAGAATATGCACTTTCCGAGAATCCACAAGCCAATGCTCGGCGATGTGTAGGCTTCGGATACTCGACAAGTGACGTTTCTCTATCGAGGGGCGCGGCCTTGTCGACCAGCCAGTACCTCTTCAAAGCTCGTCTCCCGCTCTGCTGAGACGGAAAGCCAGTTTGCGCAAGCGACCCGGCTTTGCTTTTCGTCCAGCGCGGGCTACGACCAGGCTTCGTTGAAGGCCGCGACAAGCACGGGATCGTCGGCGCCAGATGGGCGCCATCCAGGTCGCGCATGCCGCTCGAGCGCTTCGAATACAGCGTCGCGATCGCGAGCTCCCGCGCCGGCTGCGGTCTCCACCGACGTCGCCCACGAGCTGAAGGGCACGATGTTGTCGAAGCGAGCTTCCGAGCCATTCCAACCGTGAGGGAGACTCTGGTTCAAGTGTCGCGCGAGCGAGTCTCGCGCGGCCTCACGAAAAGTTGACGCGCCGGCTCGATAAGCGCGCGTGAGGTGCGCGGCGATGAGAGCGACGGGCAGTACGCCGATCTGCTCACCCAGGGTGATGTAGGAGACCCCGGGGTGGCGGTGGAGCAGGGCTTCGACACTGTCGTAGCCGTGCGCGGCAAGCGCGCCGTCGAGCGCGTCGAAGTCAGTGCGGACCTTCTCGTCAAGACCGCTCATTTCTTGCCCTCCCCCTTGTACTTTTCAAATGGCTCTTTCAGTCCGTAGGCCGGCATCAATTGGCGCACTACCTTTAGGACCTCATCAGAGGTGAGCTTCTTCTTGTTCAACTTCTCGGCCTTGTTCAGCTCGGCCATCAATTTGGTGCTCCATTCCCACTGCTTCGCCTCGTCAAATCCCTTGGCGCCCGCGTCCTTCTTGGACGGCCTTGCGTGTACAGCGTCGTGGTGATCCTTTTCGAGGGTGACGCAGTAGTCGTGAACGTTGAGCCCATGATCGGCAAACCATTTGCTGTGCTCCTGCGGCAACACATGGTGCTGTGGTGGCGCCTGAACGCCGGCCTGGACCGCGTTGCCCACGCGGACCGCATTGGCCTCCGGCCCCGTGCCCATCTTGTCCTTCTTGTCGCCCGTGAGCGGCTTGTTGCCAGCGCGGTGGATTCTTGCCCCCTCTAGCTTTGTGCCGATCTGAGGGGCCTGCTCCTTTCCGGGTTGCTCCGTCAGCGCTTCCTGCTCGCTGCCGTCGGATGCCTCCGCGTCTTGGCGATCGCGCCATGCCTTCATCGAGCGATGAATCTGCTTGGCGGCTGCGGGGCGCTCGTTGGTGAGGACGGGATCTTGTCGCGAAGGCGTGCGCGGTCGTGAGCCCGCGCCGCCGATCGTCTCCCCGCCGGAGAGCCCTTCTAGAACGCCCGCACCGACTGTGCGGAGCGCATCCCAAAAGCCGCCCCCCTTCTTCGTTTGGGTGTCAGCCCCTGTGCCGTCGCCCTTTTTTTTCGACCCACTGTTCTCGCCCACGACGGCCTCCTACGCGCAGGTTATCGGAAGGCAGACTCACGGTGTTGCTCGAAACGGGAGAAATTCGGCTGCCTCAGTTCGGGTGAGTCCACCCGACGGCACACCGGGCACACCGTGGTTGTCAATCAACCCATAGTTGGTTAGGTAGTCCAGCTGAGGGAGCACGTGAGGATGAGCGCGCCGACATGGGGAGATGAAGTCAAGATCAAGAAGAGCGCAGCGGCTGCGCAACGTCCAGGCGCGTTTGCTTCCGTCTGCGGAATGCGGCAGGTCGAGACCGCAGAGCAGGCGCAGCAGTTCGGATGCGCGGTCGGTGCTACCTTGCTCACTGTCGAATTCAGTGATGGTAGCTCAATCGAGATCCCCGAAGTGCTCGTCGAGGTCTCGAACGAACCGTGACCTGATGAGCCCTTGCCGTGGCGCCACAGTGCCACGACGAGCTTGGTCGTCACTCGAGAAGGCGCGCAGAGAGGGGTCGAAGCGGCATCCGGGACTCGTCGGTCAACCGTCTGATTCGTCACCAAAAACAACGCAAGCCAGCGTCGCGCCTTGGCTTGACAAATCAGATTTGTGACCTCTTCAAATCCCGTCTCCCGCTCTGCTGAGACGGAAAGCCGGTTCGCGAAAGCGACCCGGCTTTTTCATTCTGGGGCTGCGCGCCCCGCGCCAGTGTCAGCCCAGAGCCACGGCCATCGCCCGCTTCGCGATCGGGCGCGAGGAT
>CAZPEY010000433.1:0-3983 GCA_964585665.1 uncultured Polyangiaceae bacterium | reverse complement strand
ACCAAGACCTGCACCGCGAACTTCGTCAAGCAGTGGACGGTCACCGTTTCGACGCTGACCGGGCCCGGGACAGTGACGATCGATCGCGGCTCGACGGTGACCTCGCCGGATAAGACCTGCTCGGCGGGCAACTGCTCTCAGATCGTCGACAGCACGGAAACCACGACGGTGACGGCGACCGCCAGCAATCCTGACGCCTTCGTCGAGAGCTTCTCGTGCTCGGCCGGAACCAAGAGCGGCAACGCTTACACGATCGCGAACCCGACGGCAGACGTGACCTGCACCGTCGGCTTTCGCCAGCGATACGCCGTTGCCGTCACTACGTTCAACGTCGGCTCGACGGGGAGCAAAGTCGACAGCAATGGCTCCATCACCAACTGCGGGCAGGCGGGCGGCGTCTGCTCTGCGCTGTTCAACCAGGGATCGTCGGTGGTGCTGACGGCCAAGCCCGCTGCGAACTACCAGGTCGCCTGGACCGCAACCACCGGCGGTGTGTGCGACGGCGTGGCGAGCAACGGCACCGGGCAGGATCGCGTGATGACGTTCTCCTCTCTCGACGCGGCCAAGGCGTGCACGGCGACGTTCAGCGCGATCACGGTGAGCTTGCTCGGCACCGGCACGAACGGCACGGTGGCCCCGGCTTCGTCCACGCTGACCTCCGGCGGAGCTGGGCAGGCGCTCACGGCCACGGCCAACACCAACTATCACTTCACCGGCTGGTCCGGATCCTTCACGAAGGGCAGCGGCACGGCCACGGGCTGCAGCGGTTCGACGTCGCCGACGACGGTGTCGGTGTCGAACGCTACGCCCGGGTCCGAGTACACGTGCACGGCGACCTTCGCGATCAACAAGGTGACGATCGCGGGCGCAGGGACGAACGGCACGGTGACGCCGGCCTCGACGGTGGTGGACTCTGGCGGAACGGGTGTCGCGCTGAGCGCGAGCGCCAACACGAACTATCACTTCACCGGCTGGTCGGGGGCCTTCACGACAGGCTCAGGTACCGCGACGGGCTGCTCGGGATCGACCTCTCCGGTGACCGTCTCGGTGTCGGGCGCGACCCACAACGCGGTGTATACGTGCACGGCGACGTTTGCGATCAACAAGGTGACGATCGCGGGCGCCGGGACGAACGGGACTGTGACGCCGGCCTCGACGGTGGTGGACTCGGGCGGGACTGGCGTGTCGCTGTCTGCCAGCGCCGACACCAACTACCACTTCACGGGCTGGTCCGGGTCGTTTACGACGGGCTCGGGTACTGCGACGGGCTGCAGCGGCTCGACGTCGCCGGTGACGGTCTCTGTGTCGGGCGCGACCCACAACGCGGTGTACACGTGCACGGCGACGTTCGCGATCAACAAGGTGACGATCGCGGGCGCTGGGACGAACGGCACAGTGACGCCTGCGTCGACAGTGGTGGACTCTGGCGGGACGGGCGTTTCGCTGAGCGCGAGCGCGAACACGAATTACCACTTCACGGGCTGGTCGGGGTCGTTCACGACGGGCTCGGGTACGGCGACGGGCTGCAGCGGCTCGACGTCCCCGGTGACGGTGTCGGTGTCGGGGGCGACGCACAACGCGGTGTATACGTGCACGGCGACGTTTGCGATCAACAAGGTGACGATCGCGGGCGCCGGGACGAACGGCACGGTGACGCCTGCGTCGACGGTGATGGACTCTGGTGGGACGGGCGTGTCGCTGTCAGCGAGCGCGAGCACCAACTACCACTTCACGGGTTGGTCCGGGTCGTTTACGACCGGATCGGGGACGGCTACGGGCTGCACCGGCTCGACGTCCCCGGTGACCGTGTCGGTGTCGGGCGCGACGCACAATGCGGTCTATACGTGCACGGCGACGTTTGCGATCAACCAGGTGACGGTCACTGGATCGGCGGGAGCGAATGGCAGCGTGTCGCCAGCGTCGAGCTCGGTCAATGTTGGCAGCTCCGTCACGCTAAACGCGACCCCCTCCGCAAACTTCCAGGTCAGCGGCTGGACAGGCTCCGTTACCAGCGGCTCGGTCACGGCATCGGGCTGCAGCGGGAACAGCACCAGCGTCACGGTCAGCGTGACCGCGGGTAGCCAGGGTGCGGCGTACGACTGCAAGGCGACGTTCACTCGCATCCCGCGAACGCTCAATGTCACGATTTACGCCGACGGCCAGCCCATGAAGGCGCCGCAAGGCCCGGGCGGGGTCCTTGGCACGCTGTCGTGCCAGGCGGGTACCTGTTCGACCAGCGTCGGTCAGGGGCTGAGCGTCGATTTGACCGCGTGGGCGATGGTCGACAACACCGAAGGGGCGGACTTCGACTTCATCGGGTGGTCGAACTGCTCGAACTCTGCCTCGACGAACATCGCCTTCACGATGCCCGCCTCCGACGTGACCTGCCAGGCCAACTTCCGACGGTACTGGTCGCGCGTCCACGGCACGGACGAGTTCAACGGCAGCTATTGGTCGCCAACCTACAACGATGAAGTCGTCGGCCTGATGACCAACGACAAGGGCGTGTTCGTGACCGCCGCCAACGCCTACAACGGACAGCGCAGCGTCGCGCGGGCCATGCTGACCCGCCTGCCTCCCTGGGGCGATATCACGGAAGGCCAGCTCCTGACCTACTCGCTGGCCAGCGGCGACGGGAACCTGGAAATGATCGACGTCGAGCGCGCGGGCTCCGCGGGTCACGCTGGCTTCGGTGTCTTCTTCGACGCGCTCCCGGGCTATGGCTATCAAGCCAATCCGATGATCATGTCCTTCGGCGAATCGCAGCCGGGCGCACCGGCGATGCCGGACTTCAGCTTCGCGTACCCGGTCGACGCCATCAACCTCGGCTTTCCGGACGTCATGCCCACCTCCACGGCGGCGCGCGCCCAGGGGGCAAGGGGTTGGGTTGTCGGCACCCGGTATTTCACCGACAAGGATGGCAGCCTGGGGCGCATCGTAGGCCTTCGCGAGGACGGCGCGGTCGCGTTCGATCGGCTGTACTGCACCGGTTCGACGACACAAACCTGTGATAGCTGCTTGACCACCTCGACGCTCGCGGTCGCCGTCTCGAAGGACGGGACAATCGCTGCAGCCAGTCTCCTGTCGTTGCGCGTAGGCGCCTACCTTTCGGTGGCGATCTTCGACGCCGACGGCAACTTCAAGCACCTCAAGGTGTACGGGCTCGCGAGCGGCGAGTCGAACTCCGTCACCGTGACCGGGCTTTCGTTCAACGCGGCGGGCGATCGGATCGCGATCGCTGGCTCGCTCTACCGAGTGAAGGAGAACTACGCCGCGGCCTACATCATCGACTCCGACGTCGCGCCTACCGTGGTCGTCGGGAAGCCTCCGGAGAACGTGCTGCGCTTCGCCAAGTTCTATCGCGGCACGGTCACCGCGGGCATCCAGACCGGCGAGCTCGTGGCCGACGAGAAGGGCTACTGGTTGGCCGGCAACGTCGTCATCTCCGATCCGTCCCTCGGCCGCAACGGCTGGCTGCTGCACGTCAACCCGGCCGGCAACGACGACGTCAGCCAGGGCTACGGCAAGACGACCTACGGAGACGAGAGCCTCTCGGAGGTCTCGATTGTTCCGACCGGCGGCATCGGCGCGGCAGGCTACTCGTACAGCTGGGGCGTGACGATGGGAAGTGGGAGCGAGAACTGGGAGTCCGATGCGTGGACGATGAAGACGCGAACCGACGGGTGGCTCAACTTCAACACGGCGAGCGACGAGGTCACCACCTTCGGCGCCACGGCGGTCGACCTCCCGATCGCGGGCATGGGTATCCAGGAGTGCCAGGTCGCCGCCCTCGCTGACCTCGACAAGCGCGTCGAGGCGACCGCCGTGAAGATCGACCTCTTGGTCGACCAGAAGGTGAGCCACCAGCAGTCCACTCAGTGCGGCAACTTCGACAACGACACGAAGTACTAGAGCGCCCTCGCGCTAGTCCTCCCGCCACTCCACCTCGATCCCGTTCTTCTCGTCGATAATCTCGCTCTCGT
>CAZPEY010000432.1:2302-3992 GCA_964585665.1 uncultured Polyangiaceae bacterium | reverse complement strand
GCTCGTCGCGGTCGCGCGGCGGCCGCTGCTCGCCGAGCTGGCCGAGCAAGCGCGCGATCAGGTTGCGGCCGTCGTCCCGCTGCAGCAGCTGGTCGAGGGCTTCGGTGTACTCTGCCTTGGTCTCATAGCGGAGCGCGCGCTCGGCCAGCTGCTCGTGCAAGGCCGGGGGCGGCGCGGGAGGCGCCTTGGGGGCGATCTTCTCGAGGGGGTGCGCGCCGCTCGGCGTGGTGCCTTCGGTGCCCGCGGTGGGGCTCTCGGTGCTGCTCGTCGGGGTGTTCGTGCTATCGGTCAAGATGATTGACTTTCTCGTGTCCGGCGGCAGCGTGCGCTCCTCGGGGCGGATCTTGTACGTCAGCTTGAGCATGTAGAAGCTGCCCAGCTCACGCGGTCCGATGAGGGAGATCGCGACGCCGCTCTTGCCGGCGCGCCCGGTCCTGCCGGTCCGATGGACGTAGACTTCCGGCGACTCGGGGAAGGTGTAGTTGATGACGTGACCGAGGTCGCTGATGTCGATGCCGCGCGCCGCGATGTCGGTCGCGACGAGGAACGGCAGCGTCTTCTTCTTCATCTCGCCCATCACCCGCTCGCGCTCTTTTTGGGTGAGGTCGGACGAGATCGCCTCGGCCTTGAAGCCATTCTTGCGCAGGTACTCGGCGACGAGCGCCGTGTCCTCGCGCGTGTTGCAGAAGATGATCGCGCCGGTCGGCTGCTCGTGCTCGAGGAGGCGCACCAGATCGCGCGCCCGCCCCATGCCGCTGACCATGTAGTACTGGTGCGCGATGTCGTGCACGCCGACGTAGCCCTGCGACAGCGCGTGCCGCTCCGGATCGCGCATGTGGCGATTGGCGATGCGGACGACGTCGTCGGGCAGCGTCGCCGAGAACAGCACCGTCTGCCGATCCTTGGGGCAGCGCTCGATGATCGCCAAGATGTCCTCGATGAATCCCATCGACAGCATCTCGTCGGCCTCGTCGAGCACTAGCGTCCGCACCTTGTCGAGCTGGAGCGTGCCTCGACGGAGATGGTCGAGCACGCGCCCCGGCGTGCCCGCGACGATCTGAGCACCCGCCTTGAGCTCGTCGATCTGGCGGCCCATCGGCGCCCCGCCGTAGATCGCCGAGACTCCGAAGGTGCTGTGCTTGCCGATCTTCTTGCACTCGGTCGCGACCTGGAGCGCCAGCTCGCGCGTCGGAACCAGGACCAGCGTCTGCACCACCGGCAGCGACTCGTCGAGGAGACGGTCGATGAGCGGGATCGCGAAGGCCGCCGTCTTGCCAGATCCGGTGCGCGACTGCACGAGCAGATCGCGCTTTTGCACCATCGGTCCGAAGACGGCGTTCTGCACCGGCATCGGCCCAAGGAAGCCCATCTCGGAGAGGGCAAGACAGACCTTCTCACCGACGCCCAGCTCTTCGAAGGTG
Source organism: uncultured Polyangiaceae bacterium (assembly GCA_964585665.1). Classification (GTDB taxonomy): domain Bacteria; phylum Myxococcota_A; class Polyangia; order Palsa-1104; family Palsa-1104; genus CAZPEY01. The sequence continues at coordinate 2,571 of CAZPEY010000432.1, read as the reverse complement.
GCGGGCGGTGGCGGGGGAAGGTCGACGGAGGATTCGGAGGTCGCGGTTGCTTCGGCTTCGGTCATTTCAGGTTGTGCACGGAGATCGGGTAAGCGAGTCGTCTTGGTACGGAATGATGGGGGAAGGTTGCGGAAGATCGAGGATTAGTCAAGCGGCGCGCGACGGGGGGGCGGGAGGGGCGGGGGGCGGGGGGGCGGCCCGGGAGGCAGGGTGTGGGGGGGGGGGGCCCAACCAGGGGCCCCCCCCAGCTGGGTTGAACAACCGAAGGT
>CAZPEY010000432.1:0-2292 GCA_964585665.1 uncultured Polyangiaceae bacterium | reverse complement strand
CCCCCTCGCCCCCCGGGGGGGGGCCCCCCCCCCCCCCCCTGCCTCCCTCCACGCCCGATCCGCCGCACGCTCGTCCGAAGCCCGTCGCCCGCCACTTTTGTGCATGGAGAGAAGAGAGCCGGCCTCGGCCCCGGCCTCGGAGCCGGCCCCGGCCTCGGAGCCGGGCCCGGCCTCGGATCCGGACCCGGGCTCGGACCCGGCCTCGGACCCGGCCTCGGCCCCGCAGGCTACGGGGGGAGGAGGGCTTCCACGGTGCCGTCCTGCCGCGACGTGAGCTCAGCCTGCAGACGCGCCGGGCGCTGGCAGACGAGATCGCTGGTGGCGCAGTAGGCGCTCTCCGTCGGGAGCGCGAAGAAGCGTACGGTGACGTTGGCCAGCGGCTTCTGCTGGAGATCGACGATTCGCCCGACGAGCGGCAGCGAGGCCGGCAGGCTGACGAGCCCGAGGTCGGTCTGGGCCTCGATCATCTGCTGCACCAACCAGCGACGGGGGAGCTGGCTCGACACGGGGGGAACGATCTCGAGGTCGTAGGCGCCGGGATCGAGCCGCATCGTGAACTTGCCGTCGGCATCGCTGGTCGTCGAGGGCTGGAGCAGCGCCTGCAAGCTCTCGGCGGCGTCGTTGCGCGCGAACGTCGTGGTGCGGGGCGTGATCGTCGCGCCTGACAGCGGCCTGCCGACCGCGTCGAGCACGACCCCGAAGACCGCGGGACGCGGCTCGAGCATGATCGTCGACGAGTAGCCCGCCACCGGTCCGGCGGCGATGCTCACCGTCGTCGAGCGGAAGTCCGAGTTGCCGAGCGTCGCGACGTCGAGCTGATACGTGCGCTCGGCGCTCTCGGCCGGGTAGAGGTTGAGCGTGACCCGCCCTTCGCTGTCGCTGTCCGCCTGGAGCTCGTGGATGGCCACGACGTCGCTCGCCTTGTCGAGGATCCGGGCCGACGCCTTGGCGCGCGCGCCGATCACCGGCTGCTCGATGCCCGATGAGGATAGACCCGCGAGCCGGAAGGACTGCGGCACCGGGTTGGGCAGCGCCGGCAGCTGCAGCACCACCTCGCTCGGGCCATTGCTGGTTGGCATGCTGCTGATGATGCGTTCGAGGCGCAGGGTCTCGTTGATCTGCGCCGTCAGCCGCAGGCCGCCCGAGCCGCTCTGCGAGCCCAGGTAGAGCTCGAAGTGCCCCGTCGCGTCGGTGTGGGCGCGGGTCGAGACGAGCTTGTTGGTCTCCGGATCGCGGCCGATCACCTCGATGCCGACGAGCGGCGCGCCGAGCGCCGAGAGCACCTTGCCGCCGATGGCGAGCGAAGGCGTGGGCGCGGCCGGCACCAGATCGAGGCTGGTGTCGCGCACCAGCTCGACGTCGATCGAGAACGGCGGCAGGAGCTGATCGTCGACGGCGACCCGCAACGTGTAGACCTCGCCATCGAGGTTGGGCGGCAGATCGATCTGGTACTTGCCGGTCGTCGGGTTGAGCGTGCCCTGGTAGCTGACCTCGGGGCGGCCCACCAGGCGGGAGGGGCGGGTCGCGACGACGACGCCACTCTTGAGATCGAGCCCGGCCAGCTCGATCGGCAGCTTGACCGCGCCCGAGAGGCGGACCAACGGCGAGGTCTCGAGCTGGAAGGTCCCGGTCAGCGAGTCGTACGGGATGGACGGAAACTCCTGCGCGCCGAGCGCCGTCGCGAAGATCTCGACCCCGACGTTGTCGCGGTTGGCGCTCGGGCAGTAGCCGACCGCGCAGTTGGGGTTGCGCTCGAGCGCACCGGAGTTGGCCTGCAGCGCGCAGCCGGTGACCAGGGCCCCGACGACGGCGCCGAGGAGTGCGAGACCGGCGGTGCGATGGTGATGGGCTAGTTGCATCGCAGCGTCCAGGCGTTCTCGTCGGTGAGTCCCTCGGACAGCGACTCCGACCCAGGGGCGGTCAGGAAGGGGCGGTCCGCGACGACGACGGCGAGCGTCGAGTTGCCATACAGCGTACAGACATCGATGACGCCGAAGTTGAAGCGACGGCGCGTCTCGACGTCCGGATCGATGGTTGGCTGGCGCTCGATGAGGGTGTAGGTAGGTTGCCCGGACTCCTCGAGGAGGAAGAGCCGCGCCTTCAAGTCGTCACCGACGTTCGGGTCATCGACCGCGACCTTGAACTCCACGAAGCCGGTGACGAAGAGGGGGCCGAAGCGGGGCTCGGACAGGCTCTCGAGGATGGCTGGCGGCGCGTTGACCTCGGCGGGGATCGTGTGGAGCTGCGTCGGGATGATGCATCCCGCGTCGAGCAGTCCAATCATGACGATCG
>CAZPEY010000431.1:0-3999 GCA_964585665.1 uncultured Polyangiaceae bacterium | reverse complement strand
GACGGCGGCGGCGGTCGGACCGACCTCGCCGAGGTCACGCGCTCCGCGATGGGCACCCGGGACGATCGCGGCGACTTCCGAGCGCTCGCCAGCGACTCCGCGCTGAACGAGGTGGGCATCGGCTTCCCGCCGTACCACGGCCTCTGCCGGACCACGACCCTGGCCGTCATCTAGCGGTCACGCGTTGCCGCCTTCGTGCCCTCGAGCGCGGAGTCGCCGGTAGGTCTCGGAGACGTCCAGTGCCTCGTTGCCTCGACGAATGCTCGAGAACTCGTGTACGGCGAACAACTCCTCGGCGAGGGCGATGTCTCCCAGTTTCACGAGAAAGTTGTGCGTCTTGTAGAGGGTTACCCAGGCGTAGAGGGTCGGAGGCGCGTACGTGATGGTCACGGCGTGCTCGTCGGTCGGAACGATGGCGTGTGTGTCGGGAGGAAACTGCGAGACGAACCTTGGATCAAGCAAGACCTCGTTCGGGTCGACCCGCTCGGGATGGCGAATGTCGTCTCCAAGGACGTATCGACGGAGCTCGTCGAACTCGGGCGCGAGCGCGAACTCGGGGCTCAGTCGCGCTGCGACGACGTTGAGCGCGATCTTGGCGACAGCTCTGTTCGTGTCATCGGGCCGATACGACACGTGTACGTGGACGGCGGGCTTCGGAATTGAGCGCCCCTCAGGTGGCGGTCCTCCTGCCGCCACTCGAACTGTGTGCTGCGCGTACGCCGCCGCCCAGTGCTCCTGAAGAACGGCGACCAGTCGCTGTGCATCAGCCTCGCCCTGTGCTCGGAGATAGCCGTCCCCCTCGCGGTGCATCACCAAGCGGGCGCTGGGGCCGGCATCCTCCGGGCCGTACTTCGTGTGCATCTTCGGCAATCGTCCGCTGTCGAGCTGCTTGACCACGAACGCGTTGAGTCGAACGAGGTCGTCGGTGTCGGCAGTGAGGATCGAGAGTCGGGTTTCCTCGCCGTCGACCAACACGTGGGCCTGCGGCATGACGACAGCGCGCATCTCGTTTGTGATCGCGACGTCCATCACGAGGCCCGAGTGGTCATCCTTGACGAAGTGGTCGCCGCCAAGACGTACATCGAAGGCGGTCTCGGGCGTGAACCCGACGCGCGATAGGGACACCAGCGAGCGCTCAGCGAGGGCTTGATCCAACGGCGACAAGCGGCGGCCGTTGCAGTCCTTGCAGAGAATGGGCCGAACGAGATCGCCTCCGAGGGAGCGCGGGAGCACATGCTCGCGTGTCGGCTCGCGGAGCTGCCGGCAGTAGATGCACGTGATCTTCTCCGGTGCTGGGGCGTTCATTCTTCGTCCTTCTTCTTCTCGTCGATCATCTTCTTCGCGAGCCAGGTGCTGCCGATGACGGCGCCGATGGCCGTACCGATTCCCGGCAACAGCGCCGTCCCGATCGCGGCCGCCGCGATGGCGCCCGCCGTCATGCCTGCCGTAGCCGCCGCCGTAGCCCCCATCTCGACTGCCTTCGCTCGGTTCTTCGCCACACCGGACCGAAGCAGCCGCCGCATCGTCTCCAACTCTTCGGCTGTGAGATGAGACCTGACGTCCCTCACCCCTTTGCTCTTGGGGGCCTCGGTGATCGCGTCGAGTTCGTCTCGTCCGAGGAGGAGGAAGACGGGAGAAATCCCCAGCGCGGCTGCGAGTTGCACCACGGTCGAGAGCCGCGGATCGCCCTTCGCTGTCGAGCCGCCCTCGAGTTGGTTGACGGTCGCACGAGACACGCCGGCGGCAGTCGCAAGCTGGTCCTGCGACATCCCGAGGGCGCTGCGTGCTGCAGAGAGGTTGCGCGCGAGGGTGTCCTGCACGTCCTCGACTGGGAGCGACAGAGCGACCGTGTCGGTCGGGCGCTCCGTCATGCCGAGCGCCTCAGTTCACTTGCGGCATTCCGAAGCCGAGCGACCTCGGCGGCGAGAACTCGCACCTGCTCGTTCTTGTCGCCGAGCAGGGCGTGGAGCGAGGCGAGTTGCTGCTCCTTCAGAGCAAGCTCAGCCTCGATCTGCTGGAGACGAGCGCGATTCGCGGCTTGTTCCTTCTTCCTTTTCTGGTGTTGATCGACGCCGTAGGCCGTGCCGCCGATTCCGAGAAGAGCTCCGACCGCTGCGACGATGCGCCAAATAACAAGGGGGTTCATGTCTCGTTCTCCTGGGTTGGGGTTCAGTTCTTCACCAGACGCAGCGTCCGGTGCGTCGAGGGCAGAGGACCGCCCATAACTTCGTTGAAAAGGGCGTCGGTGTCCGCGCAGTCAGCTGTCACGTCAGCAACTACTTCGGTGAACACGGCCATCCGATTCGTAATGCTCGCGGCGATCGCGACGTCGGCTGCAATCGCCTGCGCAAGCACTCGGTCGGCCTCGCGTGCCTTCCCGATGAGCCAGCGGCCCCCGACCTGTGCGCCGACGAGAATCGGAAGACCGGCAAGGCCGAGCGGCGCCATCACGAGAGGGAGGAGGTCGAGGGCCGTCTTCGCGGCGGTGCCCCCGACAGCGCCCGTCACGCTCACATCGCCACGGCGCGCAGCGCGGATCTCGGCGACGAGGTCGGTGCCGATGGCGAGCACGCAGAAGCCGACCGCCACGCCTTGCTTCGCGAACTCCTTGGCGGCTTCAGGCGCCATCTCAAGGACCTTGGCACCGACGTGGTACAGGCCCGCATCAGCGGCTGCACCGCCCGCACCGAAGAGTGCGCCGGTGCCGGCGGACTTGCCGACGGCCTTCGCGTCCACCTTGCCCTCTGTGACGAGCTGCACGACGAGGGAGACGACGGCGGCTGATGCGGCGGCGATCGCCGCGCCCCCACCGATGCGGCCAATGACGCCGCGCGCGCGGTACGCGGCGGTGATGTCGTCGCGGAGCTGCTGCAGCTCCTGGCGGGCAATCGGATCGAGGCCATCGAGCTTTCCGGCCTTGATGTTCACCATCAACTGGTCGGCGCGCTTCTCGAGGTTAGGAATCCCACGCAGGCGAACCTTGGCTTCTTGAAGGCGTCGCGCCTGTCCCGGAGTGAAGGCGTCTGCCGCCACACGAGGCGTGCCGTCCGGGTTGACGTAGCGAGCGTCGACGTAGCCGACCTTCCCGTATCCGGGCGTCTTCGCCATCTCGACGAGCGTGTCCGAGACGTACTGTGCACCGCCGGTCTTGACCTGGCCGTTGTACTTCCAGATCACCTCGCCGCTCTTGGTATCGAAGGCGAAGACGAGATCCTTGCGGCTCGCGGCGTCAGGCGCGAGCCGGATGTCGTGGACGTTACGCGCGACGTGTTCAGGTGGGTTGATGATCCCGGTGTCCTGACCTGCGTGGAGCGCACGGTAGTCGGAGGTCGCGACCACCTCGGCAGCCTTCCCGCCGGGGTTGGCCCCGTTGGTGAACGAATCGAGCGAGCGCCCGCAGGTAGCCATGCGCTCAGCGGCGGTCTGGGTAAGACCATTAGGACGCGCCGTGCCGTCGCGAACCATCTCCGCGATGCGCAGCGCCTCCGCTCCGGGTGCCGCGACCGGACGGGTCTGGTTGAGGGCCTCAGCGTACACGCGCCCTTGGTCGAGCACGCCCGCGTCGGTCACGGCACGAACGGCAACAGCAGGATGAGCGACGTTCGCAGCGGCTGCAGCAGTGCCGGGCACCATCCCGTCGTCTGCTGGATCATTCATCTTCGATTCGCTCGCCATCGTGACCTCGGGTCCTGTGGGTGGAAGCAACCTCAGGCAACAACAATGATGTCCCAAGTCTTCGATGTCAACCCTAGACGACATGCGCAAGGTGAGTCGACGATGACGACCGAGGGCTTCGAGGTCGCTTTTCCGTGTCCCCTCGCGTCCTTCGCAGCGGCTTTGCCTCTGCGGAGGCCGACGCATGTCCGACACGAAGCCGCGCCAGACCGAGAGCACCGCCCCGAGCACTGGGGCCGGGACGTCTCCGTCTGCGCCCGCCAAGGCTGACAAGACGGCGAAGCAGGACGCGCCCTTCGTGTGGCCGCGCGACCTGAACGCGCC
>CAZPEY010000430.1:0-4014 GCA_964585665.1 uncultured Polyangiaceae bacterium | reverse complement strand
GGCGGGTTGACGTAGGCGTAGCTCGTGGCGAGCGCCGGGCGCGTGTTGGCGAGCAGATAGACGTAGGCCGAGAAGCCGATGACCGAGCCGAAGAGGCCGAGGTAGACGAGCGCGCCGAGCGCTCGCAGCGACGGGGCGGCTGGTAGGTGCTCGCCATGCAGCGACGCGACGATGGCGAGGGTGACGCCCGCGGTCAGCATCTGCGCCGCCGTGCTCATCGCCGGCGCGGGCATGTCGCGGCGCTTGCTCCACATCGAGCCGAAGGCCCACGACGCCGCCGCGCCGAGCAGCGCGAGGGCGCCCCACGGATCCCCCCGCAGCTCGCTGCCGAGGTTGAGCAGCACGACGCCGCCGAAGCCGACGAGGAGGCCAATCGTCTCCGGGCGGCTCGGGCGCTGCCCCGACAGCAGGCCGAACAGCGCCGCGAACAGCGGCATGCTCGCCACCGCGATCGCCGCGAGCCCCGAGGAGACGCGCGTCTCGGCCAGGCAGACGAGGCCGTTGCCGACGGCGAGCAGCAGGACGCCGGTGATCGCGGCGTTCTTCCATTGCGCCCGCGTCGGCGGCGGCGCGCCGCGCAACCTCAGCACGGCGTAGAAGCCGAGCCCGGTCGCGGTGAAGCGCAGCGCTCCGAGCGAGAACGGCGCGAAGCTCTCGAGCGCGATGCGGATCGCCAGGTAGGTCGAGCCCCAGACGACGTAGAGCGCGAGCAGCGACAGCGGGACGAGCAAGCGGGAGCGCGGCGCGGGCGAGGAGGTTCCGGGGGCCGGGTCCAAGGCAGCTTTCAAGACGAGCTACACCTAGCGCCGAACGGGGCAGGGCGCAACGTCCGGGGCGATCACTTGGCGGCCGGCTTGCCGCCGTGATCCCCGAGCCACGCGAGGACCTCGTCGTGGCGCCGCTTGGCGACGACGGACTTGACCTTCTGGAGGCGCGTCTCGGCGTCGAGCGCCAGGGCACGCGCGCGCTTGTCGGTGGCGAGCGCGGGCGTGCGGGCCGGCGCCAGCAGCTGCGCGAGCGCGAACTCGGCCTCGGCCAGCGCGTACTTCTCTTCGCCGTCGCACTTGCCGCCCGTGCACAGCGCGATCGTTCGCTCGAGGGCGGCGCGCGCCGTTGCAAGGTCGTGTCGACGCGCCGCGATCCGGCCGATCCCCTGCAACGCCCAGGTGAGCATCGTGTGGCTCGGCCCCATCGACTTCTCGAGCAGCGCGAGCGATCGCTGGAAGTGATCGAGCGCCTCGGCCTCGCGCCCCGCGTCGTGGTAGGCGAGCCCGAGGTTGAGGATGGTGAGCGCCGCGTTCGGATGCGAGGCGCCGAACGCGTCGGTGTCGATCTTGAGCGCCCGCAGGTACTGCGCCTCGGCCGCCGCGTAGTCGCCGTGCTCCCAAGCGAGGATGCCGAGGTTCGAGATCACGGTGGCGAGCGCGGGGTGATCGGGGCCCACCGTGCTCTCGAGGAGCTCGATCGCGCGCGCGTAGTACCGGCGCGCCTCGTCGTACGCGCCGCGCTCGTCGGCGACCACCCCGAGATCGACGAGGCTGGCGGCGGTGGCGCGGACCGCCCCGGGGCCCGTCAGCTTCTCTCGGATCGCGAGCGCGCGACGGATGTGATCATCGGCCTTGTCGAGCTCCCCCTTGGTCCAGTAGAGCGTGCCCATCGTGTTGAGCCAGCGCGCCTCGGCCTGGCGGTTGTCGGGCATCCCGGCGAGCACGGCGTGTGCGACCTCGCCCCAGCGCTCGGCCTCGTCGGGCTTCGACAATCCCATGTTGTGGATGGAGAGCAGCTCGAGCGCCGCCGAGAACTGGACCTCGGCGTGGCGGGAGGCGAGCGCCGCCAGGAAGGCGCTGCGCTGGGCGGTCGCCGCGTCTTCGTAGCGGCCGAGCCCATTGAGCAGGCGGCCGCGGTGATACTGCGCCTCGGCCTCGATGGCGCGGTAGCCCGTCGCGGCTGCTTGCACCGCGGCGGGGTCGACGATCGCGAGGCCGTCGGCGAGCTTGGCGGCGTCCTCGAGCACCTTGGCGCGGGCCAGCGCGTCGCGCAGCGCTTCGACCTTGGCGCGCGTCGCTGGATCGCGCGGCGGCGGCAGCGGCGCGGTCAACGCCTCGACGTCGCCGCAGCCGGCGATGCTCGACAGCCGCTCGCTGATCTCGGTGGCCTTCTCGACGACGCTGGTGTCGACGGTTTGGAGGAGCTGGGTGGCGGCCCGCAGCTCGCCGAGGCGATGCTGCAGGCAGCTCATGCGCAAGGTCATGATCTCGGCCGACTGTTCATGGCGCACGCTCGAGGCCTCGCAGGCCTCGGTGTACATGCCGGCCCACGCCTGCGCGTAGCGATCGAGGGTCGACTCGACCGAGGCCAAGGCGCGCGCGGCGAAGCTCTTGCGCGAGGCAGCAAACGCGCGGGCGATGGCCTGCCGGGTCGTGCCATCCCAGATCCCGGCCAGCTTGCCCTCCGCACCGCGGCAGATCGAGGCGGCCTGCCGCTGGCTACGCCAGGCCAGCCCGAGGCTGCCGGAGACGACGACCAGCGCGAGCCCGACCCCGAGCCGCCGCAGGCTCCGCTCACGCGCCCGCGCGCGTCGCTGTTCCGGGTCGTCGGCGAGCGCGGCGAGCAGCGCGTGCATCGAGGTGAACCGCGCCTTCGGATCGGGGGCCAGGCCGCGCGTGACGATCGCGTCGAGCCAGGCGGGAACGCGCGCGCCCGGTGGGCGGAGCACGCGATGCTGGGCCGCGTTGTCGGCCACCTCTTCGACGGTCTCGCCGGCAAACGGGCGCTGGCCGTAGAGGGCCTCGAACAGCACGACCGAGAAGCTGAACTGATCCGCGGTGGCGTCGAGGCTGCCGCCGCGGCGCTGCTCGGGGGCCATGTACATCGGCGTGCCAAGGACGAGGCCCTGCTGCGTGACGTCCGAGGCGAGGAGCGGCGCCGACGGCGTGACCGACGGCGTGACCAGCGGGTTACTCGGCACGGGTGTGGCGGTCGCGCTTGCGCTGGTCGATGGCGCGCTCGCCTGTGGGCGGGTCGCGTCCACGTCCCCCCCCGCGCCGCGGGCCAGCCCGAAGTCGATGACCCGTACCCGGCCGTCGCTACCGACCAGGACGTTGTTGGGCTTGAAGTCGCGGTGGATGATGCCCTGGTCGTGCGCGGCCGCGAGGCCCTGTCCAGCGGCGCTGAGCAGCGCGAGGATCTCGGCCGGGGTGCGCGGCTGCGCCTTGAGGTGGCTGCTGAGCGTCACCCCATCGACGAGCTCCATCGCCAGGAACACCGCCTCGCCGTGCGTGCCGACGTCGTACACGGTCACGACGTTCGGGTGGGTGAGCTGGGCGAGCGCTTGCGCCTCGCGCAGCGCGCGGCTGCGCCCCTGCTCGACCGAGCGCTGGCTGTCCTCGTCGCGCGCCTCTCCGAGCAGCAGCACCTTGAGCGCGATGGCGCGGTTGAGCACCGGGTCGAAGGCCTTGTACACCACGCCCATGCCGCCCATCCCGAGGACGTCGACGACCAGATAGCGACCGACGGTGTCGCCGCGCTGGGGCGCCGAAGGCGGCGGCTCCGTCTGGGGGCGCGCACCGGTGCGCAGGTCGACTGTACGATCGTCCACGAAGCCCGCATCTTATCGGGCGGCGGGCGGGCGCGAAACCGCGATCGCCGCGCCAGCCCACAGGGGATGGAGAGCGCCGCCGCCGCGCGGCTAGAGCCACTCCGAGAAGTCGAGTGACTTCTGTACGACCTCGCCGGCCTTGAGGGTGACGACGATCTGGCGCTTGAGGCCGTGGGCCTGGTTGGTGAGCGTCACCTTGTGGGAGCCGGCGCCGAGCGACAGGGACAGGGGCGTCTGACCGCGCGGCTTGCCGTCGACGGTGACGCTGCAGCTCGGGGTGACCGCGAGGCTCAGCGCGCCGAACCCCGGCGGCGTCGCCGCCCTGCGGGAGTGGCGGGAGCGCGTGGAGCGGGTGGGCACTGGCTCGCTCGGCGCTGGTGCGAGACCCGGCGGCGGCGTGGCGTCGGCGGGCGGCG
>CAZPEY010000429.1:0-4044 GCA_964585665.1 uncultured Polyangiaceae bacterium | reverse complement strand
CTGCCGTGCAGGCGGCCCCGCCCGCGCCGGCGCGGTCGAGCGTTGGCCACGGCCTCGACATCGGCGCCTATGCCAGCACGATCGGTCGCGCCATCGCGCGCCACCGTCGCTATCCCGAGCTCGCTGCCCAGCTCGGCCAGGAGGGCACGACGATGGTGCTCGTCCACGTCCGCAAGGACGGCACGCTCGACGGCGCCCCCTGTGTCGCCGAGTCCTCGGGCTTCGACCTGCTCGACAAGGAGGCGCTGGCGATGGTCGGCCGCGCCGCGCCGTTCGCGGCGCTCCCCGACGGCTATCAACAGACGACCGCCGAGCTCCGCGTCCCCGTTCGCTTTCATCTCGAAGACTGATTCGATCCGAGGTCAACCGTGCGTCTTTGCCTTGCGCTCCCGCTCCTGCTCGCTGCAGCGGTGGCGTCGGCGGAGGAGCCGAGCGGGCAGCAGGCTGCGCCCGACGGCGGAGCTCCGGCCGATGCCGCGCCCCCTTCTGATCTGCCGAACGCCCCCCCTCCAGATCTGACCCCTCCTCCGGACGCCGCGGCCCCTCCTCCACGTCGGACGCCACCCAGCAAGACGCCAGTCACCGTCACGCCGACCGTCGAGGTCGTTGGCCGCAGCGTGCGCGCGCTCGACCACGTCCCAGGCTCTGCGACCGTGGTGCGCAAGGAGGACTTGAAGCAGCTCGCGCCGACCTCCGCCGCGGACGTGCTGCGCACCATCTCCGGCATCAACGTCGTCGGGGAAGATCCGTCCGGCCTGCGCGCCAACATCGGCATCCGCGGCCTCGATCCGAGCCGCAGCCGCAAGGTGCTGCTCCTCGAGGACGGCGCGCCAGTGACGCTCAATCCGTACGGCACGCCCGAGGCGTACTACGGCCCGCCCATCGAGCGGATGGAGCGCATCGAGGTGGTCAAGGGCTCGGGCTCGATCCTGTTCGGCCCGCAGACCATCGGTGGCGTCATCAACTACGTCACGCCCGATCCGCCGCGCAAGCTGATGACCAAGGCCGAGCTGCGCTACGGCAGCTACGGCTACCTCCTCGCGCAGGCGGCGGTCGGCAACAGCCACGGCTCGTTCGGCTATCGCATCGACGTCATGCACCGCCGGTTCGACTGGCGCAACCTCGACCTCGGCCTGACCGACGTGACCGCCAAGCTGCGCGTCGCGCTGTCGCCGCGCTCGACGCTGCAGGCCAAGCTCAACTTCTACGACGAGCGCTCGGGCGCGACCTACCTCGGCCTGACGACGCCGCAGTTCGCCGAGGACGTCAACGCGCAGTACGCGCGCTACGACCGCTTCAACATCCGCCGCTACGCGCTGTGGGCCAACCACACCCACCTCTTCACCGACCACGTCGTCCTGCGCACCCAGCTCTACGCCTATCAGACGACGCGCTTCTGGCGGCGGCAGGACTACGATCGCGCCGATCTCGGCTACGACTACGAGCGTGAGATCCCGGGCAGGCGCGGCGAGGCCGTTGACGATCTCGGCGGCTCGGTGTTCTTCCGCCAGACGGCGGGCAACCGGCAGCGCGTCTACGAGGTCGTCGGCGTCGAGCCCCGCGTCTCGTGGACCTACTCGTGGAAGCGCCTCGAGGGCGAGTTGATCGCCGGGCTCCGCTACCACTACGAGCAGGCGCACGATCGCCTGATCCTCGGCACGTTCCCGCAGGACTCGTCGGGCGAGCTCGTCGAGGACGAGCGCCGCCACGGCCACGCCTTCGCGGCCTACGTGCAGAACCGCTTCACGCTCTGGGACAAGCTGCGCATCACGCCTGGCCTGCGCCTCGAGACGTACCGGCCCGACAAGCACGTCCTGCGCACCCGCGTCCCCGACGCCAACGGCGACCTCGTCGTCGAGTCGTCCAATGCGTACGGCTCGTCGTTCAGCTACGCGATCATCCCAGGGCTCGGCCTGTCCTTCGATCCACACCGCCTGGTGACGCTCTACGCCGGCGTGCATCGCGGCTACTCGCCGCCGCGCACCAAGGACGCGGTCAGCCCGAGCGGCCAGGATCTCAAGCTGCAACCGGAGGGCTCGTGGAACAGCGAGCTCGGCGTGCGGGTGCGCGTCGATCGCTGGCTGCATGTCGACGTCGCGGCCTTCTGGATGGAGTTCACCAACCAGGTGCTGCCGCCGTCGGACGCGACCGCAGCGTCGGGCGCCGAGTCGCAGATCGTCAACACGGGGCACAGTCGCCACGTCGGCCTCGAGGCGAGCGCGACCTTCGACGTGCTCGCGCTGCTCCGCAAGGAGGGCTTCTCGCTGCCGCTGCAGGCGACCTACACGTACCTGCCGGTCGCCGCCTTCATCGGCGGCGTCTACGACGGGTATCGCCTGCCGTACGCGCCAGAGCACCTGCTCAACGTGCAGCTTCGCTTCGAGCACCGCAGCGGCGTTTCGGCGATGGTCGGTGTGACGCACGTCGGGGCGCAGTTCGCCGACAAGGACAACACCGTCGCCGCGTCCCCCGATGGGCTGCTCGGCACCATCCCCGGCTACACGCTCGTCGACGCGCGCATCGGCTACACGATCAAGCGCATCGGTTTGACGCCGTACCTCTCGGGCAAGAACCTGGCGAACCAGAAGTACATCGCCAGCCGCGAGCCGGCGGGGATTCAACCCGGCGCGCCGCTGACGATCTTCGGCGGCCTGTCGTGGGAGCTGCCGGCGCGATAGCGTCGTTCGCGTCTTGGCAACCGGCGCCGGGACGTTATGGTTCGGCCGAGGTCGAGATGCCCTACACCCCGAGCTCCCCAGCGATGACGATGCGCGCCGCGCGCGACGCCTACTTCGTCGAGAACCACTTCGGTGCGGACGGCGGCTACAACGACCCGTGGGTCGATCTCAGCCTCGGGCCGATTCCTGTGGGCTTCCCCAACGTCGAGGGGCGCAAGCAGGCGGTCAAGGTGCACGACCTCCATCACATCCTGACCGGCTACAACACCGACTGGGGGGGCGAGTTCGAGATCTCGGCGTGGGAGATCGGCGCCGGCTGCAAGAGGATGCTCGCGGCGTGGGTGATCAACCTGATGGGGTACGCAGCGGGGGCGTTGTTCTTCCCGCGGCGGACCTTCGCGGCGTTCGTGCGCGGGCGGCGCAGCCGGTCGCTCTACGGCGAGGCGATCGACGAGCTGCTCGATCTGACCGTCGCCGAGGCGCGGCAGAAGATGGCGGTGCCGACGACGCCGGTGCGCGGCGGAGCGAGCGACCTGCTCTTGCATCTGGCCGCGGCGACAGCGGGGCTCGCGATGGGCCTGCCCTCCGTCGTCGTGCTTGGACCGCCGTTCGTGATCGTCGGCGCGATCTATCGCTGGACGCGCCGCCGGGCCAAGCCCTAGCGACGGCGGACCACAAGTTTGGTGCAATGCACCACGAGCTGCTGTGTCTAGCGGGGTGAACCTCGCACACAGGAGCTCAGGAATGTTTGTCAGGAAGGCTTCGGTTTCTCTCTTGTCGTTTGGGTTGATGTGCGCGCTCGGACTCGCGCACTGCGGAGGCGGCGGAGGCGGCGGCGGATCGAACGGCAGCGGGTCGGGCTCGACCTCGGGCTCGACCTCGGGCTCGACCTCGGGCTCGACCTCGGGCTCGTCGGGCTCCACCTCCTCGACGACCACGACGACGACCAACGGCACCTCGGGAACGACCGGAGCCTCCTGCGTCGAGGAGGACAAGACGTGGGGCACGGACCTGCCCTACTCGAACGACAAGCCGTTCAGCGATCAGGACTGCACCACCGACACGGCCAAGTTCTGCCCTACCGGTGACTGCGTCGAGTGGGAGGACAACAGCGGCAAGCACGGCAAGTGCTTTGTCTACTGCGGTGACCTCGTCGCGATGCCCGGCCTCGGGGATGCGTGCACGAGCTTCGCGACCTGCCGCCACTGGAAGGGCGCCAACGTGTGCCTGCCCAACAGCCTCAACCTCTGCGGCCAAAGCTCGAGCTCGAGCACGTCGGGCAGCTCGGGGTCGACGTCGGGCAGCTCGGGATCGACGTCGGGCAGCTCGGGATCGACGTCGGGCAGCTCGGGGTCGACGTCGGGCA
>CAZPEY010000428.1:0-4071 GCA_964585665.1 uncultured Polyangiaceae bacterium | reverse complement strand
TCGGCAACGTCAGCTGCAACACGCCGCGCCGCATCGTCTGCATGCAGCAGTAGCGGTTCAGCGGGGCAGGGAAGCCGGGCCAAGGTCAGCGATCTCAGGACCAGCATCGACCTGAGCAGCACCGTCGGGCCTGATCTTGTCCGGATACGCTGTCGAGGTGCCCGCGCCGCCCCCCGAGAGAAAGTGGAGGCCGCCGTTCGGCCAGAGCTGCAGGTGGCGTCACGATCGGCGGCGTCGTGAACTGATTGCGGCTCCGGCGCGGTCGTTGAGGAGCGTCTCTTGACGTTGCCCAGAAGGAGGGTCGCCGAGAGGATCTGTGCTGCTCGCTCCCGAGGGTAAGGTCGATCCGACGAGCCGCGCCGGCCGTCGCTGGCTCGGCTCGTCGGATCGGCTCTCGCGCCGAGCTGGCGCGCGCCTTCGCGGACGAGATCGACTAGAGTCCTTCGCGGCCGCTCGCGAGGAGGCTGGCCGGCGATGAGAGTCCTGCTGACGGCGTTTGGCACCACCGGCGACAACGCGCCCTTCCTGGCGATCGCCGAGGCGCTGCGCGCGCAAGGGGACGAGCCTCTCCTCCTGCTCAACCCGCTGTACGAAGCAGCCGCCAGGGCCCGTGGCTTTCGCTTCATGCCCGTCGGAGCGCGCTGGTCCCCCGACGAGGTCGCCGACTCGGCCAAGTACCTCCATCCGCGCACCGGGGCGATCGCGATCTGGAACGACTTCTACCTGCCCAACGTCGCGCACACCTTCGCGGCGGTGCGGCGCGCGATCGCCGAGGAGCGGATCGACGTGGTCGTCGGCCACTGGCTCTGCTTCGGCGCGCACTTCGCCGCGCGCCAGGCCGGCGTGCGTCACGCCATCGTGAACCTCGCGCCGTGCTGGTGGTACTCGCGCCAGGACCCGAGCCTCTACACCGCGCTCGACGGCCCAGGGTGGCTGCGACGTGCGATGGTCTGGCTGCCGCGCTGGCTGGTCAACCACGTCCTCGGCCGCTCGCTGCGCGCGACCTGCGAGGAGCTCGGCGTGCCCTACCGCAAGGACGCCTACTTCGCGATGTTCGAGGAGGCCGAGCTCAATCTGGCGCTCTGGTCGCCGCGCTTCCGACCGGCGGCGGCGGACGATCCGCCGCGCGCGACGCTGTGCGGGTTCCCGTGGGACGAGGGCGATTCGAGCGCCCTTGCGGCCGACCTCCGAGCCTTCCTCGACGAGGGCGAGCCGCCCGTCGTGGTCGGGCTGGGCTCGAGCGTCAGAGGTCTCGGCGGCGACGTCTACCGCGAGGTCGGGCTGGCCTGCCGAGAGCTCGGGCACCGCGCCGTGCTGGTCGGCGCGAGCCCCGAGGCGGCCGCGGGCCTCGAGGGTGTCAAGGCGGTCGCGGCAGCCCCGTACCACGCGCTCTTCCCGAGGGCCCGCGCCGTCGTTCATCACGGCGGCATCGGGACCCTGGCCGAGGCGCTGCGCGCCGGGCGGCCCGCGGCGATCGTGCCGTTCGCCAACGATCAACACGACAACGCGCGCCGCGCGCGCGAGCTGGGCGCGGCGCGAACCTGGTCGCGGCGCGCGATCCATGGGCGACGGCTCCGGGACGAGCTGGCGCGCCTCGTCGCCGACGTGGAGCTCACGGGACGGGCCCGCGAGCTCGGGGAGGCGCTCCGCGCCGAGCCAAGCGGCGCGCGCGTCGCCGCGCAGCAGCTCGCCGCGCCACGCTGACGACCGACGGCGAGCGAACTGCGGCCCGCTTGACAGGGACCCGCGAGGCGCGCACTTTAGAAGGACAAGTTGGATGGCGGTGGAGTCCGCCGACAACCGCGGTCGAACGCGACCGCCAATGACTCCTACGATGTCGCCCACGCGGGCGCCGTAGGAGCTTGCAAGAGCCCTCCGGCCCCCCAAGCCAGGAGAGCTGAGACGTGACCCTCCCAACCGCCCTTCCCTCCTCCCACCCCGAGGCGCACGCGTGACCCGGCGCGATCGTCTCGTCGCGCTCGCCCAGTGGATCGTGCTCGGCTCGCTCGTCGGCGTGCTGTGCGGCGCGGCCTCGGCCCTGTTCCTCTGGCTGCTCGAGGAGGCCACGACGTTCCGCCTCGGCCACGAGGCGATCGTCTACACGCTCCCCCTGGCGGGCCTGCTGATCGGGGCGATCTACGAGCGCTTCGGCGCGTCGATCAAGGCGGGCAACAACCTCGTCATCGACACGATCCACGACGAAGGGCCGGAGCTCCCGCTGCGCATGGCGCCGATGGTGCTGGTCGGCACGGTGCTCACTCACCTGTTCGGCGGCAGCGCTGGACGCGAGGGCACCGCGGTGCAGATGGGCGCCAGCCTCACCGACTGGCTGTCCCATCGACTGCGCGTCGGCAAGCAGGCCCGACGACAGCTCCTCGCGGCGGGCGTCGCGGGCGGCTTCGGCTCGGTCTTCGGGACACCGATCGCCGGCGCGATCTTCGGCCTCGAGTTCATCGTGCTCGGGCGCCTCGAGTACGACGCGCTGGTGCCCGCGCTCATCGCCTCGCTCGTGGGCGATCTGACGACGCGCGCGCTCGGCATCACCCACTCGATCTATCGGGCCGCTCCGCACGTCGCGCTCGGGCCGCTGCTCCTCGGCAAGTGGCTCCTGTTCGCCGCCGCCGTCGCCGTCGTCAGCAGCGCGTTCATCGAGCTCACCCACTGGCTCAAGCGGCGGGGGGAGCGCCACCTGCCGCGCCTGCCGCTGCGCATGCTGGTCGGCGGCCTGGTGCTCGTCGGGCTGTGGCGGATCGTCGGCACGAGCGACTATCTCGGGCTCGGCGTACCGACGATCCTGCGCGCCTTCTCGGATCCGACCCTGCCGCTGTCGAGCTTCGCGTGGAAGCTCGTCTTCACCGCGATCACGCTCGGCGCGGGCTACCTTGGCGGCGAGGTGACGCCGCTGTTCTTCATCGGCGCGGCGCTCGGCAGCGCGCTCGGACGGCTGCTCGGGATCCCGCTCGAGCTCGGCGCGGGCGTTGGCCTGGCCGCGGTGTTCGCCGCCTCGGCGAATACCCCCTTGGCGCTGTCGGTCATGGCGATCGAGCTCCTCGGCGCCGCGGCGCTCCCTCACGTCGTGATCGTCTGCGTGCTGGCCTACCTGCTGACGGGCCACCGCAGCATCTACCCCGCGCAGCGCCTGATCCGCGGCAAGGCGGGGGCGCGCCTCACCGCCCCGACGGCGCTCCGCGACTTGCCTCCAGCGACGGGGCCGCCGCCGGGCGCGCCGTGAGGAGTGCCGCTACTGCGTCAGTCCGTAGATCGCCGCACCGATCGCGATGAGCGCGATGACGATCGCAGCGATCGCGATCCCCATCGAGCTGTCGCCCGGGGGACGCGGCGCGGGCGGTCTCGGCTGCGGGCGGAGGGGTACCTGGCCCCGCGCGACCTCCGGATCGAGCAGCATCGTCTGCGGCGCCGACGATCCAGGGTCGAGGATCTTCGTCTGGGCACCTGCGAAGGCCGGGTTGGGCGTCGGCTTGAGCGTCGGCTCAGCATCGTAGTTGCGCGGACCGCTGACCAGCGCCATCGCGAAGTCGGCCATGCGCTGCGGCCGATCGTTGGGCTCCTTGGCCAGCGCCCACTCGACGGCGGCCTTGAGCTCCTGGCGCTGCACCCCGACGAGCGGCGGCGGCTGCTCGAGGATGTGCGCCGTCAGGAGCTGCCCGAGGCCCGGCCCGAGGAAGGGCGTCCGCCCCGCGATCATCTCGTAGACGATGCAGCCGAGCGAGTAGATGTCGGCGCGGCGATCGATCGCGTCGCCCTTCGCCTGCTCCGGCGACATGTAGCGCGGATCGCCGAACGTCATGCCGAGCGACGTCGACGCGGCGACGCCGCCGGTCTCGACGAGCTTCGACAGGCCGAAGTCGGGCAGCTTGACGAAGTTCGCCTTGCCGCGCCGCACCGCCAGGAAGATGTTGCGCGGCCGCAGGTCGCGGTGGACGAAGCCGACCGAGTGCGCGAACGCCAGCGCGTCGCCGACCTGCATCATGATGTCGGCCGCGCGCTCGAGGTCGACCTTGCCCTCGCGCGCCAGCGTCTGGTCGAGGGTCTCGCCCTCGAGCAGCTCCA
>CAZPEY010000427.1:0-4097 GCA_964585665.1 uncultured Polyangiaceae bacterium | reverse complement strand
TTCTTCTGCGGAGACGACGCCGCGGGTCGCGAGCTCGTCCGCCAGCTCGTCGAGCACGTCGGCTTCGACGCCGTCGACGCCGGGCCGCTCAAGAACGCTCGGCTCCTCGAGCCAATGATGCTCCTGTGGGTGGCGTGCTCGCACACCCTCGGCACGCGGGACCTCGCCTTCCGCCTGGTTCGCAGGTGAGCGCGTCCTCGCCTGCGCTCGAGCGGGAGGTGATCCTGCGCGGTGGGGTCCGGATGCCACGGGTCGGGCTCGGCGTCTTCCGGACCCCGCGCGGGAGCACCACACGCGAGGTCGTCCTCGAGGCGCTTCGGCTCGGCTACCGCCATGTCGACACCGCGCGCGTCTACGGCAACGAAGCCGACGTCGGAGCAGCGATCCGCGACAGTGCGATTGCACGCGACCAGATCTTCCTCACGACCAAGCTGTGGAACGACGACCATGGCTACGACGCAACCCTGCGCGCCTTCGATGCGGCGCTCGGCCGGCTGGGCCTGGCGCACGTCGATCTCTTCCTGTTGCACTGGCCCGTCCCGGGCAAGCGCCTCGAGTCGTGGCGCGCCCTCGAGCGACTTCGCAGCGAGGGCCGCGCCCGCGCCATTGGCGTCAGCAACTTCATGGTCCATCACCTCGAGGAGCTCCTGGCGCACGCCCACGACCCGCCGGCCGTGAACCAGATCGAGGTCAGCCCGTTCCTGCAGCAGCGCGAGGTTCGGGAGCTCTGCGCGCGGCAGGGCATCGTCGTCGAGGCGTACAGCCCCCTCACCAAGGGCGTGCGACTCTCCCACCCGGAGGTGGTCCGCGTCGCTGCCGAGATCGGGCGAACTCCGGCGCAGGTGCTGCTCCGCTGGGGCCTCGAGCGCGCGCTGGTGGTCCTGCCAAAGTCGACGAGCCCAGCCCGCCTCGCAGAGAACCTCGCAGCGCTCGAGTTCACGCTCCCCGCGGCAGCCCTCGCAGCTCTCGACGCGCTCGAGGAGGGCCTCGTCACGGGCTGGGACCCGCGCACCGCGCCCTAGCTCGCGGCCGATGGGGGTGCAGTGGAGTTCGACTCGGACGCCAAGGCCTCTTCGAGCTCAGCTTCAACGCGTGCGGCCACGACGGAGCGCGAGCGGAATCGCGCGGTTCCGTGTTTGCGAAACCCCTCTGCGGTGCTACTCAATCAGGTGATGCTTTCGTTTCCACACCTCGTCCAGGCACGCCGACCCAACTGGGGGCGAGCGCGTGCAGCGAGCGCGCGGAGCTGGGAGCAGCGCGGCAGGCCCCCCGACGCTCAGGGGCCACCATGAGCCACGCGCTCTCACCCGAGATCCAGTACATGTTGCTCGTCCTCGGGCTATTCATCATCCCCCGGGCCCTGCAGCGCTTGCGACTCCCGAGCGCGGTCACCTGTGTGGGGATCGGCGCCGCGCTCAACATCGGCTTCGACCTCTTCCACGAAGATCACACCGTCAAGCTGCTCGCCACGCTGGGCATCGTCGCCATGTTCCTGTTCGCCGGGCTCGAGGTCGACTTCGCAGAGCTGCGGCAGGGCCAAAAGGTCCTGGTGCAGCACGTCGCCGCCCAGCTGCTGCTGCTCGCCCTCGGCGCGGTCGCCCTCCACTTCGCGCTCGGTCTCCCGGCGCGTCCGGCCCTCCTCTTCGCGCTGGCGCTCTTCACTCCGTCAACGGGCTTCATCCTCGACTCGGTGGGCGGGCTCGGGTTGAACGCCGAGGAGCGCTTCTGGGTCAAGTCGAAGGCCATCGCCTCCGAGCTGGTCGCCCTCGGCGTTCTGTTCGTGACCATCCAGAGCTCCGACGCCGGAACCCTGGGGCTGTCGGCGCTCGCGCTCACCGCGATGGTCGCGTTGCTGCCACCGCTCTTTCGCATCTTCGCGCGAGTGATCGCGCCCTTCGCCCCCAAGACCGAATTCACGTTCCTCGTCATCGTCGCGCTGCTGTGCGCGTTCATCACGCGCGAGCTTGGCGTGTACTACCTGGTGGGCGCCTTCGTCGTCGGCCTCACCGCAGTCCGACTTCGCAAGGATCTACCCGAGCTGAGCTCTGAGAAGCTGCTCGGAGGTGTCGAGCTCTTCGCCTCCTTCTTCATACCGTTCTACTTCTTGAAGGCAGGGCTTCACCTTCAGGCTGAACACTTCACCTGGCGGGCCCTCACCATCGCCGGGATCCTGCTCGCAGTCGTCCTGCCGATCAGGATTGTGCGCGTCGCGCTCCACCGGAAGCTGGCCCTGGATGAGCCATGGAAGGTCGGCGCAAGGATCGGCACCGCGGTGATTCCGACGCTGGTGTTCACGATCGTGATCGCCGAGATCCTGCAGGAGCGCTTCGGGCTCGAGTCGCACCTCTTCGGTGCGCTGATCATCTTCACGCTCGTCAACACGCTGGTGCCCGGCTTCGTGCTGCGAACGCCGCCCCCCGAGTACGAGACCCCCGAGGCGCCGCGCGCTCCCGATCCCCCCTCCCTCGTCGACGTACCCAGGCCGCCCAGCGCCGAGGCACAGCTCGAGACGCCTGGCGGCTAGCGCGCCGCTACCCGCGCGCCTCGAGCTCCTCGCCGAGCAGCCAGGTGAGCTGATCGACGATGGCTTTCATCGTCTGTAGCTGCTCCGCAGGCGTGGAAGCCAACAATCTCTCGACCGCTCCTTCGACGGTTCCGGGGGCGGGTCGGTCCAGGGCTCGCCCTTTGGCGGTCAGGCCAAGCGTGACTCGTCGCCTGTCTCGCGGGTCACGTCGGCGCTCAAGGAGATCTTTGGTCTCCAACCGGTTCAATGCTGCCGAGACCGTGCCCGGGTCGAGGTGAAGCAACATCGCCAGGTGGCCGGCGGTCATGCCGGGGTACTTCCCGATGCAGCGCAGAATGAGCCGCTGCTGCGCGGTGGAGCCGAGCCGCTTCTCCATCCGACGCGAGATCTTCTCGAGGACGTGGTTCAGGTTCCACAGACGCTGTAAGAAGTCGAGTGCTGGTCCAAGCGGGTAGGACGCGCTCGCCTCGTCGCGCCTCTTCACGGCTCGGATCGCAGCGCGCGGAGGGACACGAGCTTGGCGAGCAACCGGTCCATCTCGGTCTGATCCCGGAGGAAGTACGCCGCGGCCGAGGCGCCCGACTCCCCGACACGCACCGTCAGCAGCCGCCCTGGCTGGTCGAGCTCGAACACGTCTTCGTCGGTGACGTCGTCCCCGACGTAGAGCGCCGTATCGGCCCGCTCCGCATCCCTCAACTCGAGAAGCGCGTCCCCCTTGTTGGGCGCGCGCCCCGGCACGACGTTCACGACCAGCTTGCCTGGCACGACGCGCATCGACACCCGCAGGGCCTTGACCGCCCCGAGAATGGCAGCGCGCGCCACGCGCTTGTTTCGCGATCGGCGGTAGTGCAGCGCCAGCGAATAGCGCTTGTCCTCGAGATCGATCCCCGGCACACCCACGAGGGCGCTCTCGAGCCGTGCCCGCGCCTCGGCCATCTCTTCTTCGAACTCCTCGAGGCTCGCGCCCGGCTCGAGGCCATGATTGCCGATGACGTACTTGACCGGCGCGGCGCCAAGGCGCGCCGATACGTCCCTCTTGCCGCGTCCGGAGATCACCGCGCAGGGGTAGTGGAGGCAGGCCGCAGCGAAGAGCTCGCGGGTCCTCGGGCGCATGTTCGCTTCGTCCCGATTCGCGACGATCGGCGCCAGGGTACCGTCGAAGTCGAAGGCGATGAGCACCCGGGCCCAGGCAAGCTGCGCCAGCACCTCAGCGTTGTCGGCAGAGAGGAGGTGCTTCATGCGACCTCGAAGCGTGTGCTGGCGCTGCCCCCCCCCAGTCGTCCAGACATGCGCTCCTTGCGGCGGAGCTCGGCGGCGTCCACGAGCATGCGACCCGCCCAGCGGTAGACATTGAACTCCGAGACGAGGAGCCTCATCGATCGCATGCGCTCGCGCTGCTCGCTCGCGGGCATTCGTAGCGCCACCGCCATCGCGTCGCTGGCCTGGTGAAGGTCGTAGGGATTGACGATCAGCGCCTCGGTCAGGTCTCGCGCAGCACCGGTGAACTGGCTCAAGACGAGGACTCCGCGCTCGTCGTCGCGAGCAGCCACGAACTCCTTGGCGACGAGGTTCA
>CAZPEY010000426.1:0-4103 GCA_964585665.1 uncultured Polyangiaceae bacterium | reverse complement strand
GGGAGATCCACTCCTTTTGCGCGATGTACTCCTTGAGCATGTCGTTCTGCAGGGTGCCGCGCAGCTTGTGCGGCGGGACCCCCTGCTGCTCCGCGGTGACGATGTACGCCCCGAGGAGGTAGATCGCCGGCGCGTTGATCGTCATCGAGGTGGTGACGTCGCCGAGCGGGATCTTGTCGAACAGCCGCTGCATGTCGTCGAGCATGCCGACCGAGACGCCCTCGCGCCCGACCTCACCGAGCGAGCGCGGGTGATCGGCGTCGTAGCCCATCAGCGTCGGCATGTCGAACGCCGTCGACAGCCCGGTCTGCCCTTGCCCGAGGAGGAAGTGGAAGCGGCGGTTGGTGTCCTCCGGCGTCCCGAAGCCCGCGAACATGCGCATCGTCCACGGCTTGCCGCGATACATCGTCTCGTGGGGACCGCGGGTGTAGGGGAACTTGCCGGGGTCGCCGATCTCGGCGTAGTCGCGCACGTCGGCGGGGCCGTAGACCGCCTTGAGGGGCAGCCCGCTCATCGTGCGGTACCGTCGCTGCGGCGCGGCCGTCCGCGGCGCGTGATCACTCGTTCCGGGGGCTTCCTTGCTGGGCGAGGCGGGGCCGGCGTCCCGATCGTGCGTGCTCATGTCGGAGCTATAGCACAGCGACGGGGGAGGGAATACCCGTTCGAGGTGGTCGAGAGGCGGTCAGGGCGCTGGTGCCGCTTTGGCGGGGGGCTTGGCGAGGGTCTCGATCTGAGCCTTGATCTGGTCAAGATGCTTGACCGACTCGACCGCGTCCATGACCGCTGGCTCGTAGGCGCCGTCTGCCTGCTTTCTCAGGAACAGGATGCGCGGCGCAGCGTCGGGGATCGGCTTGTCGGAGAGGCGCTTGTAGCTCGGCACGATCTTCGAGGGCGTCGGGCCATGCTGGCGGATCGTCTCGACCATCGCCTTGTTGAACTGCCAGTCATAGACGTCGACGTAGATGGTCTGCCCGACGAGCTTGCTGTCGCCGCGCAGCACCTGACTCACCACGTACGGACTCTGGTTTCGGACGAACGGCTCCCCACCGCCCGACATCGGGACCTTGATGGCGCGGCCCTTGGCCTTGCTGATCTCGACGACGACGATCGTGTCGGCCTGCGCCACCACCTCGGCGAGCGGCTTCGCCTGAGGCATGACCTGGCTGGCGCGAACGGGGCCGGCGAGCGTGGCGGAAGCGAGAAGGGCGGCGACGACGAGAGCGGGGGTGCGCATCGATGGCAGGATACCACCGCTCGGGTCGAGTTAGGCGGCGAGCGCAGAGGCGAGGCGCGCGCGCACATGGCTGCGGGCGCGGAAGGCGCGGGTCTTGACGGTGGCGACGTTGAGCTCGAGGTCGTCTGCGATCTCGGTCTCGGTGTAGCCGTCGAGGAAGCGCCGCGCGAAGATGTCGCCGTACTTGTCGCCCATCTCGGCCAGGTGCTGCTTGGCGAGGCGGACGGCCTGGGTCGACGCGACGCTCTCTTCGGGCGTGGCGCTCGGCGCGACAGGCTCGACGAAGGTCTGCTCGGTCTTCTCGGCCTCGAGGCTCGCGAAGCGCGGCTGGCTGCGCTCCTTGCGCAGGTGCATCAGCGCGGTCGTCGTCGCGATGCGATAGAGCCACGTGGTGAAGCGCGACTCGCCCTTGAAGCTCGCGCGATGGCGGTACGCGAGCAGCAGCGCGTCCTGGGCCACGTCGTGCGCCTTGTCCTCGTCTTTCATAATCTTCATGGCCACAGCGAAGACGAAGTCGCGCTCGCGGTTGGTGAACT
Organism: uncultured Polyangiaceae bacterium; assembly: GCA_964585665.1. GTDB lineage: Bacteria > Myxococcota_A > Polyangia > Palsa-1104 > Palsa-1104 > CAZPEY01. Next base: position 2,333 of record CAZPEY010000426.1, on the reverse strand, counting down.
GGATCGTGCGCTCGGAGTCGGGTTGGCTCATGCCAGAGGGATATAGCAGCGTCCATGCCGCGGCGGGTCGGATGAGATTTCAGTAGGTTAGATAGAATTCAGTGCCGCGATTCGTCCAGCCGTCTAGAATCATGGACAGTGAGCACGCCCCACGTCCAAGCCGATGGACACCCCGCGGTGGTCTACGTCGTCGATGACGATCCGCTGGTCACGGAGAGCCTCGGCACCGCGCTCGAGCTCGAGACGCCGTGGCGGATCGAGCGCGCCAACGATCCTGTGGCAGCGCTGCAGCGCATGGACGCGACGCCGCCCGACGTCGTCCTCTCGGACTTCAAGATGCCGCAGATGGATGGCCTGACGTTCCTGACCGCCGTCCGCCAGCGCTTCCCCGGCGCCGTGCTCATGCTACTGACCGGCTTTTCGGACAAGGACTCGGCGATCGCGGCGATCAACGACCTCGGCATCTGGCAGTACGTCGAGAAGCCGTGGCGCCTCGACGAGCTGCTCGTCAAGGTGGCGCAGGGCATCGAGCGCCAGCGGCTGACCGCGACGCTCGAACGCCAGAACCAGGAGCTCGCCGAGCGGCTGCGCCTCCTCGAGGCGGCGCACGAGCGGCTGCTGCGCTCCGATCAGCTGGCCACCGTCGGTCGCGTCATCGCGGGGCTGGGGCACGAGGTCGGCAACCAGCTGGCGGTCGTCGCCTACGCCGAGCTCCTCGCCGAGCGGCTCGCCGACGAGGAGCAACGGCGGCAGGCCGAGACCATCGCCGCGACCCTGCGCCGGCTCGAGGCGCTGGTGCAGGAGGTCAAGGACTTCGTGCGCGGCGTTCAGACCCCCTATCGTCGCGAGCCCGTCGATCTGGCGTCGGTCGTCGACGAGGCGGTCGCGGTGCTCCGCTACGATCGTCGGCTGCAGCTTCGGCCCATCACGCTGCGTCTCGAGGCGCGACCCGTCGTGCTGGCGCACCGCGGCCGGATCGCCCAGCTCACCATCAACCTGGTCAAGAACGCGCTCGAGGCGTCGGGCGACGCGCCGCGCTCGGGAGCCACCGTCGAGGTGTCGGTCTCGGACGACCCGCGCGGGGCGCGGTTGACGATCGCCGATCGCGGGCGCGGCTTTGCGCCCGAGGTCCTCGAGGCGCTCGGGCGACCCTTCTTCTCGACCAAGGCGCAGGGCATGGGCCTCGGGATCGGGATCAGCCGCCGCATCGTCGCCGAGCATGGTGGTGAGATGGTCTTTGGCAACCGCCCGGGTGGTGGCGCCGAGGTCGTGGTAGTGCTGCCGCACTACTCCGAGCGCGATCCCGCCGACAATCCCGACGGGACGACCCGGAGCGGCGGATGAGTCGTCTGCTGATCGTCGACGACGAGTCCGCCTTTCCGGGGCTGGCGCGCGCCATCCTCGGCGAGGCGCACACGATCGACGTCGCGACCTCGATGCAGGAGGCGCTCGAGCGCCTCGACAAGACCTCCTACGATCTCGTGCTCACCGATCTCCACATGCAGCCGGGCGCCTCGGGCATCGATCTCATCACTGCGGCGCGCGAACGCGAGCTCGACGTGCCCTTCCTGCTCGTGACGGGCCACGCGACGATCGAGACGGCGGTGCAGGCGATGCGGCAGGGCGCGTTCGACTACCTGCGCAAGTCGATCTCGCCGGGCGAGCTGCGCGCCGTCGTGCAGCGCGCCATCGAGCACGGGCGGCTGTCGCGCGAGCTCCACCGCCTGCGCAGCGAGGTCGAGACGGCGTTCGGCGCGGACGATCGCCCGGTCGGAAAGTCAAGTAGCTTGACCGAGTTGCTGGCGCTCGCCGAGCGCGTCGCCAACTCGGACGCCAGCGTGCTCATCACCGGCGAATCGGGGACGGGCAAGGAGCGACTGTCGCGGTTCATCCACCGCATGAGCCATCGCCGCAAGGGGCCGTTCGTCGCCTTCGACTGTTCGGCGCTGGCGCCGTCGCTCGTCGAGTCGGAGCTGTTCGGACACGAGCGCGGCGCGTTCACTGGCGCCGAGCGGGCGCGGCGCGGCCTGTTCCGCGAGGCGCAGGGCGGCACGCTGTTCCTCGACGAGATCGGCGACGTCGCGCCCGAGGTGCAGACCAAGCTCCTCCGCGTGCTCCAGGAGCGCGAGGTCAAGCCCGTGGGCGGCGATCAGTTCGTCAAGGTCGACGTGCGCATCGTCGCCGCGACCAACAAGGACCTGACCGAGCTCGTGCAGCGCGGGCGGTTTCGCGAGGATCTCTACTATCGGCTCGCGGTCGTGCCGCTGCGCCTGCCACCGCTGCGCGATCGGCGCGAGGACATCCCGCAGCTCGTCGAGCACATCCTCGGGAGG
>CAZPEY010000425.1:0-4145 GCA_964585665.1 uncultured Polyangiaceae bacterium | reverse complement strand
GAGCGTCGCGCCCTCGCGCGCGAACGCCTCGGCGAGCGCCGCGCCGATGCCCGACGATGCTCCGGTGATCCAGACGACCTTGCCTTCGAAACGCTGCATCGTTGGGTGGCAGCATACCTCATCGGGCCGCGCGACGGCGGCTCGTCGACGGGCTAGGTGGCGTTGGAGCTTCTGGCGCCATTCGGGGTCGCTTCGGTGCCACGCCACACACCGGCTGCCGTCGCGTGCTACTCGGCGTCGCATGCGAGCTTCACCGATCCTTGCACTCGCGCTCCTCGGTTGTCATGCAGCCGCCTCTCCGTCGTCGCTGCGCCTCGGCGGCACGATCGCGGTGGCTGGCGAAGCCGACGCGTCGGGCCTCGTCGTCAGCGCCGTCGGCCCGGCGGTGCGCACCACGACCACAGCGCCTGACGGTCGCTTCTCCTTCGAGGGGTTGGCCGCCGGTCACTATCGCGTGATCGCGATCGTGCCAGCGACTCGCGAACGACGCGCGGAGCGCGAGGTCGATCTCACCGCAGACGCGATGCTCGACGCTCTCCCCTTTACGCCGACCGGTGCCATCTCGGGCCGTCTGGTCGGCGACCAAGCTCCGGTGGCAGCAGCGCTCGTCGGCGTGCAGGGGCAGCTCGAGGAGACGACCAGCGATCCGAGCGGTCGCTTCGCGCTCGAAGGGGTGCCGACTGGCAAGCACACGCTGTTCATCGCCCGGGCCGGCTTCGTCCCAGATCTGATCGCCGACGTCGAGGTGCGCTGGCGACAAGCGACGCTGCTCGGCGATCGGCCGCTCGCAACTGACCCGACCGATCTCTCGACGCTGGCGATCGAGGCGACGGTCGTCGGGCTGAGCGACGCGACGGGCCTCGTCGGCAAGATCACGCCCGGCGAGGTGACCGCGCAGAGCACGCCGGACGGGCACCTCGTGCTCGCACCGCTGCAGCCGGGTCTTTACACGCTCCTACTCACCCACCCCGTCGGCACGATGACCGTGCCGCGCCTGTTCTTTGGCAATGGCAAAGCGTTCGTCATCGACCGAGGCCTCGTCCCGCTCGGCCCGCTGCGGCTCAACTGGGGTCGCCGCGTCTCGGACCTCCCGATCTGGTCATCGCCGACAGGGCGCTACGGCGTCGTCAACCAATCGGTGTTCGAGCTGTCCGGGACGCCGACGTTGCGCTTCGACGCGGCCGCCCACGGCCTTCTCGACGTCGAGTACCTCGGCTTCGTCGACGACGAGACGTGGCTCGTCGTCAAGGCGCGCGCCGCGGACGGCAAGCGACGGGCGCTGTACCGCGTCGCGCCCGGCGCCTGGGAGCCCGAATGGATGCGGGATGTCGACGAGCCCTACGCGACGCTCTACGCGAAGCGCCGCGCCGTGCTGTTCGGCGATCGTCCCGAGGAGACCAAGCGCGAGGTCGCGGCGCAGCTGCTCCAGCTCGATGACCTCGCGGTCCTTCCCATCGGTGAGGTGCTGCCCCACGCGCTGCACCTGTCGAAGCCAAGCGCGTCGGGCGCGCTCGTCGCGATGCCCGCCGAGCCGCGCTGGCGAGTGGTTCGCCTCGCCGATGCGGTCACGATCGGCTTTGCCAGCGCCGGCCCTGGCGTCTCGATCTGGTGGCACCCCGACCACGACCTGCTCGTCTTCGGCGCGGCGGGCGACTATCGCTCCCTCGACGCGAGCGGCACGGAGATCGCGTTCGGAGCCGCCGGACCTTCCGGCCCGGGATGGTTCTGGTCGCCGAGCGGCTTCGGACCAACCAACGGCATTCGCACCGCCGATCGCAAGTCGGCCTACGGCGTCTCGGGCCACGCCGTCGTGCGCTGGGACGTCGCGACCGGGGCGTCGACCGAGCTCGACGGGAGCTGTCCCGTTCCTCCGACGGTGTTGCGGCTCTTCGACGGTGAGCGACGCCTCGCGACCCTATGCACGCAAGACGGCCTCTCCCAGCTTCGGCTGATCGACCTCGTCGCTTCGACAGCGAGCGACCTCGACGCGGCCGACGACGTACTCGTCGCCAAGGATCGGCTGGTCTATCGGTCGGCCGACGCGCTCCGCAGCGCCGCCTTCGACGGCTCTGGCAAGCAGACGCTGCTCGAGCACGTCTCGTCGATCGCGACCCACCCGGACGGGCAAGCCGTCTGCGCGCGACGAAGCAACGGCGACCTGTTCATCGTCGACACGCACGGCGGACAGGCGACGCAGATCGCCGAGTCGTCGTACCAGGGCCGCTTTCTCACCCCGACCCTCCTCGAGTACTCGCACAGCTACGGCGCCTTGCCGACGTACAGCAAGGGCTACTACCTCGTCGAGGTGTCCCCATGAGATCGCTCGCCGTCGTGCTGCTGCTCTGCGGCTGCACCGCCCGTCCGCTCGAAACGCTCGGCGAGCTGCACGGCGCCGTCGAGGTCGCCCCGGGCGTTCCGGCCCCGGGCGCCACCGTGTCGCTGCCGAGCCTTGGCCGGGGCACGATCACGAACGCCGATGGTGGGTTCGCGTTCGACGCGGTGCCGCTCGGGCCGCAGACGCTGGTCGTCTCGGCGCCGAGCACCCTCGAATCAGTCAAGCTTGTTGACCATATGGTGGACGGCGCAGGGCAGCCGGTCACCGTGGCGCTGACGGGCCTCGGCCTCCTTACGGGCAAGGTCCTCGACGAGGAGCAGCAGCCGATCGGCGGCGCGCACGTGGCGCTCGGCGAAGCCGTCGGCAGCAGCGTCACCGACAGCGCGGGGCGCTTCCTGCTGCGCGTGCCCGTGGGAACGTACACGCTGGTCGCCACGGCTGAGGGCTTCTCGCCCGCCAGCTCGGGCAGCCTTCAGGTCGCTTGGAACAAGACGACGATCGCCGACACCACGCTCGTGCGCGGGCAGGCCAGGTCGCTGGTCGAAGCAACGATCTTGCGGGTCGGCACCAGCGATCACTCCGGAACCTTCGTCCACCTGCCGGGCACGCCCTACACCGCGCTGACCGACAGCGAGGGGCACTTCGAGATCGCCAACGTGCCCGACGGCCTGTACTCGATCGCCTATCAGCACGGCGCCTTCTCGGATCGCATCGACGACGTGCTGCTCTCCGGCGGGTTGCTGTACCGCTTCGGCAAGCAGATCGAGCCGCTCGGTACCCTCGAGCTGCTCTCGGGCTTTCGCCTCAGTCGCACCGGCGAGCGCACGCTGGCGCTGTCGCCGACCGAGCAGCTCGTGCTCGGTCCCCAGCGCCTCGGCGTGGTCGATCTCAAGGGGCACTCGGTCTTCTCCGATCCGGAGCTCGCGCCGTATGCCTACGCCCCCAGCGTCTCCCCCGGTGCGACGCACATCTACTATCCGACGGCGGTTCGCGCCGACGGCACCCAGCCCGGGCGCCTCGTCCGCATCGCCGATGGCGCGCGGACCGAGGACTCTGGTTGGGGGTGGGTCGTCGGCTGGCGCAGTGAGAGCGAGGTCGTGATCGCGCGCGCGCGCGCCGGGGATCCGCCCGGTCTCTACGAGCTGGTGCGCCTCGACGCGCTCGCCGGCCAGGAGACGCCGCTGACGACGCTGCACGCGACGCAGCTCCTCGGGCTCGGCGACTCGACGACCGGCAGCTTCTTCGTGATCGACGACCAGCGACTCGAGCGTCGCAGCCTGAGCGATGGGTCGCTGCTCTGGAGCAAGAGCGACGCCGCCCCCATCCGCTGCAGCGTGCAACGCTGCGTGTTCTTCACCGGCACCTACCAGGTGATCTTCTCCGATGGAGCGGTCGTCGACACCGGCATCCCCGTCATCGGTCCCGTCGACGGGGCTATCGACCTCGGTGCGCCCTATCTGACGGGCGCGGTGCTCGGCTTCTCGTACGCGCAGCGCGTCTCCTTCCCATGGCCGCAGCAGCCAAGTGGCATCGTGGGCTCGATCTCCACGTCGAGTGGCGGACGCTGGGTCGAGCTGTCGTCGCAGGGGAGCGCGCTCTATCTGGCGGACGCGTCCGGCCTGACGCAGCGGTTCTCGACGCTGCTCACCGAGACGGCGCTGGTCAAGTTCGCGAGCGACGAGAGCGCCGCGGTGGTCACCGTGCTCGGCGACGATCTCAAGACGGCTCGCCTCGCCTGGCTGTCGGGCGCCACGACCAGCGGCGAGCTGGCGATCGAGTGTCCGACATGCTTGGTCGCGAGCGTCGCCAG
>CAZPEY010000424.1:0-4165 GCA_964585665.1 uncultured Polyangiaceae bacterium | reverse complement strand
ACGTGGAAGGCGATGTCCGCCTCCATCGACTGGATCTTGGGCTCGACGTTGGCCCACTTGTTGGCGAGCTTCTTGACCGAGGCCGCACCCATCGTCGAGATCGCCTTCGTCAAGACATCGGCCTGGACTTCGCGCTGCGCGTCGAGGGCGATGGTGATGACCGGCGAGGCGACCGCGCCGAGGCCCTTGATCGCCGCGGCGATCGCCGGTCCAGCGGGAGGTGGGACGAGCAGGGCCGCGGCAGCGAGCGCCTCGATGCCGATGCCGGCTGCCAGATCCTTGAGCTTCGTCGTCTGATCGCCCTGCGCAGAAGCGAGCTCGACCTTCTTGGTGAGCAGCTCCTTCTTCTTGGCGATCTCCTCTTCCTTCTTCTTCTTGTCCTCGGCCGACTTGGGCTTGGCCAGGACCTTGAGCTTGGCACCGACGGAGGGAGCCTCCTCCTTGACCTCGCTCGACTCGCTGGCACCCTCGGCACCTGGGGCGGCGGCAGCGGACCCTTCGGCGGCGGCTCCTTCCGCTGCGCCCGCCTCTTTGCCTCCGTCGTCCATCGCGGCGGCCTTGCCGGCACCGCTGCCCTCGGCCCCGCCGGCCGCCTTGCCGGCAGGCTCGTCGAGCTTCTCTTCGCTGCCCTTGTCGTCCCCGGCCTTGGCCGCGCCGGCATCCGTCGGCTCGGCCGCCTTCTCGTCTTCGCTGCGCCAGGCTTTCAAGCTGCGATGGATCTGGGCGACCGCCGTCGAACGGGACGCGATCTGGGCGGCGCTCGAGGCCAGGCCCGACGCTGCGCCAGTCAGTGCAGTCGCTGCGGCGCTCGAGGCGCCGCTCTTGGCGGTGGCGCCAGAGGCGCTTGCCTTGCGGGCGATGATCTCGGGCTCGGCCTTTCGGTGCAGCATGGACATGCCTAGTTATCGTCTGCCTGCTCCCAGAAGTTGTCTAGGCCGTTGCGTCCGCCGGACCCGTCGCGGTTTCTCGTTGCGCGGCGCGTCAAAGCCGCGATACTAGGCGCATGCCGCTTCCGCCACGCCAGGGACTCTACGATCCGGCGTTCGAGCACGACTCTTGTGGCCTCGGCTTCGTCGCGACGCTCGACGGTCGCCCCCGTCACGAGATCGTGACTCAGTCGCTCGAGATCCTCGCCAACCTCACCCACCGGGGCGCAGCGGGCTGCGACCCCTGTACGGGCGACGGCGCGGGCATTCTCATCAACATCCCGCACCAGCTCTACACCGCCGAGTGCAAGGCGATCGGCATCGAGCTCCCCGACCCTGGCCAGTACGCCGTCGCGATGTGCTTCTTCGCGCAGCACCCGGCGCGTCGTCGCCAGCAGGAGGCGATCCTCGAGGCGTCCGTGATGCATCACGGGCAGCGTGTGCTCGGCTGGCGAGACGTCCCGATCGACGTGTCGGCAATCGGGCCGATGGCGCGTGACTCGATGCCGGCGATCCGGCTGCTCTTCATCGGGCGCAACGACGCGGCGATCCCGCTGCACACCCCGGGGGCGATCGCGCGTGAGCACCGCCCCGCCGACGCGTTCGAGCGCATCCTCTTCATGATCCGCAAGCGCGCCGGACGCCTGGCGACCACGGAGCTGGCCGGCGTCGACGACTTCTACGTCGCGTCGATGTCGAGCCGCACCGTCGTCTACAAGGGGCTGATGCTCGCCGAGCAGGTCGCGGCCTTCTACCCCGATCTCTCGAACCCGCTCTCGGCCACGACGCTCGCGGTCGTGCACTCGCGCTTCTCGACCAACACCTTCCCGTCGTGGGAGCGCGCCCATCCGTTCCGGCGCATCGCGCACAACGGTGAGATCAACACGCTCAACGCGAACCGCATCTGGATGAAGGCGCGCGAGGCGAACCTGAAGAGCCCCCTGTTCGGCGGGGCCCTCGAGGACTTTCTGCCGATCATCCGTGCCGGCGGCTCGGACTCGGCGGCGCTCGACAACATGGTCGACTTCCTCGTGCAGAGCGGTCGCTCGCTGCCGCACGTCATGATGATGCTCATCCCCGAGGCGTTCGCCGACGACGAGGACATGAGCGCCGAGAAGCGCGCATTCTACGAGTACCACGGCGCGCTCATCGAGCCGTGGGACGGCCCCGCCGCGGTCGGCTTCACCGATGGAATCCTCGTCGGCGCGATGCTCGATCGCAACGGCCTGCGCCCGGCCAAGTACGTCGTCACCACCGACGGCCTCGTCGTGCTCGCCAGCGAGCTCGGCGTCCTGCCGATCGCGCCCGAGCGGGTGGCCCGCAAGGGACGCGTTCAGCCGGGCAAGATGTTCCTCGTCGACACCGTCGAGGGACGCATCGTCGAAGACGAAGAGATCAAGCACCGTGTCGCGACCCAGCAGCCCTATCGCGCCTGGCTCGACGAGAACAAGATCGAGCTCGCCGATCTCCCGGATCCGCCGTCGAGCGCGAACTACGTGCTCTCCGACGGTGAGACCGCGCGGCTGCAGCAAGTCTTCGGCTACAGCGACGAAGACCTGCGGCTGGTCGTTGGCCCGATGGCGTCGGCGGGGGAGGAGCCCGTGGGCTCGATGGGCGTCGACATTCCGCTCGCCGTGCTCTCGGATCGACCGCAGCTCTTCTTCAACTATTTCAAGCAGCGCTTCGCGCAGGTCACCAATCCGCCGGTCGATCCGATCCGCGAAGAGATCGTCATGTCGATGGTCACCTGCCTCGGCGGCGAGGGCAACCTCCTCGACGAGACGCCTCGGCAGGCGAGCATGGTGCAGCTGCCGCACCCGATCCTCAACAACAAGGAGGTCGCCAAGCTGCGGCGCAATCCGCTCGGCGACTTCCGAGCGCGCACGCTGCCGATGCGCTTCGCGCGGCCGCGCTCGCGGCGCGAGGCGGGGACGCTGCTCGAAGAGGCGCTGCAGCGGTTGCAGCGCGAGGCGACCCAGGCCGTCGACGAGGGCGCCAGCGTGATCATCCTGTCGGACCGCGACGTCGGCCCAGACTGGGTCCCGATCCCGAGCTTGCTCGGCCTCTCGGCGGTGCATCAGCACCTCATCGCCAACGGGCGGCGGATGCGCACCGGCCTCATCGTCGAGTCGGCCGAGCCGCGCGAGGTCGCGCACATCGCGCTGCTCGTCGGCTTCGGCGCGGGCGCGATCAACCCGTACCTGGCGCTCGAGACCGTCTCCCGCCTGGTGCGCGACAAGCGTCTGTCGCGGCCGCTTGACGAGGAGGTGGCGCAGAAGAACTTCGTCACCGCGCTCAAGAAGGGCCTGCTCAAGACGATGTCCAAGATGGGCATCTCGGCGGTGTCGAGCTACCACGGCGCGCAGATCTTCGAGGCGATCGGCGTCGATCAGGTCGTGGTCGATCGCTACCTCGGCGGCACGCCCTCGCGCATTCGTGGGGTGGGTCTACAGCAGATCGCGGAAGAGTCGTTCGAGCGTCACCGTCGCGCCTATACCACCGAAATGGTCAAGGAGCTTGACGTTGGCGGCCGCCACCACTTCCGCGTCACCGGCGAGGCGCACCTGTGGAACCCGCGCACGGTCGCGGCGCTGCAGAAGGCGGTGCGCCTGTCGGATCGCACCTCGTACGAGGAGTACGCGCGCCTGATCAACGATCAGAGCGAGCAGGCGATGACGCTGCGCGGCCTGTGGGAGCTGATCCCTGCGGACAAGCCGCTGCCGCTCGACGAGGTCGAGCCTGCCTCGGCGATCGTCAAGCGCTTCGCGACTGGCGCGATGAGCTTCGGCTCCATCTCGGCGGAGGCGCACGAGACGCTGGCGATCGCGATGAACCAGCTCGGCGGCAAGTCGAACACCGGCGAAGGCGGCGAGGATCCAGCGCGGTTCGAGCCGGCCGCCGATGGCACCTCGAAGCGCTCGGCGATCAAGCAGGTCGCGTCGGGGCGCTTCGGTGTCACCGCGCACTACCTGACCAACGCCGACGAGCTCCAGATCAAGATGGCGCAGGGCGCCAAGCCCGGCGAGGGTGGTCAGCTCCCGGGGCACAAGGTCGACGCGATCATCGCGCGCGTGCGTCATTCGACGCCGGGCGTGACGTTGATCTCGCCGCCGCCGCACCACGACATCTACTCGATCGAAGATCTGGCGCAGCTCATCCACGACCTGAAGAACGCCAACTCCACGGCCGACATCAGCGTCAAGCTGGTGTCGGAAGTCGGCGTCGGCACGATCGCGGCG
>CAZPEY010000423.1:0-4228 GCA_964585665.1 uncultured Polyangiaceae bacterium | reverse complement strand
CACAGCCTCATCTCCCCAGCTAAGCGCGGATCGACGCCCCTCGGCAAGCCCGGCTCCTCGGGTATGCTCGCTGTGCGGATGCCTCTTCCTTCGGTGTGGCTGCTTGCGTTTGTCCTGACCGTCGCGATCGAGCTGCCGTGCTATGCGCTGGTACTCAGGCGACGATTGCCCCGCTGGCAGCAGCTCCTTGCCCTCGTGCTCGGGCTCGAGATCATCACCCACCCCGCCTCGTGGTGGGCCTGGGGGGAGCTCGTTCCGATCGTCCCGGACGAGACGGTCCGGCTGCTCTCGATCGAAGCGGCGGTGACCGTCGTCGAAGCGCTGCTGGTCGCGGCCGTACTGCGACGCAACTCCGACTCGCGACGGGCGCTGGTGCTCGGCGTCGGCTCGTCGCTGCTGGCCAACAGCGTCTCGACGGCGGCCGGCCTCGTGCTGCGGCCGCTGCTGGTTGCGACGAGCCTCTATTCGGTGCGCCTGGCGTTCGCGCTGCTCTCGGTGGCGTTCGCGTCTCTGTGGGTGCGCACCAAGCAGCCTCCTACTTGATGGCTCTCACCGAGGAGCAGTGGCGACTGAGGCCGGCGCAGCTCCGGCAGGTCTTGCCGCACGAGACCTGCGCGCTCTCGCACCCGGCGTAGCAGGCCTTGAACTGCTTGAGGCAGACGAGTGACAGCAGCTTCGGCTCCTTGCAGACCTTCTGCTCTTCGATGCAGTGGTTGCGGCAGGACTCTGCGCTCGTCGTGCATTGCTGGTGGCAAGGCTTGGCCTCGGCCTGGCACGCGAGCAGCGGCGCGTAGCAGTCCTCGGAGGTCTGCGCTTTCGGTGGGTCAGGCGGCTTGGGCGCCGGTGGCTCGGGTGGCTTGGGCGGTGGAGGTGGCGGTTGCTTGAGCTGCTGACACGCGGCCTGGTTGCCGGCGAGGCACTGGTTCTTGAGCTGGGCGGTCGCCGGATCGATCGGTGTCGGCTGCGCCTGGGTCTGCGGCTTGAAGTTGTTGAGGAGCTGCTGCTTGTGCTGCTCCTGGCGAAGGCGCGCCTGCTCGCGCTCCTGCGCGGCGCGCGCTTCGCGCTGCCGGCGCTGCTCCTCCGTCTCGGCTGGGCACTTGGCACGGCACAAGCTGACGCAGTCGACGAAGGTGATCTCCCTGTAGCCGCACCCGGGGACGAAGTGCCTGCACTCGCAGTCGTTCGGGTTGACGATGATGTTCGCCGACGCGAGGCGCGTAGGCACCAGCACCATCACCCCGAGCCAGATCGCGACTGCGAGACGCACCACCCCAACGTATTCGACAAGCGCTCCGGCGTGCAAGGCGATCGCATGGACAGCCGTCGCTCGCTCGCACTACGATGAGGGGATGTCCACCCTCCGCGGTCTACGCACGCTGGTGCTCGCCAGCGTCTGCTTGTCGACGGGATGCTTCCGCTGGACGTTCGACGCGCAGCCCAAGGCGAGCTTCCGCAAGCCGATCGTGCAGAGCACACCGACGGGCGGTCAGCTCGCCCTCGCACGCGGCGAGGGCGACTCGAGCGTTCTGGTGACGACGCAGCCCATGTGTCGATCGATGCGCACCGGACGACGCGTCACCGCGGTCGAGTCGCATCGACGCTTCTCGGGCGCCTGGCTCATCAGCGCAATCCCGAGCCTCATCGTCGGCGGCATCGGGATCGGCCTGACCGGCTTTCACAAGGCGCCGCTCGTGTCGCTCGGCGCCTGGGTGCCGCTGACGGCGTACGGCCTGTCGACTCTCATCATGGTCCTGGCCAACCCCGATCTCATCAAGCGTCGCGTGATCAGAGACGAGCCGAACGCGGCGGAGTGGGCCGGCCCCGACGTTCCATGCGGACCCGCAACGCCGGCGCCGGGCATCAAGGTTCACTTTCAGACCAACCTGCAGAACACCGGGCGCTTCACCTACGCGGAGGTGCTCTCCGACGCGGGTGGCATGGCGCGGTGGAATGGGTTCGCCGCGACCGCGGCGCGCGTGGCTGCGTTCTGCGGTACGGCGACCGTCTCGATCAGCGAGACGGTGGGCGTGGCCAACGCGAACCAACCACCCACCGCGCCGTTTCTCGGCCTGCGCCGCGCCGAGCCGCTGCGCTGGCAGGTGCCAGCGTCGTCGACGCGCAGCCTCGACGGGCTCCATGGCGGCGATCTGACCGTGGCCCAAGAGTGCCGCGATGCCCAGATCCAGGCATGCGTGAACAGCATCGCCGCACCGCAGCTGCAGCAGTTCCAGCTGGGCTGCGAGGAGGAGTGCGGCACCAAGGTGGACGCGCTCATGTGCGTCTTCGGTCGACGGAACTGCAGCGCGCAGGCCGGCGGCAACCAGGCCGATCAAGAGATCTGCAACAACGGCTTTCGGCAATGCATGCTGCAGCAGGGAATCGCGCCCGACGTATTTCTGGGCTGCGTGCAGACCTGCACGCAGGCGAGAAAGAAGCTGCTCTGCCCATGACCCGAACCGTGACGACGGCGGCGCGTGCGCTCGTCGCGACGTTGGTCGTCGCCGTTGCGAGCCCGGCGCTCGCGGACTTCTGCGTGGGACGCGATTGCGGTCAGAGCCGTGGCTACCCGTGGCACCTGCATGGCTGCTATCAACCGAACCCCTCGGCCGAGGTGGCGCGCTACCTGCGCGCGGGCGAGGACGCCTGTCTCCGCGACATTCAGGAGTGCTGGGACAAGAACGACGGCACCTGTGATTCGCTCGGTCAGTCGGTTCCCAGATCACGCTGCGCCAACGCTCCCGCCAACAGCGGCCTCGATTGCGCGGCCATCTTGAAGCGGGCGCTCGACGAGCTAAAGGCCGCCAAGGAGCGTGAGAAGAAGGAGGCCGAGGAGCGCGCCGCCGCCGAGCGGGCCAAGAAGCTGCTCGCCAACTTCGATCAGGGCACGCTGCCCGGCCAGGGCAAGCCGAGCTCGGTCACCCAGGTGTTCTTCCACACCGAGAGCGAATATCAGCGGAAGTGCCAAGCGGGCGACGCGACCGCGTGCCAGAGCCTCACCAACCTGCGCGAGTCGCATCGCCTGAAGAACGCGTGTCTGTCGGGCGATGCGCAGGCGTGCGGCGAGTACTCGCGCAAGTTCGCCGCGCCACCGAGCGCCGGCGGGGCGCAGCACGTCTTCTTTCAGAGCCGCTCCGAGTACGAGCAGCGCTGTCGAGGGGGCGATGGATCGGCGTGCGGAGCAGTCAAGTTGCTTGATGAACGCGACGCGCTGCGAGCGCGCTGCTTCGCTGGTGATCTAGCGATCTGCGATGACGTCAAGAAGCGCTTCGGCCCGAGCGCGCTGTCGCCCTGAGCACGGCGCCGGGAGACCCTCGAGCCGAGTCGCGGCACGCGGTGGCGAAGTGAGGGCCCAAGTCCCACCTCGGCAAGCCCGGCTGACCACGAGGCCCCGGGGATCCTCGGCGCTCGGATCAGCGTCTCGCGAGGCTCGGGATCGCGTAGGCGTCCTCGCAGTCACGGGCGCTCATGTAACCCTCGCGGCACTGCTTCTCGATGGTCACGAACTCGCTCGCCGTGAACCCGATCGGGCCGCCGAGCCCGTGCTTGGCGGCACGCACCAGCTCGCCGCAAGCGACCTCGAGCGACATCGCGCCCTGGAAGGTGCACGCAACGTCCGCAGCCTTGCGGCCCTGTTCCTTGGAGAGGCGGGTCTTGGGCCACTGCCACTGGCTGCGCCACGCCGGGCTCTCGAGGTGGAACTTGGCGAGGATCGCGCACGGCTCGCTGAACGAGCCCTGACAGCGGCGCTCGACGACGCGGCGGTGGGCGGTCCAGTCACCGATCGCGCGCGCCACCTGCTCGGCGTCGGCGCACGACCAGAGGTCGCGCGCGCAGTCCGCTTCGTAGGCGGCAAGGGCCTCGGCGCGAGTGCGGGCCATGGCCTTGGCCGCGGTGCAAGATGCCTCCTTGCCCCGGGTGCACTCGGCAATCGCCGCTTCGGGGGTGAGCTTGATCCACTTGCTGTACTGGCCAATCTTGCCCGGGGCGTTCGCGAGATCGACTTGAAGCCGCGCCAACCAACGCTCGTCCTGTCGGCGGAGCGCCGCTTCGTACTCCGCGAGCTGGCGCTCTCGACGCTCGCGCAGTGCCAGAGCCTTTGAGTCGACGGGCGGTGGCGATCGCCTGGGCGGCGGCGGAGGCGTTGGTGAGGGCGGTGTGATCACCGCGGGCTTCGGTGGGCTCGGCTCGCTCGGTCTTGGCGTCGACGGAACCGAAGGTCGTGGCGTCG
>CAZPEY010000422.1:0-4252 GCA_964585665.1 uncultured Polyangiaceae bacterium | reverse complement strand
AGGGTGCAGCACGCCTCGAGGCCGAGCTCCTTGACGCCGCGGACCATGTCGAGGACGCGATCGAAGGCCGGGCCTTCCTTGACCTCGCGCCACGCCGCGCCCATGCAGAAGCGCGTCGCGCCGGAGTCCCGCGCGGCGCGTGCCGCGGCGAGCACCTCGTCGGTCTCGAGGAACTTCTCGGCCTTGACCTTGGTGTCGTGGTGCGCGCTCTGGGGGCAGTAGCCGCAGTCTTCCGAGCAACCACCGGTCTTGACCGACAGCAGCGTGCAGAGCTGCACTTCATCGGTGCGATGGTGCTCGCGGTGCACGGAGTGAGCGCGGAAGAGCAGCTCGGGCAGCGGCAGATCGTGGAGCGCGCGGACTTCAGCGAGGGTGAATTGCGACATGCGCCCTTCTACCATAGTCTGGCTTTCGCGTGCGCATCGTCGCTGACCAGAACATCCCGCAGGTGGAGGGTGCCTTCTCCGCGCTCGGGCGGGTCGAGGTCCTGCGCTCGTCCGAGATCACGAGCGAGCGCGTGCGCGACGCCGATCTGCTGCTGGTGCGCTCGACGGTGAAGGTGGGTGAGGCGCTGCTCTCGGGGAGTCGGGTGCGCTTCGTGGCGACGGCGACGATCGGGACGGATCACCTGGACCTGGCGTGGCTCCGACGCCAGGGCATCGCGGTCTCCTCGGCGCCGGGCAGCAACGCGCAGTCGGTGGCGGAGTGGTGGCTCGCGGCGTTGCTCGACGAGCTCGAGCGGCAGCAGATCGCCTCGCTCGCGGGGCTGCGCCTCGGCGTGGTGGGCGTCGGCCAGGTCGGCGGCCGCGTCGCGGCGCTCGGGGAGGCGCTCGGGATGCAGGTGTCGCGGTGTGATCCGCCGCGGGCGCGCCGCGAGGCAGACTTCGTCTCGGAGCCGCTCGACGACCTGGTGCCTGGGGTGGATGTACTGACGTTGCACACGCCGCTTCACGACGAGGGGCTAGACGCCACCCGCGGGCTGATGAGCGCGGCGCGGCTCGCGCGGCTTCGCGCCGGAGCGATCCTCATCAACGCGGCACGCGGTGAGCTGGTCGACGGAGCAGCGCTGCTTGCTGCGTTGCAGCAAAATTCCCTGTACGGCCTGTGCGACGTGTTCCCCGGGGAGCCGGCGCCCGAGCCGGAGCTGATCGCTGCCTGCCAGCTGGCGACGCCGCACATCGCCGGACACTCACTCGACGGCAAGGTCAACGGCACGGTGGCGATCTACCGCGCCGCTTGCGCCCACCTGGGTGTCGCGCCGAGCTGGTCGCCGAGGCTCCCCGAGGCGCAACCGCGCGCCATCTCGCTGGCCACCGACGCGATCAGCGACGAAGCCATCCTCCAGACGCTCCTGCGGCTGCGCTACGACCAGGCCGCGGACGACGCGGCGTTGCGCGCGATCGCGCGGCTGTCGAGCGACGATCGCGCCGCAGGGTGGCGCCGCTTTCGCGACGGTTACCGGGTGCGGCGCGAGCTCTTGGGCTTGGTCGTGCGCTTGCCGGCCCCCGCTTTGGCGGCGCGGCCGCGCTTGGCGGCGGCCTTGGCCTTGCTCGGCTGCGTCGTCGAGGGCGAGCCGGTGGGCGTCGGGGCGGCAGCGGCGGGCGAGAACAGATAGCGCTCGATGAGATCGGTCATCGCGCTGCGCAGGGCGGGATCGCTGACGTCGGGCGCGACCTGAGGTCGCAGGCCGCTTCGATCGGCCGCCATCTCCATGACGAGGAAGTGGAGCATCAGCGCCGCGGCGCGCGGGCTCGGGACGTGAGCGCGCGTCGTCCACTGATCGATGACCTGAGCCACCATCTCGACGCCGGCTCGCTCGAAGTCGGTGCGCAGCTTCTCGACCGTCGCGTCCCGCAGCGACATCGCGAGCACCTCGCGCTCCAGCTGGACGTGGCGGCGGAACTGCTCGATGACGATGTCGATCACCTGCTCGATGCCGCGTCGACGGTTGCCCTCTTCGAAGCGCGTCGATTGCAGGCGCGCAAACACCTCGGCCTGCGACGCAGCGAAGCGCCGTGCCGCGATCTCGATGAACATCTGCCGCTTGTCGGAGAAGTAGCGATAGAGCGCCCCCGTCGAGACGCCGGCTGCGGCGGCGATCTCGGGCGTCTGCGCCGCGTCGTAGCCGCGCTTGGCGAACACCTGGGCGGCGGCGTCGAGCAGCGCCTCGTAGGTCGCCTGGGCGCGCGACTGCTTGAAGTGCGGGGGCTCGGAGGTCTTTCGCATCGCGGTGCCGGAGTATCTCACGCAGCGGCAAGGCCGCGGAAGATCTCGCCAACGGAATGATCGCGATCAAGGAAAGTGAAATGAGTTTCACTTTTTCGTTGCGGCGCCTGCGCGGCTGCTGCACCCTGGGGACAGCGAGAAAGGGAGGCCTCCGATGATCGCACGGCAGTCCGAATCGCCCGCGGTGCGCGGGATGCAGGTCGAGGAGCTCGAGACCAAGCTCAAGACGACCTACAACTGGGGCTACGAGAAGTCTCGCCGCGACCTGCTCGACCTCTACGCCAAGGCCAAGCGAACCCAGTGGAACAGCGACGAGACGCTGCCGTGGGAGCTGTCGGTCGACCTCGAGAAGCAGGAGTACCCCGAGTACCTGTTTCCGCTGTTCGGCAGCGACATCTATCGACGGCTGACCGATCGCGAGAAGCTGAACCTCAACATCGAGCTCGACTCCTGGCTCTCGTCGCAGTTCCTGCACGGCGAGCAAGGGGCGCTGCTGGCGGCGTCGCAGCTCGTCACGACCGTGCCCGACTACGAGGCCAAGCTCTACGCCGGCTCGCAGGTCATGGACGAGGCGCGCCACGTCGAGGTCTACGATCGCTACCTGCACGAGAAGATCGGCTTCTCGTACCCGGTCTCACCGCACCTCAAGTCGCTGCTCGATCTCATCCTCAAGGACGAGCGCTGGGACATGAAGCTGCTCGGCATGCAGATCATGGTCGAGGGGCTGGCGCTCGCGGCCTTCGGGATGATCCGTGACATCGTGCAAGAGCCGCTGATGAAGAAGCTGACGACCTACGTCATGCAGGACGAGGCGCGGCACGTCGCGTTCGGCATCCTGGCGCTCAAGAACTACTACGGCGACATGAAGGAGTCCGAGCGCCTCGAGCGCGAAGACTTCCTCTACGAGGGCGCGGTGCTCATGCGCGATCGCTTCCTCTTCGAGCAGGTCTGGGAGAAGGCCGGCCTGCCCGTCGAGGAGTGCAAGAAGATCGCGTTCGAGAGCGAGGGCCAGCGGCTGTTCCGCCAGATGCTGTTCACGCGCATCGTGCCGGCGGTCAAGCGCATCGGCCTGCTCAGCCCGCGCCAGCGCGAGCGCTTCGAGAAGCTCGGCATCCTGCAGTTCGAGGCCTGCCCGGATCCGTCGGACGGCCAGGCCGACGCGGCCATCGTGCCGTACGCGCACAACGCCGCCGCAGCGACGAAGTAGCAACTCGACTAGCCATCTGGTACGATTCCCCGCGTGAATCGCCAAAACCCCGACGATCCCGCGCTCACAACCATCTTCGACAACGGTCGCCCGACCGTCCGCCACCTCAAGAAGGCCAAGCTCGTCGTCATCTCCGGCTCGGATCAAGGCAAGGAGGTCGAGATCGGCAAGCAGCGGATCACGGCGGGGCGGTCGATGATCAACGACCTGCAGCTCTTCGACAAGGCGATCTCGAGCTCGCACTTCGAGGTCGTCGCCGACGATCATGGCTATCGACTGCGCGATCTCGACTCGACCAACGGCCTCTACGTCGGCGAGCTGCGGGTGCGCGATGTGTTCTTGAAGCCCAACACGGTGTTTCGGGTCGGACACACCGACATCCGCTTCCAGTCCACGCAAGAGGTCATCGAGATCGCGCTGTCCAAGCGCGATAACTTCGACGAGGTGGTCGGCGCCTCGGTGCGCATGCGCGAGATCTTCG
This sequence comes from uncultured Polyangiaceae bacterium, assembly GCA_964585665.1. GTDB lineage: Bacteria > Myxococcota_A > Polyangia > Palsa-1104 > Palsa-1104 > CAZPEY01. The sequence continues at coordinate 338 of CAZPEY010000422.1, read as the reverse complement.
CGACGCTCGAGAAGGTCGCGCCGTCGGAGCTGACGGTGATGATCACCGGCGAGACCGGCACCGGCAAGGAGATGATCGCGCGCGGCATCCATCAGGCGTCGAACCGCAAGAACAAGCCGTTCGTCGTGCTCGACTGCGGCGCGATCCCGAAGGACCTCATCGAGTCGACGCTGTTCGGCCACGAGAAGGGCTCGTTCACCGGCGCGGTCGGGCAGCACCACGGATGCTTCGAGCAGGCCAACGGCGGGACGATCTTCCTCGACGAGATCGGCGAGCTCGACATCGCGCTCCAGCCCAAGCTGCTGCGCGTGCTCGAGAACCGCGAGATCAAGCGCGTC
>CAZPEY010000421.1:0-4290 GCA_964585665.1 uncultured Polyangiaceae bacterium | reverse complement strand
TGCAGTTGCCGACGCTGTCACACTCCCAGAAGTGCAGGCCATGGAGGTCCGCCGCGCCTGCGGCCTCGGCGCGGAAGAGCGCCGCTGGACCGGCGAACGGCCGCGCTGAATCGAAGCTCGGGCACGCATCGAGGCACAGGCCGCAGTCGATGCAGCCGGCGCTCGGCAGCGCTCCGGCGCGCCTCCGGATCGACTCCTGGTCGACGAGGAGGTCGCGCGCGCCGGGCACGGTCTCGAGCGCCCGTAGCTCGATTGGTTCCTCGATCTCGCCCTGCTTCATGCGGCAGGCGAGCAGCGGCTCGTTGTTGATCAGCATCGCGCACGCGCCGCACCTCTGATCGGGGCAGGGCTCACAGACCGCGGGTACCCCATCGGGAGAGGCCGCCGGATCGATGGCGCGCAGCGTGTCGAGGATCGTCCGCTGCTCGTCGAACGGCACCTCGACCTCCTGCCACCACGGCAGGCGATCGTCGCCGCTACGCCGCTTGATCTTGAGGCGGACCGGGGGCTCTTCAGCCATGGGCGCCTCGCGCGAGGGCCGCGCCACCGAGCCCGACGATCAGCGCGCCGAGGACGAGAGCGCCACGCGCCGCCGCGGCGCGCGACAGCAGGCCGAGATCGAGCGTCGCGCCGAAGACCCCGCGCCCGACGTACAGCGCGAGCGCGAGGAGCGCGGCGGCGTACGCGGCGAGGCCGGGCGCGTCGAACACCGCAAGTCGCAGGTGATCCGCCAGGCCCATCGTGTTCGCACCGACGGGGTGATAGATGCAGAAGAGCAGGACCGGCAGCACCGCCCAGCGGGCCAGCGAGTAGGTCCAGTTGGCGAGGCGCGGCACCTGACCGGCGTTGTCACGACGGCGCGGCAGGGCCATCAGCCCGAAGATCGCCTGGAGGCCAAGGCAACCGAGCAGCACCCAGCCGAGGATCGAGGGCAGACGCGCGCCGAGGCTGGCGAAGCCGAGATGGGCGAGCAGCAGCGCCGCTCCGACGAGCGCGCAGCCCGACGCGACGAGGCGCGCTACGTAGCCGGACGGACGCATCGTCTATTCTTGTGCCACGAGCAGGCGACGAGTCCAGTTCTCAGCGCTGGGATCGGGAGGGCGCCCCTTTGGGCTCTACCGGTCGTAGATCGAAGGCCTGCAGATCTCCCTGCCCTGATCTCCCTCCTTCCGGCACGTCACCTCGATCGTCTGGGTCGTCGCGACGAGCCGCGCCGTCGCGTTGATGCCGTTGTCGTCCTTCGAGGCGAGACGCAGACGGAGCTCGGGGTCGAGTCCAAGACCCGCAAATCGGCCGGCCTCGCGAAAGTCGACGACGATGAGCCCATCGAAGCGTCCACCGGGCGCGATGACGACCGACTTGTCGACCAGCGGCAGCCTGCTGACCCGCTCGATCAGCCAACGGCTCGGTGGGCCGAACCCAAGTCGCCCGTCGACGGCTGTGATCGCGGTCGCAACCTCGACGGCGCTCTCCGCGACCCGGTAACTCCTTCCTTCCGCTCCTTCGAGGCTGATCTGCGTCGCGCTGAGATCGAGGGGGTGGGGGGTCCGGTTCAGGATCGCGACCGCCAACGCGGGCAGCGGGACGAGCGGGATGCGTTGACGGACGGGCACGGCGGGGCGCCTCACCGGGGGCGCGAACCGGCGATCGACCGGGTAACGCGAGTCGACATCGCGTTGCCGCGTGTCGAGCGCTAGGATCGGGACCCGCTCCTTGTCGAGGTCCTCGTAGTTGAGCGCTTGGACCGCGATCTGGATGCCCGGCTCCGCTGACGAGACCTCAACCGCCTCGGCGCGCAGCGCAAGCACCTCGGCGCGACGATAGACCATGTCTGGAGCACACCCGAAAGACAGCGCGGCGAGTGACGTGATGACAAGGACCGGGAGACTCTTTGAACGCACCATGGTTGACCTCCTGTGTGCAAGACACGGACGGTCGAGCCCGGGTGTATGAAGAAGTGTGAAGGGGCGTGACGCGCGTCGCTTGGAGGCTCAGCGTCGGTGGAGCGAGCGACTCACGCGGGTCAGCAGCCCTTTGACCCGCGGCTCGTTGGCTTGCGGCGAACCGAGGACGAGAGGGCCGACGCCGTCCTTGGGCTCCTCGGGGTGGAGCTCGATGCCGAGGTACGGGTCGTAGACGACGGCGGCCTTCGGATCGACGACGAAGTGACTCGGCGCCGAGAGCTCGTAGTTGCCGACTTCGAACTGGCGCTGCGGCAGGCGCGCGAGGGTGTCGTCGAGGCGGTGCCGGGGCGGCTGCAGCGCCGCGATCAAGAGGCCCGGCACCAGGACCACGACGCTCGACTGCGCCAGGAAGCGACGAAAGCGAGACGGCTCGCCCCGCCCGTGCAGCACGAGCGCTGCCAGCGCGCCACCGAGGAATCCGCCGACGTGACCGGCGTTGTCGACGAGCTCGAAGCGCAGGCCGATGAGGAGCTGCAAGAGCGAGAGGTACGCGAGGTTGCCGACCAGCATGCGGCGCTGCGCCGGGGAGAGCCGGCCGGCACCGCGCACGAGCAGCGCCAGCAGCGCTCCGACGACGCCGAAGATCGCGCCTGAGGCGCCCACCGAAAGGCTCGGACGGTTGAGGAGGATCGACGCCAGCGACCCGGTGAAGGCCGCCACGAGGTACGTCACGAAGAACGCCGCCCGCCCGAGGATGCCCTCGGTGATCCGCCCGACGAACCAGAGCCCGAGGAGGTTCATGCCGAGGTGAACCCAGCCAGCGTGGAGGAAGGTCGCCGTGAACAGTCGCCAGGTCTCGCCGTTCATCACCGCCGGTCGAAACAGCGCGCCCGCGCTCACCAGCGCCAGCTCGTCGCCGCCGAGGGTCAGCGAGACGAGCACGAAGACGAGCAAGTTCAGGCCGATCAACCCGATCGTGACCAGCGGCCGCCTGACGCTCGCCATCCCGAAGGGCTCGTCGACGCGCGCAGCGACGCCCGTGGCGACCTGCAGCACGACGGGATCGATCACCTCGCCGCGCGCCACCGCGGCCACGGCGATGCCGAGCAGGTGACGTCGGGCGTCCTCGGAGAGCAGCCGGCCGAGCTGGCCGTCAAGTAGCTTGACCAACGCCGCCTCCTGGCCGAGGTGCGCCAGGAAGAGCAGGCGCGCCTCGGTGAGCAGCGCCGTCGAGCGCGGATCGGTGGCGGTGTCTCCCGCCTCCATGGCGAGGAGCAGGCGGGTCGCGTCGGCGTAGCGGCCGTGGACGAGGAGCACCGCCAGGATCTGAGCGGCGATCGCGGCGCGGCGGGCCAGCGCCTCGGCAGGGACCTCGCGCTCGACGAGCTCGAGGGCCTGCTCTGGTCGTCGGGCCAGCATCAGCATCGACACCAGCTCGAGCGCGACGGCGACGCGCGCTTGCCCCGGGGGCAGGGCGTCGAGCTCGCCGCGCAGCCGGCGCTCGACCGCGGCGATGCCACGCTCCTGCAGCTCGACGAGGCTCTCGATGCTGCGCCGCCGCTGCCGCACCGCGCGGCCCGGCACCAGCAGCTCGCGTCGCCGACACCACGCGAGCGCCGCGAGCGCGTCGCCACGTCCGAGCGCGCGCAGCTCGGCGCTCTCGAGGAGCCGGGGCACGAAGACCAGCACAGCGGCCAGCACGCAGGCCAGGAAGCTCTCGGGCGACTGGTGCCGCTTCGTCTCGTGTACGAAGGCGAGCGCCGCTGCGACACCGCCGAGCATCAGCACGTAGGGGAGGTGGTCGCGCACCGCGCGCCGCATCACCAGCGTCGCGAGCTGAACCATCACGAAGGTGCCGGCGATCAGGACCGCCAGCGTCGAGCTCACGACACCTCGCCGAACGCCCCGAGTCGACGAAAGCGCTGGTAGCGCTCCTCGGTCAGTCGTTCAGCCGGCAGCGCCAGCAGCGGCGCGAGCTCCTGGGCGAGCACCTCCCCGAGCTGATAGGCCATGTGCTCGGGATCGCGGTGCGCGCCGCCGAGCGGCTCGGGGATCACGCGGTCGATGATGCCGAGGCCATGGAGGTCCCACGCCGTTAGCTTGAGGGCGGAAGCAGCCTGCTCGGCGCGCTCGGCGCTCTTCCACAGGATCGTCGCGCAGCCCTCGGGCGAGATCACCGAGTAGGTGGCGTGCTCGAGCATCATCACTCGATCGGCGACGGCGAGCGCCAGCGCACCGCCGGAGCCGCCCTCGCCGATCACCGTCGCCAGGATGGGCACGGGCAGCGTCGCCATCAGCTCGAGGCTCTGGGCGATCGCCTCGGCCTGGCCGCGCTCCTCGGCGTCGATGCCCGGGTAGGCGCCCGGCGTGTCGATGAAGGTGAGGA
>CAZPEY010000420.1:0-4311 GCA_964585665.1 uncultured Polyangiaceae bacterium | reverse complement strand
CCCCGGCGCCACGAGTCGGGTGCGAAGGCACCCCGAGATGTGATCAATCATGAGGGCGGGGACAGGGGGGCCCGTCCCCCGGTGCTCGCCTCCTCGCGGGCCGTGCCGACGAGCGTTGGCGACGATCCGTGCGTGCGCGATTGAGCGCGCGACCTCGCCGCTACGCGCGAGGAAGCTCCGCCGGGGGACGGGACCCCTGATCCCCTACGGAGACCCGCTCGCTCGCCGGTCTCGAGCCGGAACCGGAGCCGGACCCGGACCGGGGAGCCGGTGTTACTGCTCGAAGCAGTAGAGGTGGGCGTGCGAGTCGCAGGACAGCGGCGCTGGGCTGCAGGCCGACCACTCGGCCAGACTATTGTCGCAGCCCGAGCCGGCAGCTTCGCTGTTGTCGGTGTCGTACGTCCACGTCTGGCAGTGCGAGTTGGCGGTCGTGCCGTCGGCGTTGGTGCCGGTCCACACGTCGAGACGATCGCTCGTGCTGTCGAACTCGCTGCCATCCTCGTACATCCGAACGAACGCCGCAGGCGATCCGGTCAGCGCCGCCTTGTTGGCGAAGAGCTCCGTGAGGCCCTTGGCGTCGTACCAAGGACCGACGTCGGTGAGGCGATCCTTGGCGCTGGTCGTGCCATCGGAGATCCACGCCTTCCACGCTCCACCGAGGCCGGCGGTCGTGGCCGCGGCGCTGCACTTGGCGTCCGCGCCGCTGAGACCACCGAGGTTGCCGGTGTAGCTCGCCTTGGTGACGAAGAGCCGCTTCTTGCTGGAGGTCGTCGTCAGATCGGCCGACTGCGCCGACGCCATGTCGACCGATTGCTCGGGCTCGGACAGATCGGGATCGCCGTTGTTGTTGTTGTTGTTCTTGGTGCCACCGCAGGCTGCGGCGACGAGAAAGCCGAAGGCAAAGGCCGTAACGAATCTCATGTATGCAGGTCTCCTCACGAAGTTTGGTCCGATGGGACGTGCCCCATCATGTCGAATACGGACGCCGAACCGCAAGGTGCTGCTCGATGGCCCGGCAAGTGGGGGGGACGAGCGGCGCGCCCGAGTAGCGCGAAACAAAAAAGGCCGACGCGATCGTCGGCCTTTCTGCTTCCCGGAGTGCGAGGAGGGGGACTCGAACCCTCCTGAGGCCTCATAACATAAACCGAGGTGCGACGCTGGCTTGCGATGTTTCCTCGGGGATGTTCATCAGTTGCCGTCATTCTTTCCGCACCATCACGACCCGCCTCAGCCCGCCCTTACGCCCTCTTTCTCTCTCGGAATGGCACAGCCGCGGCACAGCTTTTCGCCGTGCAAACGCACCACTTACGTAGGGGGAAAAATTCCCCGTGGCACTGTTCTCATTGCTTGATGGTCGCGGACAACGCTTCCCTTTTGAGCAAACCGTCAGATCTGTCGAAGCGCAGATGCTCATGGGCTGGGATGCAAACGCAACTGCGATACATGATCGGGGGTGGCCTTGCGCGCGCCGTCGCGAAGGGCTATCTGTGAAACTTCATGGGACGCTGGCTTTTGGTGCTGCTGCTCGCGATTGGCCTTGCACGGCTGATCGCGCCGGTTAGCGTCGCCACGTCGTGCTTTGAGCAGTGCGAGGATGATAGCGACGACGGAGACTGCGCGCCGGGGTGCGATGATTGCAGCTGCTGTGCGCGTGTCTCGATCGTGACGCCCGCATTGGCCGTCTCTCCCGCCGTTGCGCTTGTACCTCGTGCCGCGCCAGCATCCTCCGTTCTGCTTCCGCCTTCTGCCGACAGCCGTGAGCTGCTCGACGTCCCGAAAGCCTCCTAGCAAATCCTGATCATTTCGGTGATGGAACGCTGCACGTGTATCGCGCGCGGCGTTCGCGATCTGCTTTGCAAAGGAGCGCGACATGTCGTCGTGGCGAGCTGCCATGGTCGCAGTCCCGTTGCTCGTGGCTGGAGCTCAGCCAGCGAGGGCGGCTGCGCCGTGTGAAGGACCGTTTGGCAAGAAGGAGGTCGTCGAGTGCGCGTTGTCGCGCAGCCTCGATGTGACCAAGGCGCGACAGGAGCTTTCGGTGCTCGCGGGACGGCGCGTCGCTGCGGGGCTCTGGCTGCCTTCGAATCCCGTCGTGTCTGCGCTCGTTGCGTATCGATCGTCGACGGTTACCGGGACGCGGGCGACGAGCCTCAACTGGTACGTCACGCTCGCCCAGGAGATCGAGATCGCTGGACAGCGGTCGACTCGACTTGCCGTCGTCGATGCGGATGCCGCTGCGCAGGTGCGCCGCGTGGCCGTCGCCGAGCAACAGGTTGCTTCGCATGCCGCGTCGCTCTACTACGTGATCCTCGCGCAGAAGGAGATCCTCGACCTCACGAGTCAGGTCGAGGAGGCCGCGAAGGGCCTCGAGGACTACGCGGTCGGTCGGCTCAAGGAGAGCTTGATCTCGCCCGTCGACGCGAACCTGCTGCGCGCCGAAACGGTTCGCATGCGGCTCTTGCGGGCAGAGTCCGAGCGCAAGCTGGTCAGCGCTCGCGCCAAGCTCGCCATCGCACTCGGACTCGATCCGACCAAGCCGATCGAGATCGTCGGTGCGCTCGACGCCCCCGAGGCGCCGCGCGAGCTGCAGTCCTTGGTCGATCGCGCGCTGTCGCTTCGCGGCGAGCTGCTCGCGGCCGAAGCGGATCGTAAGTCGATCGTCGCGCAGCTCGCTTCGTGGAAACGGTCGCGCGCGCCGAACGTGACGGTGTCCTTCACCGCGCAGAATGACGGCTTCGACGAGCGTGTATTCGGGGCGGGACTGTCGCTGCCGATTCCGTTGCCTGCTCCGGTTGGGCGCACGTATCGCGGCGAGATCCTCGCAGCGAACGCGAGCGTCGCGCGTGCCGAGACTACGATCGAAGCGCTGAAGCGCCAGATCCGCTCCGAGGTGACCGAGGCGTTTCATGCGCTCGAGAGTCGGCGCGGTGCGCTGGCGTTGTTTCCTCCGGATCTCGTCGCACCCTCGCTGCAACAGCTCGCAGCGCTCCGGACCGGGCTCACGTCGCGTCAGGTGCCGATCCGCGAGTCTCTGTTCGCGCAACGATCGCTGCTCGAGCTGCTGGTCAGTCACATCGAGACGCGGGCCGCCTACGCACAAGCGTGGGTCGACCTCGCGTATGCCGCGGGTCTGCCGCTGGCTGGAGTCTCCCCATGAACCGAATCTGGATCTTGATCGCCGTGCTCGGCGCAGCGTGCTCGGAGTCGAAACCGAAGGTCGAAGCCAAGAAGCCGGTCGCCGCGCCGAAGGAGCACAAGGAAGAAGCCGAGGCGCACGAGGAGATGCCCTCCGTCGTGACCCTCACAGCGCAGGTCGCCAAAGACGCGGGCATCAAGGCCGAGCCTGCTCGAGTCCGTGCGCTGCCCGAGACCGTATCGTTGACCGGAGAAGTGATCGCCAATCCCGATCGCTCCGCGAAGATCACGGTCCGCGTCGCGGGGCGTATCATCGAGGTGCTCGTCAAAGAGGGCGACCGCGTCAAGAAGGGCCAGCTCCTCGCGACGATCGAATCCGCAGAGCTGGCCAAGGCGCGCGCCGAGTTGAGTGGCAGCATGGCAAAGGCGCGGTCGGCGCGGCAGAACGCGACGAGGCTCGCCAACGTCGCCAAGCAAGGGCTCGCGTCCGGTCAAGAGGTCGAGACCGCGGAGGCCGAGGCCGCGTCGCTCGAGGCTGAAGCGCGCGGTGCTCGCCAGACGCTCGCAGCGTTCGGACCTACTGCCGAGTCGGGTGGTGGGGATGCGGCTCGTCTGCAGCTCTTCTCACCGATCGCGGGGATCGTCCTCAGTCGCGACGCAGTCCGCGGGCAGACGATCGCGGCGGAGCATGTCGTCGCAAGCATCGCGGATCTCGACAACGTCTACTTCACAGCGCGGCTCTTCGAGAAGGATCTGGCGCGCATTCGCCCTAACGCTTCCGTCGAGGTCAGACTCAATGCCTACCCGACGGAGATCTTCACCGGAACGGTCGAGACGATCGGAAATCAGCTCGATCCCACAGCGCGGACTGTCACTGCACGCATAGCGCTCGCGAACCGCAACAACCTGCTCAAGGTCGGCCTCTTCGGCAACGCGCTCGTCGCGGTGTCCGATGTCGCGCCCCGGACGCCGCGCGTCGTCGTGCCGCAGAGCGCGGTGACCAAGATCGCCGATAAGGACGTCGTGTTCGTGCGTCAGCCCGACGAGCACTTCGAGGTGCATCCCGTGACGCTCGGCCGATCTGCGGCGGGCGAAGTCGAGATCCTGACCGGCCTGCGTGAGAAGGAGCTCGTCGTCACCGAGGGCGTCTTCACGCTGAAGAGCGCGGTCATGAAGAGC
>CAZPEY010000419.1:0-4323 GCA_964585665.1 uncultured Polyangiaceae bacterium | reverse complement strand
CCGTGATCTTGAGGAAGCCCTCCTTGTCGAACTCGCCCAGATCGCCCGAGCACAGCCAGCCGTCCTTGAGCGTCTCGGCCGTCGCCTGCGGCTCCTTGTAGTAGCCGAGGAAGACGTTCGGTCCCTTGACCAGGATCTCGCCGTCCTCGGCGATCTTGACCTCGACGCCCGGGATCGCCGGGCCGACGGTGCCGAGCTTGGTGCGGCCGGGCTGGTTGAAGCTCGTCGGGCCGGTGTCCTCGGACTGGCCGTAGACCTCGAGCACCTGGAGATCGAGCGACGCGAAGAACTCGAGCACGTCGCGACCGATCGGCGCCGCGCCTGACACGCAGATGCGCGCCTTGCCGAGACCAATGGCCGCCTTCAGCTTGGTGAAGACCAGCTTGTTGAAGAGCGCATAGAGCAAGCCGTCGAGCAGGCCAAGCTCGGTGCCACGGTTCTTGGCGTCGCTCGCCTTGGCGCCGACCTTCACGGCGTTGTCGACGAGGATCTTCTTGAAGCCGGTGGCGAGCCGCATCTTGGCGGTGATGCCCGCGTGGAACTTCTCCCAGATGCGCGGCACGCCGAAGAAGACCGTCGGCTCGACCTCCTTCAGGTTGTCGGCGACCTTGTCGATCGACTCGGCGAACCACACCGACGAGCCCATCGTGATCGGTCCGTGCACCGAGAACATCTGCTCGGCGATGTGCGACAGGGGCAGGTACGAGAGGCTGCGGTCCGCGCCCTCGCCGCCGACGAGATCGCGCGCCGCCGCCGCGGTCCACGCCAGGTTCTTGTGCGACAGCATCACGCCCTTGGGCGGTCCGGTCGTGCCCGACGTGTAGATGAGCGTCGCCAGCTCCTCGGGAGCGATCGCGTCGACGGCCTTGTCGAACGCCTCGTCCGATCCGGCGTCGCCCTTCTGCAGGAAGCCCTCCCACGAGAGCACGCGCGGCTCGTCGGCCGGTGGCGTGGCGCCCTCCATCATCACGACGTACTTGAGCGCCGGCAGCTTGTCCCACACCGCCTGGATCTTCTTGAGCTGCGCGTCGTTTTCGACGAGAACGACCGGCGCTTCGGCGTGCCCGATGATGTAGCGGCACTCCTCCGGCGAGGAGGTCGTGTAGATACCCGCCGGCGCCGCGCCGATCGACATCGCACCGACGTCGAGGATCACCCACTCGGGGCGATTGAAGCCGAGGATGCAGACCGTCGAGCCCTTGCCGAGACCCAGCACCTGCAGCGCCTTTCCGGCGCGCCGCACCAGCCCTGCATACTCGGCGAAGTTCCACTTCTTCCACTCGCCGCCCCGCTTGACCGCGAGCGCGAGCGCCGTTGGAATCGCCTTACCCTGTGCCCTTAGCCTTGCCGGAATGGATTCGAAGCTCATGGGCGGAGTAATACCGCGAGCCTCGTCGGTCGCAAACCCGAAACTCGCGAGAGTCTGCGGGGAGGGGAGCGGCTACCGTCCGCGCAGCGCGCGCGTCAGATCTTTGCAGAGGTTCTTCTGGTGGGCCTCGATGGTGCCACCGCCGATCTCGAGCAGCTTGGCGTCGCGCCACAGCCGCTCGACCGGGAACTCGCGGCAGTAGCCCGCGCCGCCCATCACCTGCATGGCGTAGTCGGCCACCATCTTGCCGACCGGTGCGGCGAAGAGCTTGGCCGCGTCCGAGCCGAGCCTCGCGCGCGTGCCCGGGCCGACATCCCGGGCCACGTTGTAGGTCAGCGCCTTGGCCGCCTCGGTCATCGCGTAGCCGTCGCCGATGTAGCGCTGGATCTGACCAAAGCTATTGATCGGCTGTCCGAACGCCTGCCGCTCGGCGGCGTAATCGACCATGATCTCGACGCAGCGCTCGGCGATGCCGCACGACATCGCCGCGAGCGTCAGCCGCTCGATCTCGAGGTTGCGCATCATGTGGGTCACACCGCCGCCGATCTCCCCGAGGAGGTTCGCCGCCGGCACCTTGCAGTTCTCGAACACGAGCTCGGCCATGGTCGAGCCGCGCATGCCGAGCTTGTCGATGTGGTTCGACGACGAGAAGCCGGGGCAGGTCCGATCGACGACGAACGCGGTGATCTTGCCTTCGACCTTGGCGTAGACCAGGAAGCAGTGTCCCTCGCAGCCGTTCGTGATGTAGATCTTGTTGCCGTTGAGGATCCAGTGATCCCCGCTCTTGGTCGCGGTGGTCTTCATGCCGAGCACATCGGTGCCGGCGCCCGGCTCGGTCATCGCCATGCCGGCGACCCACTCGCCCGAGATCACCTTGGGCAGGTAGCGCTGCTTCTGCTCGTCGTTGCTGCAGTAGAAGAAGTTGTTCACGAACAGCATCGAGTGCGCCAGGTACGCGAGGCAGAAGCCGGGGTCGTACTTGGACAGCTCGTGGTGCACGATCACCGTCGCCACGGTGTCCATGCCGGCGCCGCCCCACGCCTCGGGGACGGTGATGCCGAGGACGCCGAGATCGCCGAGGCGGCGAAACAGCTTCTGGTTGAGCGCGCCTTTCTGATCGTACTCGGCGGCCTGCGGCCCGACCTCGCTCTTGGCGAAGTCGGCGATCGTCTGGCGCAGCAGGCGGTGCTCATCGGTCGGATTGAAGAGTGCGTCGGAGGGCTGGGTCGAGTGCATGGGCGCTTCGTAACAGACGGTTGGTGTAAGCTCAACCGATGCTCGCGACGATCCCCCTGGCCCTGGCGTTGTCGCTGGCCGCTGGCGTCGAGATCAAGGCGACGACCGCCGAGCGCAGCAAGGACTCGAGCCGTACCGAAGTGACGATTCGACTCGACGCGCGCGAGCTGAGCGTGCGGCGCGAGCGGACCGGCCGGCGAGCGGCGAGCGAGCCGCCAAGGCGCCTCGAGCTCGACGACTCCACGCGCGCCAAGATCGTCAAGTACCTTGACGACAGTACCCTGGCCCAGGCGCAGGACGTCGACGAAGCGTTCGAGCCGCCCGGCAGCGAGCTCACCTTCACGATGACCTTCACGCTCGGCGGCAAGCGTCGGACGCTGCGCCTGCACGGGCCGCTGTCGTTCTGGGACAGTGACGGCCCCCCGCCGTTCACCAAGCGCCCCGAAGTCCGCGCCGCGCAGCGCCTGGTGTCCCACCTCGAGGCGCTCGTCCGAGCGCCCTGACCACGGGGCTGGCTTTCTCGAGCTCAGAAGCGGTGATGGGCCGCGACGCCCACGAACATCGCGTCGCGGAAGCCGAGCTCGACCTCGACGGTGAACTGCTTGGGCAGGAAGAAGCGCGCGCCGATGACCAGGTTGAGCACGCCCATCGCGGGCGGCTTGTCCTTGGACTTGTGGCGATGCGGATTGCCGGCGGTGTCGTCGGTGATGCCGGGCTGCTCGCTCGCCTTGAGCGAGGGCTCTGGGTTGTTCGGATCCCAGCCCGCGAGGCCCGGGTGGCACGCCGCGAGGTTGGAGATGTTCTGGCGGGTGCAGCCCGGCCAGCTGCTCGTCACCAGCACGTCGCCGAGGACGACGCCGATGCCGAGGCCGGCACCGCCGCGGATCTGTACCCAGCGGTTGATGTCGTAGTGACCGATGATCGAGACGTCGACGGAGATCATGCCGAGCCTTCGGAACTGCATGAAGTTGGTGTCGGCGGCGGGGTCGTGGTTGCGCGCCAGGTAGTTGCCGTCGTCGACGCCGAGGTACGAGTAGTCGAGCGAGGTGACGACGTCGAAGGTGCGACGGTGATAGACGAACTCCGCGCCAATCGAGAAGGCGCGCGTCATCTGCGTCGCCGCGTCGAGGTACGGGCGCAGCATGAGGTTGGTGACGAAGAGGTAGCGCGTGCGCAGGCCGACCTCGTACGGCGTCTTGGGCTTGCCGTGCCAGCTCTCGGCGGCGGTGCGGCTCGCCGGCGCGGGCTTCTGCTTGGCGACGGGCGCGGGCTCGGGGGGCGGCGGAGGGGGCGGCGGTGGAGGCGGAGGAGGCGCCAGCTCGGCCTCGAGATCGGCGATGCGCTTCTCGACCTGCGCCCGGTTCGCCGCGTTGGGCACCTCGTCGAGGTACTGCTTGTAGTAGCCGAGCGCCTTCTTCGGCTGGCCGGCCTTCTGCGCCGCCGCGCCGAGGTTGAACAGCCACGCCGGCACCGGCTTGAGATCGTAGGCGGCCTCGAACGCCGTGAGCGCAGCCTCGAAGTTGCCCACGTTGTACAGCGCGGTGCCCTGGTTGAAGCGCTGCGTCGCTGAGGCCTTCGGAGGTGGCTTGGCGAGCGCGACGTTACCGACGAGGAGCAGGGCGATCAGGCTAAGGGTGGGGCGCACGGCGCGCACTATGGACAAACCGACGAAAAGAGGGAAGCGGCTGCCGTACCTCCTCACGCCGCGCGAGCTGTGC
>CAZPEY010000418.1:0-4329 GCA_964585665.1 uncultured Polyangiaceae bacterium | reverse complement strand
CTAACAAGCGCTAGCCCGCCAGCGCCGCGGCGCCGAGGATTCCGGCGGTGTCGCCGAGTTGGCTGTCGACGAACTGGAAGCCGCGCCGCGCCGGTGGGTTGATGAGGCGCTCGGCGTTCTCGAGGGTGCGCCGGCGCAGCTCCTTGCACTTCTGCCAGACGCTGCCACCGAGCACCACGCGCTCGGGGTTGAGCAGCGTCACCACGTTGGCGAGCGTCATGCCGAGGTAGCCCGACGACTCGCGCCACAGCACGTCCGCGTACTCGTCGCCGTGCCGCGCCGCCTCGTCGAGCGCGCTCGCCGTCAGCTCGTCCTCGAGCGCCGCCAGGTTCGGCGACAGGAAGGGCTCGGCCCGCAGCTCCTGCTGCGCCCGCTCGGCCAGGTGCCGGCCCGACACGTACGCCTCGAGACAGCCGCGCTCGCCGCAGCCGCACGGCCGCCCGTTGAGCACCACCTTGGTGTGGCCGATCTCCCCGGCGACGTGGCTGCCGCCCGTGTAGAGCTTGCCGTCGAAGATCAGCCCCGAGCCGATGCCCGTGCCGACGAACACGCACAGCGCGTTGTGCACGCCACGCGCCGCGCCGTAGCGCGCCTCGCCCCACGAGATCGCCGCCAGGTCGTTGTACAGCGTCACCGGCGCCTTGAGCTCCGTCGACACCATCAGCCCGAAGTCGACGTCGCGCCAGCCGAGGTTCGGCGCGTTGAGCACGTAGCCGTGCTTGTCGCGCAGCATCGCCGCGACGCCGATGCCGATCCCTGTCGCCGAGCGCTCTGGATCCACCGAGCGGACGAGATCGAAGAGCAGGCGCGTCACCTCGCGCGGCTCCTTGCCCGAGAGGCGCGAGCGCGTCTCGTTGAGGATCTGCCCCGTCTCCGCGTCGACGAGCGCGGCCCGCGCGTTGGTGCCGCCGAGATCGATGCCGACCGCGACGCTCACAGCGCCGCCTCGATTCGCCGTAGGTCCGCCTGCACCTCGGCCTGCACCGCGTGCAGACGCGCGTCACTCGTCGCCTCGAACCTCAGCACGAGGACCGGCTGCGTATTCGACGCTCGCACCAGCGCCCACGCGTCCGGCCAGGTCACGCGCGCGCCGTCGACGTCGACCACCTCGTAGTGCCCCTCGCGGGCGTGCGCCTTGTAGTGCTCGACGACCCGGCGCACCAGCTCGAACTTCTTCTCGTCCGCGACGGGATAGCGGATCTCGGGCGTGTTGAAGAAGTGCGGCAGCGTGTCGACGTGCTCGGCCAGCGTCTCGGCGCTCTTCGACAGCAGCTCGACGAGCCGCGCCGCCGAGTAGATCGCGTCGTCGTACCCGAAGTAGCGGTGCGCGAAGAAGATGTGCCCCGACATCTCGCCGGCGAGCAGCGCCTTCTCCTCCTTCATCTTCTCCTTGATGAGCGAGTGGCCGACCTTCCACATGATGGCGCGTCCACCGGCGCGCGCGATCTCGTCGTAGAGCGCCTTGCTGCACTTGACCTCGCTGACGAAGGTCGCGCCGGGCTCCTCGGCGAGGATCGCCCGCGCCAGCAGGATCATGAGCTGATCGCCCCAGACCACGCGGCCCTTGCTGTCGACGACACCAACGCGATCGGCGTCACCGTCGAGCGCGATGCCAAGCTCGGCGCCATGCTCGGCGACGGCGGCGCGCAGGTCGGCGATGTTCTCTTCGACGGTCGGATCGGGGTGGTGGTTCGGGAACTCGCCGTCCGGCTCGGTGAAGAGGCCGATCGTCTGAAAGCCGAGCCGCTCGAGCAGCGGCACGAGCGGCCCGCCGACCCCGTTGCCTGCGTCGACGACGACCTTGAAGCGGCGCGCGCCGAGCTCGATGCGCTCCTGGGCCATCTGCAGGTACGGCGCGACGATGTCCTGCTCCTCGATCCCGGCCGGCTCGTCGGCGAGGACGAAGGCCTTGGACTCGCAGAGCTGCCGCAGCTCCTGGATCTCGCCGCCGTGGATCGTCGACGGTCCGCGCAGGATCTTGAAGCCGTTGTCCTCGGGCGGGTTGTGGCTGCCCGTGATCTGCACGCCACCACCGACACCGAAGTGACGGACCGCGTAGTAGAGCAGCGGCGTCGCGACGACGCCGACGTCGATCACCGCGACGCCGCACTTGCGAATCCCATCGGTGAGCTCGGCGAAGAGGCGCGGCGAGTGCAGGCGGCAGTCGCGGCCGACCGTCACCTTGGTGATGCCGTGCTTGGCCCAGTGCGTGCCGAGCGCGAGGCCGAGCGTGCGCACGAACTCGTCGGGCAGGTCGCGCCCGGCGTTACCGCGGATGTCGTACTCTCGAAAAACCCGAGGGTTGAAGCTCATCAGTCAAGATCCTTTACGAAGTCAAAGCCCCGCCAACCGCTACAAATAGGACGACCGCTGCGTCGTCTCGAGCGCCCTTACCACATCCCGCACTTCTTGGGCACGCTGCCGCGGCATCACCAGGACGCCGTCCTCATCGGCGACGACGCACAGGTCGCTCACCCCGACCACGGCGACGACGCGGCCAGGGCCGGCGTAGACGACGTTGCGCGCGGCGTCGAGGACCACCGTCTCTCCGCAGCGCGTGTTGTCCTGCTCGTCGTGCGGCCGCACCTCGGCGACGGCGTTCCACGCGCCGACATCGCTCCAGCCGAAGTCGCCGGGAACGACGCGGACCTCGCCGGGGCCGAGCTTCTCCATCACGCCGTAGTCGATCGAGATCGCGGGCGCGGTCGGGTAGATCTCGGCGGCGCGCTCGGGCTCGCGCGCGATCTCGTCGAGCACCGAGGCGAGCGCCGGCATGTGGCGACGGATCGCCTCGACGAGGCGTGCGGCGCGGAAGAAGAACATCCCCGAGTTCCACAGGAAGCGGCCCGTCCCCACGTACTCGGCGGCGGTCTTGGCGTCGGGCTTCTCGACGAAGCGCTGCACCGCGTGCGCGCCGTTGGCGTCGGGTTGCTCGTCGCTGCGCTCGATGTAGCCGAAGCCGGTCTCGGGCCGCGTCGGGACGATGCCGATGGTGACGATCGCGCCGGTCGCGGCGACCGCCATCGCGCGGCGCACCGTCTCGACGAAGGCCTCGGGCGCCGCCACGTACTGGTCGGATGGGATCACCGCGACCAGCGCCTCGGGATCGCGGCGCAGCACCTCGATCGCACCGAGGCCGATGCACGGCGCGGTGTTGCGCGCCTTGGGCTCGATGACCAGGTTGCCGACGGGCAGAGAGGGCGCTGCCCGCGCGACCTCGGCGACCTGATCGGCCGCGGTGACGACGTAGAGCGCGTCGCTCGCGAACAGCGGCTGCAGGCGCGCGACCGTGGCGCCGAGCAGCGACTGGTTGCCTTCGAGGAGCGGCAGGAACTGCTTCGGCCGCCGCTTGCGCGAGGCAGGCCACAGGCGCGTCCCGCCACCGCCCGCCAAGATCAGCGCATGAGATCCCATCGGGGGAGCATTATGCACAGGTTGGTCGCGTCGGTAAGTGGCGCTATGCTAGCGGCATGTTGAAGCTGCGCGCCCATGTCGAGAACGGTCGGGTGATTGTCGATGATCCCGTCGATCCGCAGCAGTTCCCCGACGGGATGGCGCTGCAGATCGTGCCGGAGCAGGACGAGGACGAAGATGAGCTCGAAGCCGAGGACCTTGCCAGGTTGCACGAGGCGCTCGATCGGTCCGAGGCGGAGCTGGCCCGCGGCGAGAAGGTACCGGTCGCCGAGGCCGTCGCGAGACTTCGAGCCGGTCGGTGAGCTGGCGGGTCTTCCTGTCGCTCGAAGCTCGCGCACAGCTTGAAGCCGCGGCGCTCTGGTGGGACGAGCAGCGCAGTGTCGGTCGGGATGTTCTCCTTACAGAGTTCGAGGACGCGATTGATAGGATCCGGACGCAGCCGGAGGCGGCCCCGACCTTTCGCGTGCGGCGAGGCATCGTGACCCGGCGATTGTTGCTGCGGTTGACCCGGTACCATGTGTACTACTCAATCGACGGTGCCGCTGGCGAGATCCGCATCACCGCCGTGTGGCACGGCTCTCGTCACAAAGGACCTCGCTTATGATCGCCGAACAATACGTCAAGCATCTTGACCATCTCGTCGCCGCCTACGCGAAGGCGCTGCAAACGCACGGCTACGACCACGTGGTCATCACCTCGGGCACGCCCAAGTCGCGCTCGTCGTTCGACGACCAGTTCTGGCCGCTCCGGGTGACGCCGCACTTCGCGCACCTCCTGCCGCTCGCCGAGCCGGACTGCCTGGCGATCCTCTCGGCCGACGGGAGGCAGCCGACGCTGGTCTGGCTGCGCGAGCAGAACTTCTGGGAGCAGCCGGCGCCGCCCGAACAGCCGTGGTTCGAGGTGGCGTGGCGGGTC
>CAZPEY010000417.1:0-4332 GCA_964585665.1 uncultured Polyangiaceae bacterium | reverse complement strand
AGCCCCGACGCCGGCGCCGCCCGCGCCCGCCCCGGCGCCCCGGCGCCCGGCCGCCGAGCGCCCGCCCGCGCGGGGCAGCGAGGCCGGAGCCGCAGTCGGAGCCGGCGCCGGCGCCGGAGCCGAGCCCGGCTCGGCGTGCGCGGTCGCCGCGACGAGCACGCCCCCCAGCAGCAGCGCGAGGGCCCTCACGGTCCACCCCCGTCGAAGCGACCGTTGGCGTTGCGGTCGAGGAGGAAGGGGTTGGTGAAGGCGAACGGATACCCGCCGTGCATGACCCGGAAGAAGTGGCGGCGCGGGTCGCCGTCGGGCGGCGCGCCGGGCACGTCGAGCGGGCCGATCGTCTCGCCCGCCTTGATGTCGGCCTCGTCGACCCGGCCGTCGTGGTTGTTGTCGCCGGTGTCGGGTACGCCGTCCGGGGTGCGCCCCTCGTCGGACCCGAGATCGGCCCACAGCGGCAGCGCGGCCCCGGCTTCGATGACGATCCAGGCGTCACCGCTCTTGGGGAGGAGCTCGGAGAGCGGCAGGTCGCCGACGAAGCGTGACAGCCCCGTCGTGCCGAACGGATCGGTGGGGTTGGTGAGCTCGTCTCCGCGCAGGGTGCGCACGATGGCGCCGTTGACGACGATGCGGATCTCGTCGACGAGCACCCAGGGCGCCGCCTGCACCTCGAGGTGCAGCGTCGCGGTCGCCGTCGGGGCGATCGGCTGCAGGCCGTAGGCGTAGCTGGCGGCGCCGTCACGGATCTCGGCCTCGATCAGCGGGCCGTTGGTGCCGAGCACGCGGCCGTCGCGCAGCGCCTGGTTGAAGACGTCGATCGAGAAGGAATTCTTTTGCGTCGCAGCATGGACGAGGTTGCGCGGCGATCCGGCCGTGTTGTCCCCGAGCGAGTGCGTGTCGCTGTTGGCGGTGCCGGTGCGCGGCCGACCCTGGTTGAGCATGTAGAACCAGAAGGCGCGATTCTCGAGCAGCCCCTCGTTGCGCGAGCCGTTCATCACCTCCTGGGTGTGGTGCGCGTCGTTGGCGAGGCCGCCGGCGGGGGTGCGCACGTACATGCCGCCCCGAGTACCGTCGTCGCTGGCGGGCAGCCGCTTGGTCAGGTCGAGGTGGAGCGCGCGCGGGAAGCCGAGGTCGCGGCCGAACTCGGCGGGCGCCCACGGGTGGTTGAGCTGCATGATCGGCACGCCCGTGGCGAACAGCTTGCTCGCGCGGTCGAAGAGCTCGCCGGGCTCGATGAGCTCGTCGAAGGGGCCGCCGTTGCGCGGGGCGCCGGGGCGATAGGTGAGCGGCCAGAAGTTGTAGTGGCCGATGACCCGCGGGAACGGATCTCCTGGGACCTCGAGGTAGGGGACGTGCCCGGTGGTCTCCACGCCAGCGACGGTGATGAGGCGATCGGCGACGCCGAGCGCGGCGGCGACCGCGCCATAGTCGTAGACCACGTCGTGGTCCGTCGCGATCAGCACGTCGGTGTCGGTGGCGACGAAGGCGAGGACGCGATCCTCGTCGGGGATCGAGCTGTCGAAGCTCGCCGCGCCGTGGACGTGGAGGTCGGCTGACAGCGCGCCGGCGGGGCGCAGGCCGAGGTCGCGCAGCGTGAACGTCAGCGGCTGGGCCTGTCCGTGGGTCGACGAGCTCGCAGTGACCGGCTGGCTCGCGAGGCTGAAGAACGGACCATGGAAGGCGTAGATCGTGAACTCCCCGTCGGGCAGCTCGAAGCTCGTCGCGCCGGTCGGCGGCACGAGCACCATCGCGCAGGCCGGTGATCCACCCGGGAACGAACCGAGCAGCGGCGCACACGACGGGTACTGCCCGAAGAACGAGCCCGTGGCCGCGTCGACCGCGGCGCTTCCCCCGTTGACGCTGACGTAGAGCTCGGCGGGCAGCGGCGCGCCGCTGCCGTCCTCGACGCGCACCGCGATCTGGGTCGTGCCGGGCAGCGTCGTCACGTCGGGGACGACGCGCTCGCCGTCGCTGCTGGCGGCGGGCGGCACGACGAGCTCCAGCACCTTGCGCCCGAAGCGATGCACCTCGATGCCGAGCTGGTCGCGCGCCTGCACGCGAGCGGCGAAGGTCCCATCGAGGGCCGGCACGATCTGGGTCAGCGGGCGCCGATCGCCGCCGCCCAGATCTTCGTAGACGAGGAGCTGCAGCGTCGCGGCGTTCGGCGTGGCGATGCGCCCGCGCACGGTCGTCACCCGATCGCCCCACAGCGCCTGCCGCAGCGCGAGCGCCTGATCCACCGCGGGGGCGATCCCGGGGCCGTCGCCGACGGTGATGACGCGCTCGTAGACCGCATAGTCGCGCGGCGCGATGACGGTCTTGTCGAGACCCGCCGTCGAGATCTGCCCAGCGTGGAAGCCGACGAGCTGCGTCTGCGAGCAGGCCACCGTCGCATAGCTCACCGGAGGCCCGGCCGGCGCGGTCGCGGCGAGGAAGTCGGCGCGCTCGAACGCATCATCGATCGTCAGGAGGCCGAAGCTCGGGTGAACGAAGCCGCCGTTCTTCGTCGGTGTGAACGGGACCGGCGAGCGCCCGCTCCAGTAGAACGCGTCGCCGAGCGCCCAGAGCTGGACGTCGGGGCTGCCGTTGACGATCTCGGTGCGGACGCGGACGAAGCGCTCGCACGGGCGCAGCTCGTACAGCGTGTAGACGCGGCGGTCGGGACGATGAAACAGCGTTCCCGAGAGCTGCACCGCGACGCGCGCTGGGCGCTCGTCGAGGAGCTCGAGCGTCGTGTAGCGCGGCTCGTCGTCGGGCAGGAGGCCCGTCGTCTGGAGGATCTGGTTGATCGCGTCGTGATCGCGGCCGACGAGGCGCAGATCGAGGAGCGAGCCGCCCTCGATGTCGAGGTAGTTCTGGTTGCCGAGCCCCGAGATCACGACCTCGACCTGCCCGTTGGCGAGGAGCACGTCGCCGGTGCTGCCGAGCGTGTCCCGCAGCCCGGCGCCCGGCAGGCCTGCTTGGTCAAGCTTCTTGACCAGGAGCGCCGCGTCGCTGGCGCAGGCCGGCGCGAGGGTGCGGCACGGCGACACGACGCGACAGCCCGCCTCGCCGCGGAGACAGCTTCGCTCGCCGCAGCCCGCGGCGCACGCGGCCAGCAGCGCGAGGAGGCACGGCCCGACGATCGAGATCCGCAGCATCCGCCCATCATACCCGACGGCGGTCAGAAGGGATTGTTGAGCAGGAAGTAGACCTGGTTGCCGCCGCCCGCGTCGACGCCGCGCGCGTAGCCGAGCTGGAGTGCCGCCGAGAAGTAGTAGAGGTACGTCAGCTCGAGCATCAGCTCGGCGCCCACCCCGAGCTTGAGCTTGTCGAGGGCGATCGGCCCGAAGAACGCGCCGCCGTAGTCGGCGAAGAGCTTGGCGTGCAGGCGCCGGAAGTAGATCGGCAGCGTGTGATAGCCGCGCTCGATCCAGGTGATCGGGAAGCGATACTCGATGTTCCAGACATGGAACTGGTTGCCGTACACCGAGGCGTAGCCATAGCCGCGGAGGTTGGCGCCGCCAGGGCGGCCGAAGTCGAAGATCGAGCGCAGGATGTCCTGGGACGGGTAGCCGCCGAGATAGAAGGCGCCGCGCCGCGACAGATCACCGCCCGAGATGCCGCCGGCGTACTGGAGGACGAGGACATGGTTGGCCAGCGCCTTGCTCGGCCACGGGATCGGGATGTGCTCGCCGTAGTTCCAGCTCGCGGTGTAGACGTCATACTGCGCGCCGAGGGCGCGGTGCGAGAGGCCGAGGTTCAGGCTGAAGTACCGGCCGGTCTCGGTCGAGACCGAGTAGAGGAAGCGGCGCAGGTTCGAGTAGCCGAGCGACATGCCGAAGCCGGCGTACCGACCGACCTGGGGATAGCGCGGCACGAGATCGTTGGGATCGGGCGGCGGCAGCTTGCTCAAGTTGCGCGTGTACGAGAACGAGTACGAGGTGTAGAGGGAGAGATTCTCGACGGTGCGTCGGACCAGCGGCAGACCGACCGAGACGCCCGCCGACCATGCCTCTTCGTCGTAGGCGCGCTCGACGCCGTCGATGAACAGGCCGCCGCGCGGGTTGAGCGAGCGACCCAGGCCGACGTGGAGATCGGCCCAGTAGCGCGTGTAGCTGTAGTTCGCCGAGAAGGCGATGTCGTCGACGCGTCCGGTGCCGAACCCGAGCGAGAGGTTCCAGGCGTGGCGTCCGACGATGTCGTTGCCCGAGAAGCCGAGCCCGATCACCTGGCCGTAGCCGCCGACGTAGGTGTAGGGCGAGAACGAGAAGCGAAACAGCGTCGACCACGGACGATAGGGGCGGCTCGGCAGCGGCGGCTGGGCGGCCGACGGGCTCGCGGCGGGCGGCGGCG
>CAZPEY010000416.1:3088-4354 GCA_964585665.1 uncultured Polyangiaceae bacterium | reverse complement strand
GCCGAGCGAGGCCAAGCTCAAGCAGCTCCTCGGCTCGGGTGACGAGGTCGTCAAGGGTGCCGCTGCGCTGGCGCTCGGCAGCCGCGATCCGCGCGCCATCGCCGAGCTCGAGCGGCAGGTCGGATCACCCACCGTCGACGAGGCGCAACGTCTGCGAGCCCTCGGCAAGCTCTGTGGCGGCGCGACGCGCTGGCGCGAGGAGCTGGTCAAGTTGGTTGACCAATCGGCGCCAGCCCTCGCCGTGCGCGCGGCCGAGCCGCTCTGCCAGTGCGATCCGGAGCTCGGCCGGGCGCGCGCGCGCAAGCTCGCCGAGCCGACCTCGGCGGTGCGTCCGGCGGCACTGCGCCTGCTTGCGCTGCTCGACGACCACGCCGGGTTCGAGGTGGCGCTGGCCCGAACGCTCGACGCGACTGCACCAGCGCCCGAGCGCGTCACCGCCGCCGAGGTCGTCGGTCTGTCGGGCGAGAAGTCGGCGCTGCCCAAGCTGGCGACGCTGCTCGGCCACGAAGATCCTTCGCTGCGCACCGCCGCCGCCGGCGCGATCCTGACGATCCTGGCGCGCGACCCACGCGCCCTGGCTTCACGCTCCGTCAGCTGGGCCGCCTCGGCGCTCAACCACCAGTCGCCCACGCTGCGCGAACAGGCAGCACTCGTCCTCGGCGACGCCAACGCCCAGGTCGCCATCCCGCTCCTCGGTCGCGCCATGCGCGATCCGCAGCCCGAGGTACGCCGTGCCGCCGCGAGCTCGCTCGGCCGCACCCGCGCCACCGCCGCAGCGGGCCTGCTCGACTCGGCGCTCTCCGACGATAAGCCAGAGGTCCGACAGACGGCGATCCGCTCGCTCGGCAAGCTGCCGCAGGAGGCCTCGACGCCGGTGCTGAAGAAGCACCTCGGGCGCGGCGCCGCTCCCGAGCGGGTCCTCGCCGCTGGCCAGCTCGTCCGCTTCGGCGATCGCGACTCACTGGCGACGATCAAGAGCGCGCTTGGCGAGGGCGACGCGGAGACGCGACGCATCGCCTTCGAGGTCGCCGACGCCTCGCCCGAGCTGGCCAGCGAGGCGAGCCGCGCCGGCCTGCACGACAAGGACGCCAACATCCGCTTCGCCGCCGCGCTGCTCGCTGCACAGCAGGGCAACCAGGAGGCGCTGCCGATCCTCAAGGAGGGCCTGTCGCGCAGCGGCACCGACGCACTGCGCGCGGCGGTCGCGATTCACCGGCTCGGCGCCGAGCCGCCCGCCAGCTTCGATCCGGCCGCCACCGTCGAGGG
>CAZPEY010000416.1:0-2988 GCA_964585665.1 uncultured Polyangiaceae bacterium | reverse complement strand
GCGATGACGGCCGGCGAGCTGGCGCTGCGCACCGGCAAGGTCGAGGTCGCGATCGGCGAGCTCGAGCGCGCGCGCAAGCTCAACCCGAAGCTGCCGATCTATTTCTCGCTCGGCGAGGCCTATCGCAAGCGCGGCGACACCGAGTCCGACGCGGGCAAGCAGCGCGCCGCGTACCAGAGAGCCATCGAGCATTATCAGAAGAGTCGCGATAAGCGCGGCGCGGCCTACGCCGCCGAGCTGACCGAGCGGCTCGGGGAGAAGTAGCGTGATCTTTCGCCAGCTGTTCGACAAAGAGAGCTCGACGTACACGTACCTGCTCGGCTGTCCCGAGACGCGGCTGGCGTTGCTCATCGACCCGGTCAAGGAGCACGTCGAGCGCGATCTGGCGTTGGTCAAGGAGCTTGACTTGAAGCTCGCGCTCGTCCTCGAGACCCACGTCCACGCCGACCACGTCACCGGCGCTGGCGAGCTGCGTGCGCGCACCGGCGCGCGCACCCGGGCCAGCGCCAGCGGCGCCGCGTGCATCGATGAGCCGCTCCAGCCGGGCGAGCGGATCGCGCTCGGTTCGCTCGTGATCACGACGCTGGCGACGCCGGGGCACACCGACGACAGCCTGTCCTTTCTCGTCGGCGATCGCGTCTTTACCGGCGATGCGCTGATGATCCGATCGGCCGGGCGAACGGACTTCCAGAACGGCGACGCCGGCCAGCTCTACGACTCGATCACGCAGACGCTGTTCGCGCTCCCCGACGACACCTGGGTCTATCCCGCGCACGACTATCGCGGCCACTTGGTGTCGACCATCGGCGAGGAGAAGCGCTGGAACCCGCGCCTCGTCGGCAAGCAGCGCGACGAGTTCATCGCGCTGATGGGTAGCCTCAACCTCCCCAAGCCTAAGCTGATCGACATCGCCGTGCCGGCCAACCGCGCCTGCGGCGATCTCACCAAGGAACAACACGGAGTCTGAGTCACATGGGTCTCTTCGAAGCTGCGATGGTTCTTCCCGACGGCGTGCGCGAGATCGACGCGCCCACCCTGCACCAGCACCTCGGCAAGGTGCGGATCGTCGACGTCCGCGAGCCGTTCGAGTACACGGGCGAGCTCGGTCACATCGACGGCGCCGAGCTCATCCCGCTCGGCAACGTCGCGCAGAACGCCGCGACCTGGGACAAGCAGGCCGAGGTCGTGCTCGTCTGCAAGTCGGGCGGGCGCTCGGGTCAGGCGACGCGCTACTTCCAGGGCAACGGCTTTGCGCGGGTCATCAACCTGCGCGGCGGCATGATGGGGTGGAACGCCGCGGGCCTGCCGATCAAGCGCTAGGCAAGCGCTCTCATGGTTGATCCCATCTGGCGGCGCTGTCGACTGCGACTCGTGGCGGCGGGAGGAGAGGCGGCCTCGCTCCTCGCTGCGTCACCCGACAAGGGGTGTGCCACAAGGCAGGGTCGATCGTGCTCCTGACAAAGTAACTCCGCGAGGAGCGAGGCCACCTCTCCACCCGCCGTGGTCCGCCCGGGCCTCTTCCGCCGTTCCCGATCGCGAGGCCGGCGGGAGGTACGGCGGAAGACCGACAACACCGACGAGAGTTTGTGGCTCCCCGGCCGGAAGCTGGCGTGCAAGCTACGGCACGCCGCTTGTCGGGTGACGCAGCGAGGAGAGGGGTCCCATCCTCGCCCGGCGCACGAGCTCTCGCCGTCGAAGCGCCTGCCTGTTAGCCGCCGTCGCGGTGCACCTGGAGGAGGCTGTACTCGGCCGGAACCCCAAGGCGCAGCGGGAAGCCATAGTGCCCGGTGCCGCGATGCACGTAGAGGCGATCGCGGCCGCGCGCCCACAGGCCATGGTCGGGGATCGACGTCAGCGCCGATAGGATCGTGTACGGCAGGCCGAAGAGGAGCAGCCCGAGCTGGCCTCCGTGGGTGTGGCCCGAGAGCACGAGGTCGCCCTCGCCCGCCGGCAGGTGGCGAAAGGCGCCCGGATCGTGGAGCAGGATCAAGCGCAGCGCCTCACCGACGCGCGGGTGTGCGGCGCAGACGGCCGCGAGGTGGGCCGCCCGATCGCGCCAGCGGAAGTCGACACCGACGATCTGCACCGGCCCCGCCTCCGTCTCCACCACCGTCGACTCGTCGATGAGCAGGGTCACGCCGGCGGCGAACAGGCCGTGTTGCACCACCGGCAGCGCCTCGTGATCGTGGTTGCCGAGACACGCGAAGGTCCGGCCCTGCATCGCGCGCAGCGGTGCGAGGGCGCGCGCCAGCGCCTGCGGGTCGTTGTTCGACTCGACGGTGAGGAAGTCGCCCGTCAGCAGGATGAGATCGGGCTGCCGAGCCACCGCGCGCTCGCAGATGCGCCGCAGACGCGCCTCGGACATGAACGGACCGAGGTGCGGATCGGTGATCTGCACGAGGCGGAGCGGTCGCCCCTCGCCACGCGGACGCGCCGAGCGATGGCGACGAGGGCGCGCGTCCACCTCGACCTCGTCGAGCACCACGTCGACGATCTCCTCGGCCATCCAGAGCGAGTCCCGAAAGCCGAACAGCGCCAGGAGATACGGCGCCCAGGGCCAGGCCATCGGGCTGCCGAGCGCCGCCGCGATCGCCCAGGGCAGGGCGAGGAACGAGCCGGCTGACCACCACGCCGAGGGCATGCTGATCGCGGCGTGGAACACCGGCGCCCGCAACCGCTGCGAGCGATGCAGGAGCAGCGGCGCGAGCATGCCGAACTGCAGCAAGACGACGAGCGGCCAGGGGAGGCCGAGCTGCGACTGGAGCTCGAGCGCGACGAAGGCGTGCAGCGCACCGAAGATGGTGAGCGCGATGGCGAGCGGCGCCCCGCGCCGCCAGAAGCCAAGCGAGATGACGACGAGCCAGGCGAGCGCGGTCGACCACGCGAAGAGCGACATCGTCAAGAGAGTATAAGCATCCGATCGGCAGGGCGCCGCTCCGAGAAGTCGATCTTTTCGTTGAAGAAGTGTGAAGCGGGAGAGACGGAGCT
>CAZPEY010000415.1:0-4359 GCA_964585665.1 uncultured Polyangiaceae bacterium | reverse complement strand
GGGGACGCAGGGTGTCCGTCCGCCCGCGCGCAGATTCCGAGCCCGAGCAGGCACGACCGCACACTCGATCACTCCCCGTCGCACCACCACCGCCGCGCGCCCCGCACCGCCCGCGAGGAAAGTGCCGAGCACGGACGGACGGACACCCTGCGTCCCCGGCACGTTGGCCCTCCGCCGTCCCCGCGCCCCCCAAACGAGCAAACCCACGGCCCGCCGCTCGCCGCCCGCACCGCCGTTGCTTGCCGAGCCGCGTCGCCGCTATGATGTCGCGGTGCGAAGCCTGATCCTGATCCTCCTGACGTCGCTCTCCGGCGCGTGTGCGTCCAACTCGGTCGCGACGCCCGAGTCGATGATGACGGTCTCGAAGGTCGTCGACGTGCGGGTCGAGAGCGAGCGGCGCCACGAGACGCTGACCGGCGCGCTCAAGTCGCTCATCCAGGATCGCCTGCGCAAGCGCGGCTACGAGGTCGGCGGCTCGCTCGAGAACTGGCGCCTCGACGTCGACGTGCTGGAGCTCGACACGACCAAGCTCGCGAACCAGCGTCGGCTCGTCGTCGAGCTGCGCATTCGCGCCATCGGCCCGCGCGGTGAGGAGTACTTCAAGCACAACGTCACGGAGGTCACGCCGCGCCTCGCGACCCCCGAGGGGCAGTCGGTCGAGGGCCACCTGCCGTCGCTGGCCGACCAGATCGTCGCGCGCGTTCCGTGACCGTCGCTGACGCGGGCCGGCGCACCTCGGCCGCCGCCATGCTGGCAGCCGTCGCGGTGATCTTCGTCCTCCGGCTCGCGCCGATCGGCCGCCTGGTGCTCTATCCCCTGACGCTGTTTGCGACCTGGGTGCACGAGATGGGGCATGGCGTGACGGCGCTCCTCGTCGGAGGTCAGTTCCATCGTCTGCAGATCTTCGCCGATGCCTCCGGGTTGGCGTCGACGGCGTACCCGGCGCGAGGCCTCGGCGCGGCGCTCGTGCCGCTCGGTGGCCTCGTCGCGCCGCCGCTCGTGGGCTGCGCCATCCTGCTCCTGGCGCGCAGCCCACGCATGGGGCGCGCGCTGCTCTATCTGTTGATGACGACGATCCTCGTGTCGCTCGTCGTCTGGGTGCGGACGCTCGTCGGTGCGGCGCTGCTGGTGCCGCTCGTGGCGGCGCTCTGGTTGGTGACGCGGCGCCTGTCGCATGGCGCCGGGCTGTTCGTCGTCCAGCTCCTCGGCTTCGCGCTCGCGCTCGATACGGTCAATCGACTTGACTATCTGTTCGTGTCGAGCGCGGTCATCAACGGCGTGAGCCGCCCGTCGGACATCGGCAAGATCGCCGAGGCGCTGGGCTTCCCGGCGCTCTGGTGGGGGCTCCTCGTTGCGGGGTTCAACCTCGCCTGCGTGGCGCTTTGCGGCTATCTGGCGCTGCGCCGCGCCGCACAGCTGGTACCGGACGCCGAGGGCGCGTGACCCCTCGAGCGCCTAGCTGCGGCGGAAGAGCTGGGTCAGGCGGGTGACCACCGCCGACCAGCCCGTCGGGCGCGCCTCCTCTTCGGGGTGCAGCTCGGCCATGCGCTGGCTGTCGAGGCCCTGGATGAACCAGGACGAGGTGGACTCTTCGAAAGCAGAGGACGACGCTCGCTTTTTCATCGTGCCCTCGATTATTGCAGACCACGGGCCAGGCGCTAAGTTCTTGATGTCATGGCCGCTACGTTCTCTACTGGGGAGCGTAGACCGGGGACACTCGTGGGCAGACTGAAGGCTGCAAGCCTCATCAACAACATCGCCATCGCCCGTGAGGTGCTTGGCGAGGGCAAGCTCGGCGAGCTCCTCAAGCCGCTGCCCGAGGAGACGCGCGCGCTGTTCGGCCGCCGCCTGCTCGCGGTGGAGTGGATCGATGCCGACGAGTGGCTGGCCTTCCAGCAGGCGATGCTGGACGTCAACTTCGGCGGCGACGAAGCGCGCATGCGTCAGCTCATGCACAAGGTCTGCGAGCGCGACTTCAACACGTTCTACAAGATCATCCTGAAGCTATCGTCGGCGCGCACCGTGCTGACGCGGGCGCCGAAGATCTGGATGACCTACGCGGAGCCGGGGGAGCTGCAGGTCGCGATTCTCAAGGAGAAGGACGGCGTTACCGAGGCGATGGTCCGGCTCATCGGCTTCGAGACGAACCATCAGGTGTTCGCCGTGTTGCTGCACGCGTTCATCGAGCAGGTCTTGCGGATGACGGGCGCGCGCGAGATCGACGTCAAGCGGACTCGGCTCGATCACTCGCCGGGCAACGCGCGCACGCCAGGCCGGCTGTCGGTCGATCTGCTGGCGCGCTTCCGCGACTGAGCGTCGGCTCCGGTCACCTCGTCGCGATCACTCGCACTTGACGAAGATGCCGCCGGGCGCGAGCCAGTCGACGCGCGGCGGGCCGGTGCGAACGCGGGTCACGATCCACTCGCGGGCCTGGCAGTAGGGGCGGTTCGGGAGGCGCGCCAGCATCCATCCCCGCTTGAACTGGTTCTTGCCCTTCTCGACCTTGTAGTAGTCGTACTGCGCGTCGCTCTTGACCCACGACCGCTGGTCGTACGCGACCCAGTCCTTGTAGCTGGTGCCGATCTTGAGCACCGTGGCGCCCTTGAAGGTCGAGGGCACCTTGCCCTTGACCATGCCCTCGAGGGCGGCGTCATGGAACGGCGGCATCTCGAATGCGCGCGTGGTGCCGGACTTGTCGATGAACGCCTTGAGCTCGGGGACGAGCTCCTCCTGCGCGGCGTAGAGCCCAGGCGGAACCTTCTCGCCGAGCTTGCCGAACATCGGCTGGTAGAACTTGTCCATCGCGGCGACCCAGGCGTCTCGGTCGAAGATCATCTGCTGGATCTCGTCGGAGATCTGCGAGTCGGCGCCCTGCATGGCCTCGCGGATCTGCTTGATGCCGGTGTTGTTGTTGATCTTGACCAGGCCCTTCAAGATGCCGATCTGCCCCTTCTTGATCATCGCCTCTGGGCCCTCGGCGGCCATCGCGCAGATGCGCGTCGGACGCTCGGTGAACACGCCGCGATCGGAGGGCACCGGAGGAGGATCCGTCAGATCCGGGTAGCGCTTGCAGATCTCGGCGACGAGCGGCAGCTCCTTGCGGTAGTTCGGGATCGACGACTCGCCGAAGCTCCCGCTGCCCTCGAACCCGTACAGCGTCGAATCGAAGGAGGAGATGAGGTTCGAGATGGTGCCGTAGTAGGGGCCTACCTCTTTGAGGAAGGCGCGGCGCCGCTCGGCTCGACCCTCCTCGGCGGCGCGATCCGCGGCGGCAGCGGCGGCGGCCTTGCCGTAGGGGACCGCGGCGGCACGCTCCGCCTGGCAGCGCGCCTGGAGCTGCTCGAAGCGCTGCTGCGCCTTCTGCGCGCGCGGATCGGCGCGCGTCTCCGGGTCGAGGGAGCCGAACATCGTGTTCAGCGCGGCGATCGTCTCGTCGCAGTACCTGAGGTCCTTGTCGACCCAATCCATCGACGTGCCGGGCGCGATGACGTTGCCGTCGAACCAGCGCGGCGTGCCCGCGCGGTCGAGCTTGAGCTCGATCGGACGCAGCTTGAGCTGCAGGTTACGGAAGTTGTCGGCGCGGGCGGGCCACGCCAGGAGCGGAAGGAGGAGAGTCAAGCAGACGGTTGTTCGCATTGAGCGACGGTATTCGGAGCGACCTCAACCGCGAGTTGATCGGGTCAACTCGCACGGCTTGCATCGTCGCTGCAGCCGTGGAACCCTGCCGCCATGTCCGTGCCGAAATTTCGCATTGGGAAGCGTATCTACCTGCGCGCCATCGAGGAGTCGGACGTCGCGCGGATCACCGTGTGGATGAACGACCACGAGACCACGCGCTACCTGCTCACGGGACGCTTCGCGATGACCCACGCCGACGAGCGCGCCTGGCTGCACTCGCACAGCGGCAAGCAGGACAACATGGTGTTCGCGATCTGTCGCAACGACGACGATCAGCACATCGGCAACTGCGGCCTGCACGAGGTGTCGTGGATCGATCGCTGCTGCGTCCTCGGTGTCGTCATTGGCGACTCGCGCGAGCGCGGCCGCGGCTACGCCAGCGAGGTCGTGCCGATGCTGCTCGCGTATGCCTTCCAGGATCTGAACCTCGAGCGCGTCGAGCTGTCCTACATGGCGGGCAACGATCGCGCCGAGCACGTCTACCGCAAGCTCGGCTTCGTCGAAGAGGGCCGGCTGCGCAACAAGCGCTACCGCGAAGGGCGTTACCTCGACGAGGTCGTGATGTCGGTGCTGCGCAAGGACTGGCTAGAGCGCACCGCCTGAACCCTCGCGTCGGGGCCTTCTATCTAGCGACCCCCTTGGGCAAGGAGCCACGACCAACCGAGACCGGCCTGCAGGATC
>CAZPEY010000414.1:0-4361 GCA_964585665.1 uncultured Polyangiaceae bacterium | reverse complement strand
CGTCGGGCAGCTCGGGGTCGACGTCGGGCAGCTCGGGGTCGACGTCGGGCAGCTCATGCAAGCACGAAGGCGCGGTTTGCAGCGACGACAAGGAGTGCTGCTCGAACTGGTGCAGCGCCGACAATACCTGCAACTGAGCGTCCCCACAGAGACGGCTTTACCGGCGGCGCTGATTGGACGATCTTCGATCAGCGCCGCCGCGACGGCGGAGCAAGGCCATGAGTCGCGAACGTTTCTGGGAGTCCTCGTTCTGGATCGGCCGCATCGACGCGCGGATCGTTGCGCTGTTCCGCATCGCGTTTTCGGTGCTGCTGCTCGTCGATCTCGTCGAGCGTGTGCCGGATCTGTTCACGTTCTACGGCGATGACGGCGTGCTGCCGCGGGCGGTGCTGCTCGACGGAATGGTGCGCGTCTGGCGGCTGTCCCTGTTCGATGCCGTCGGCTCGCGGCCGATGGTCGCGCTGCTCTTCGCGCTCGGTACGGCGTGCGTTGGCGCCCTGCTGGTAGGCTATCGCACGCGCCTGGCGAGCGCTGCGGTGTGGCTGTTCGTGCTGTCGTTACACGAGCGCAACCTGGTCGTGCTCGACAGCGCCGACACCGTGATCCGGGTGCTCAGCTTCTGGCTGATCTTCGCCGACAGCGGCGCGGTGTGGAGCCTCGACGTGCGGCTCCGCCGGAGGCTCGCTCGGCCGTTCATCCCGGTGGCGCCGCTGCGCGTGATGCAGCTCCAGGTCGCGGTGGTGTACCTGTGGGCGGCGGTGCTCAAGACCGGGCCGACCTGGCAGCAGGGCACGGCGATCTATCACGCGATGCAGCTCTCTGATTGGGTGCGTCCGCTCGGGCGCTTGTTGCTCGCTCATCCGGGTTGGTGCGAGGCGATGACGCGCGCGGCGCTGGTCACCGAGGGAGCCTTCCTCGTGCTGGCGTTCTCACCGGTGCTCACCGCGCTGACGCGGGCGGTGGCGATTCTGTCGATCCTCGGCCTGCATGCCGGGATCTTCCTGACGATGCGCGTCGGCATGTTCTCGCTGCTGATGCCGGTGACGATGCTGCTGTTCGTGCTGCCGGCCTGGATCGCGCGCGTCTTCGGGCCTGCGGCGGACTCGACCGTCGCCGAGCCGGCCTCGTCGTGGCGGCTCGCGCTGCGGCTCGCGCCGGTGCCCCTGTTCGTGCTGATGCTCTGGACGCAGCTCCTCCCCGTCGGCACCGGGCGCGTCCGACAGGCGCTGTCGGCGCCGATCGAGGTGCTCGGGCTGTGGCAGAACTGGGCGATGTTCGCCCCCGATCCCCTCCACGACGACGGCTACTGGCAGGCCGAAGGGCAGCTCACCGACGGCAGCAAGCTCGACGTGCTCGCCGCGGTCCTGCCCGGCATGCGCGCCGATCGTCGCTTCCGCTTCGATCGTTGGATCAAGCTCCGCAGCGAGCTATTCGCGGGCCGCCACGATGGGATGTTTCGGCCGCTCGGCAGCTACGTCTGCCGGACGCACAACCGCGGGGGCGGCGCGCAGCTCGTCGACTTCCAGCTCGTCTACTACCGACGCCCGACCGTGGATCCAGGTAAGCCCCTGCCGCCGTATCAGCGCGACGTGCGCTGGGAGCAGCGCTGCAGCGCCGCGACGCTCGACGCCGCGCCGCTCCGCCCGCGCGATGCCACTCGCCCACATCAACCGATCGCCGTTGGGGACCGGCTCTTCGAAGGCGGGGCGCCCGCCGCGCCGCGCGACCTGCAGTAGCTACTTGAGGAGCACGAGCTCGGGGCGCGTGCGGAACGCCTTGGCCTCGACGGTCGTCGGCGCCTGCCAGGTCCCGACCAGGCGACCGTGGCGGAGGAAGCCATCGCCGTCGCGCACCCACGCGACCTCGACACTGGCGCCGTCGATGCCTGGCGCGGCGGCGACCGGATCGTGCGTGACCTCGCTGGTGACCTCGGCGGCCGCACCGAAGAGCGACGTGCCGCTGTCGAAGAGCGCCGCGTACACGCCCTTGTCGAGCGACTGGTCGGCCGGGTCCTTGCCGATCCACAGCGCGACCGCGTTGCCCAGCGAATCGAGCGTCAGCGTCGGCGGCTGGTGGCTGGAGATGAGGCAGCTCGACTGCCCCTCACACAGGCTCTTGGGCGCGCTCCAGGTCGAGCCGGTGCGGCGCGTGAAGTAGACGTTGGTGTCGTCGCCGAGGAAGACGACGAGGAGCGAGCCCCCGGCGAGCTCGACGAGCGCTGGCGGGCGCGTCGAGGTCGCGCCGCTGATCACGGTGGCCGAGCCGCCGCTGCCGCTCGTCGTGCCGTCGTAGAGCTTGCCGTCGTCGGCGGTGAAGACGAGGCCGACATCGTCCGCGGTGCCGTAGAGCGCCGGCGTCGTCAGCGACAGCAGGTTGCCCTGGGTGACCGCGGCGCTCGCGCCCGTCGCGCCGAAGCGCTGGACGTAGTAGCGGTGATCGTCGTTGATCGCGCCGCGGAAGACGACGTCGTTGGCGCTGGCCAGGCGCAGGGCAGGGCGAACCGGCGTCGACGCGCTCGGCAGCGGCACGAGCTGCGGCGAGAAGCCCTCGCAGTCGACCTCGAGGCCGGCCGACAGCTGGTTGCCCGTCTCGCGCACCGCGACGCCGAGCCGCTTGCCGGTGCCGCGCGCGGCGAGCTCCTCGACCGAGACCTGGGTCGAGGTCAGCTTCTGCGTCCAGCCGCCGGCGTTGGTGAAGCGCGCGGTGAAGAGCGACTTGTCGTTGCCGACCGCGGCCACCGCGAGCGCCGCGCTGCGCGGCGTGCAGCCGAGGAGGTCGAGCGCCGGCTGCAGTAGGTCCGGCGGCTCGACGGAGAGATCGCCGCCCGCCGCGCCGAGATCGGGCTTGGCGCCGGCGAGGTCACCGCTCTGGGCCTGATCGCGGGGTGCGCGCAGGTCCTGCGGCTTGGCGAGATCGCCCTCGCCGCTCTCATTTTTTTTGCAGTGCAGCAATGCGAGGGAGGCTAGGACGAGGGCGGCTCTTCGCATGAGGGATCCTTGGTGGCTGGCGGAGGTGCGTCGGCAGTGGACGCGGGCGCTGCGACCGCGACGGGCTCGACGGGCGCTGGGAGGGGCGCGGGCGTCGGCACCGGCGCGTCGTCGAGGTCGCGCGACAGGTTCACCATCGAGAGAAAGAAGGTCAGGATGAGCGGTCCGAGCACGACCCCGATCGGTCCGAAGACCACCACGGCCCCGAGCAGCGCGAAGAACACCAGCGCGCCGTGCATCTGCATGCCGTCGCTCATCAAGAACGGCTTGAGCAGGTTGTCGACACTGGCCACCACGACCGCTGACCAGACGGCGAGGAACAGCGCCGCCATCGAGTGATCCGTTCCCCACAGGAGCAGGCACAGCGGCAGCGCGACGATCGCCGTGCCCACCGACGGCAAGAAGGCGCAGAGAAAGGTCAGCAACGTGAAGAACAGCGGCTGTGGCACGCCCGCGAGCAGGTAGCCGATGCCAGCGGCGACGGCCTGCGCCGCGGCGGTGAGGATGGTCGAGCCGAGGACGGCGCGCGCGGCGGTGCGGTACTCGCGCAAGAGGCGCCGCGTCCGCTCCTCGCCGAGCGGCGCACGCTCGGCCAGCCACGAGACGAGCGATGGCCCGTCGAGCAGCAGGAAGTACAGCGCGAGCAGCACGACGAGGATCTGGAAGATCGCCTCGGTGATCGACGACACGAACGCGCCCGCCCAGTCGGCGACGTGCGCGCCGCCGCCGACCTTGTCGACCAGATCTCGCAGGCCGCCCGGCAACAGCTTGAGCAACCACTCGGCGATCGCCTCGAGCCGATCGGGGAGCTTGCTGATCAGCTTGCCGACGCCACCCTGCGCCAGCGCCGCGCGCACGAACGCGATCGCCGCGATGGTCTGCGAGATCGCCACGGTGAGCAGGATCGACAACGGAATGATGATGAGCAGCGTGACGCCGGACAGCACGAGGCTGGTCGCCAGGACGCGCCGCCCCCCGAGCTTCGTCGCCAACCGCTCGCACCACGGGTTGAGCGCGGCGGCGGTGATCGTGGCCAGCAGCAGCGGCTGCCAGATCGGATAGGCGACCGCCGCGACGAGCAGCGTCGAGATCGCGAGCAGAGAGTAGTAGGTGACGAGGCGGGTGGTGGGGCGGTCGTGCATCAGCGGCAGACGTTGGCGGGCGCGCTACATGTTCTCGATGAGGCGCGTCGCGAACTCCGAGCACTTGACCTCTTTGGCGCCCTGCATGAGGCGCGCGAAGTCGTAGGTCACGACCTTCTCGCCGATGGTCTTGTCGAGGCTGCTGAGGATCATCTGCGCGACCTCGTTCCAGCGCATGAACTCGAACATCATGACGCCCGAGAGGATCACCGAGCCCGGGTTGACCTTGTCC
>CAZPEY010000413.1:0-4364 GCA_964585665.1 uncultured Polyangiaceae bacterium | reverse complement strand
CCATCCTTCCTCAGCTCTCCGACGGTGTCAACCTTCGCAGCCGAGGGAGGCGCGCTGCGCGGACGAGGCGTGGGCGAGGCGTGGGCCCCGTAGTATGGTCGACGCGCAAGCAGCCACGCTGGCGGTTGGTGATCCTCGGTCTGCTCGCGCTGCTCGTGCACGCGCGGACGGTCGCCAACGGCTTCGTCTTCGACGATCTGCCGGCCATCGTCGCCAACCCGCTGCTGCGCGGCCCGCTCTCGCTCGGCACGCTCGTGACCCACGACTTCTGGGGCGCGGCGGCCGTCGACACGCAGATCGGCACCTGGCGCCCGCTGGTCGTCCTCACCTTCGTCGTCGACTGGCGGCTCGGGGGCGGGGCCCCCTGGCTGTTTCATCTCCACAACCTCGTCTGGCATGCGCTGGCGTGTGGCGCGCTGGCGTTCGCGCTGCGCCGTCGCTGGCCGGCTGCTCCGTGGGCGGAAGCGACGCTGCTGTTCGCCACGCTGGCCGCCAGCACCGAGGCGGTCGCGAGCGTCGTCGGGCGCGCCGATCTCATGGCCGCGGCCTTCTCGTTCCTCGCGCTCGGTCTCGTCGGGGCTGGCTGGCGCAGTCACCTCGCCGCCGCGGCAGCGCTGTTCGCCGCGCAGCTGTGCAAGGAGTCGGCCGCCCTCGTTCCGGTCTGTCTCGTCGCGCTCGATCTACTCGGCGTGCTCGACCCCGCGGCCCAAGCGCCGCGCTGGAGGGATCGGCTGCCCGCCTATCTCGGGTTCGCCGCGACGGTGATCGTCTACCTCGTGCTGCGCACCACGCTGTTCGCGCCGCCCTCGCAGGTCATCGTCGCGCCGATGAACAATCCGCTCGTCGGCGAGCCGTGGTGGGTGCGCGGCCTGACGGCGCTCGGGTTGCTCGTCCTGACGCTGCGCCTCATCGCGCTGCCGATCAACCTGTCTCCGGACTACTCCTTTGCCGAGCTGCTGCCCGAGCGTACGCTCGCATCCCCGACGGTGTGGGCCGGGGTCTTGCTGGTCGTGCTGCTGGGCCTCGCGGCCGCGCGAACCCGACGATCGCGGCCCGCGATCGCGGCGGGCATCGTGATGTTCGCGGTGCCCTGGCTGACGATCTCGAACCTCGTGGTGCTCTTGCCGACGATCTTCGCCGAGCGGCTCCTCTACGCGCCGGCAGCGGGACTGGCGCTCGTCACAGCGACGGTGCTCGGCGAGCGTGGCCGCCTGGGGCGCGCCGCGCTGGCGCTGCTCGTCGTCGGCAACCTGGCGCTGGCGATGCGGACCGACGCCGCCTGGCACGATGAGGAGTCGCTGTTTCGCATGGCCGTCGAGGTCAGCCCGCGCGCAGCGCGAGCTTGGCTCAACTACGGCGCGGCCCTGATGCGGCGCGGGCAGCGAGAGCGCGCCGTCGCCGCGTTCGAGCAGGCGCGGTCGATCGCCCCCGACTGGAGCCGACCGCACGCGCTCCTCGGGGCGGCGTTCGATCAGGCCGGACGCGCCGATCTGGCGCTGCCCGCTCTGAGGCGCGCCGTGGCGCTCGAGCCGGACACGCCCGATGGGGTCTACAATCTGGTGACGTTCCTGGCCCGCCATGAGCGGCGGCAGGAGGCGATCGAGGTGCTGTCGGGGTTCGTCGCGCGCCACCCGCGAGACGCTGCGGCGGCGCGGATGCTGCGGGGCCTATCAGGTGACAGCCCTCGCTGAGCGGCGTGCGAGGGGGCGTCCCTAGCGCTTGCCGAAGGCCGGTGCGACGCTGCGCGCAAACTCGGCGAAGGAACGCGGCGCACGCCCAACCACCTTCTGGAAGTCGTCGTTGACGAAGTCACCCCAGCCGCTGGCGTAGGCGCGGAAATACTCGCCATAGAGGTTGGCCGTCCACGCGTCGAGGCCGGCCTGCTCCATCGCCGCGATCGCCGCCTCGAACGGCACCGGAACGTACTTGATGGGCTTGCCGACCGCCTCGGTGAAGGCCGCCGCGACCTCGTGCATCGAGATCGAGCGTGGCCCCACGGGCGTGTAGGTCTTGCCCGAGTGCCCGGGCTTGGTCAGCAGCGCGTGCGCGAACGCCGCGACGTCGCCGACGTCGATCATGCTCATCTTCGCGTCGCCCATCGGCATGTAGAACACACCATCGTTGGCGATCGACTGCGCCGAGCCGAACAGGTTCTGCATGAAGAAGTGCGGTCTCATGATCGTGTAGTCGAGCCCCGAGACCGAGTACTCGTGATCCGACAGCGCGTGCAGCCGGCTGTTCACCGTCGGTGCGTCATGCGCGGCGCCGATCGCCGACAGGCGGACGACGCGCTTGACGCCCGCTTGCTTGGCCGCCCACAGCGCCGACGACGCCTGCTGAGGCGCCTGCGGACCGTTCGGCACGATGGCCATGAGGGTCGTCGCCCCCTCGAACGCCTTGCCGAGGCTGCGCGGATCGCCGAGATCGCCGACGGCGAGCTCGACGCCGAGCTTCTCGCCCTTGGCCTTGTCGCGCACCAGCGCGCGCACGGTCACGCCGGGCGTATCCTTGAGCAGCGGCAGAAGCTGAGAGGCGACGTTGCCCGTCGCGCCGGTCACGAGGATGGTCTGCTTTTCCATGGAAGACTCCTATCGAGCCACAGAGGTTCGCGTTGGCCGAGGTGATCTCGGCGAGGGATAAGACCCTAACGCTGAATCGGCTGGCCGTCAGGGGGGAGGTGCACATTCCCCGGGGAAGGTTGACACTCGCCCAAGGCGGCCCCGATACTGGCTCGATATGGGTGAGCCAGAGCCAAAGGGGCGCGACCACTATCGCGGCAAGGCGCGCGTCGGTCGACGCGTCGAGCTTTCGTATCGGTCGGCCGCCGACGACGGCACCAATGAGCAGAAGGTCTTCACCAAGAACATCGGTGTTGGTGGGGCCTTCCTGTTGACCGCCGATCCGCTGCCGCCCGGTACCAAGCTCAAGGTGACGCTGAGCGTCCCCAGCCGCCCCGCGCCGCTCGTCATCGACAGCGAGGTCCGCTGGATCGTCGACGGCAAGCACGACGAGCCCGAGGCGCAGCACGGCATGGGCGTCAAGTTCAGCGGCATCCCGGTCAACGACCTCTTGCTGCTCAACGAGTACTTCTCGTCGCTGCCCGAGTCGATCGACATCGACTAGCAGGGCGCTGGACAGGGACTGGGGGCGCGCCCCAAGCGAGCCAGCTAGTCGGTGGGGCCGCCGTCGAGCGGGGTGCCCTGGTCGTCGGTGGCGAGGTCGAGGCCGAGATCGGGCAACGGTGCTCCGACGGAGAACGAGTACGTGCGCGTCACCGCGCCGAGCGTCAGCGTCAGGGTCGCGGCGCCGATCCCGGTGCCGCTGACGTACCAGCAGCGCTGCTCGGAGTCGAGCTGCGGAACCAGCGCGATCGGCCCGAGCCCGCTGACGGAGATCGCGCTCGCCCCGAGCACCTCCTGGCCCGCCGCCACGGCATAGGGGCACACGGTGAGGGTGCGCGGCACGGTCAGCAACCCCGCGACGAGCGGCTCCTCGTCGGTCGCCGCCAGCGACTCGACCGCGGCCACGACCGGATACGTCGTGCTCTCAGGCAGGCCGCTCGACGCCTTGACGGTCACCGTCACCGACGGTGGTCCGCTCGGCTGGAGCTTGTGCCGGTACCACTCGTAGCGGGTCACCTGTCCGGCGTCCGCGGTCACCGCCAGGCTCTCGTCGACGGCGTCCTGCCCGAGCTCGACCTGCAGCTCGACCTGGCCACCGGCGAGAAACGCCGTCGGCAGCTTGCTGTACGTCCTGAGCACCACCGTCTGCGAGGAGAACGGGACCACCGACAGGCGAATCTGGTCGATCAGCGACTCGGTGGCGGAGAGGAGCTGCAAGCTCACCGAGCCGGGCGTGATGCCGCGCAAGGTCGCGCTCGAGCTGG
Source organism: uncultured Polyangiaceae bacterium (assembly GCA_964585665.1). GTDB lineage: Bacteria > Myxococcota_A > Polyangia > Palsa-1104 > Palsa-1104 > CAZPEY01. The sequence continues at coordinate 478 of CAZPEY010000413.1, read as the reverse complement.
TCACGCCCTGCAGCGACATGACACCGGGGCTCGACAGCGACACGCGACTCGCGGACTCGACCGTCCCTTCCGGCGAGAAGGCCAAGGTCTGGGTACCGCCGACGAGCGTGGGGTGGACGGTGTAGGCGTCGGGATCCTGGCTGGTGCCTGCGCCGACGAAGAGGTAGCGGCCGAAGTCCCCGCACTTGCCAGGCGCTGCGCACCCGCCACCGCATTTGCTATCGCTGAACCAGCAGTTCGTAGCGTTGCAGCCGACGAGCAGGGCGAACAACCAGTACAAGCGCGGCTTCATGCGACCCTCCGACCTTCTCCCCGATCATGCCGTCAAACCCGTCGCAGGGGAACAACGCCGAATGCTGCACCGCAAAAAAAAGGCGCCCCTGGTTAGACCCAGGAGCGCCTTGGCGAAGCGTGAAACAGAAGGCGGAGCTACTTGGACGCCGCGACCGTGACCTTGATCTTGCCGGTCACGCTCTGG
>CAZPEY010000412.1:0-4392 GCA_964585665.1 uncultured Polyangiaceae bacterium | reverse complement strand
GCCGGCGCCCACGAGCGGCGCGACGCGCGTCATCGAGCTCAGCCCGAGCCCCAAGGCGGTCACCATCTCGCTCGACGGCAAGCAGCTCGGCGACTTCGGTCCGCAGCTGACCAACCTCAGCCTCTCCCCCGGCAAGCACACGCTGCTCCTCGAGAGCCCGTTCTGCTTCCCCGAGACCCGCGAGATCAAGGAGGGCGAGTCCGGCAAGGTGATGGTGCGGCTGCGCTGGAAGCCAGCGACGCTCACCGTGCGCTCACAACCCGAAGGCGCGGACGTCATCGTCGACGGCTCGCTGCCGGCCCGCGCAGGACAGCCCCTGCCGATCCCGATCCCGGAGCGAGCCAGCGACGGGCGACGCAAGGTCAAGCTGCACGTCTCGCTGCCTGGCTACGAGGCCAAGGAGATCGAGGTGACGGTGGTGGCCAACGAGAACAAGGCGGTCAGCGTGCCGCTGCAGCCTCAGAAGTAGCGGCCGCACCGGGGCTGCTTCACAGCCCGAGGACGTCCTTCATCGAGTACAGGCCAGGCTGGCGGCCGACGAGCCAGCGCGCGGCGACGAGCGCGCCCTGCGCAAAGGTGGCGCGCGTCGAGGCGCGGTGCGACAGCTCGATGCGCTCGCCCGGTCCCAGGAAGTAGACGGTGTGATCGCCGACGACGTCGCCGCCGCGCACCGCGTGGAGGCCGATCTCTCCGGTGGGCCGCTCCCCGACCAGCCCCGAGCGACCGTGCACCGCCGCGGCCTCGAGCGTCGTGCCGCGCGCCTTGGCGAGCGCCTCCCCGAGGAGGATCGCGGTGCCCGACGGCGAGTCCTTCTTGAGCCGGTGGTGGAGCTCGACGAGCTCGGCGTCGTACTCGGGAGGCAGCGCCCTCGCCGCCTGCGCCACCAGCTCGGCCAGCAGGTTGACGCCGAGCGACATGTTGGCCGACAGCACGATCGGCAGGCGCGCCGCCGCCTCGGCGATGCGGTGGCGCTGCTCTGGGGAAAAGCCGGTCGTGCCGATCACCACCGGGGTTCGGGCGCGCGAATACTGGTCAAGGTGCTTGACCGTTGCCTCGGGCTGCGTGAAGTCGACGACCACGTCGGCGTGCGAGAGGCCCGCCGTCAGGTCTGCGCCGATCGGCACCTCGAGCGGACCGCGCTCCGCGACCGTGCCCGCGTCACGGCCGAGCAGCGGATGGGCCGGGTGCTCGATGGCCGCGCCGAGCGCGAGATCCGTCGCCTCGCCGATGGCGCGGATCAGCATCCGGCCCATTCGCCCCGCAGCGCCCGGGATCGCGACGCGGATCACTGCAGGCCCAGCTTGGCGAGGACCGCCCGCACCTTGTCGACCGTCGCTTGGGTCGCGGGCTGCAGCGGCAGCCGCACATCGTTGCGCATCACGCCGAGCTCACAGAGCGCCTGCTTGGACGGGATCGGGTTCGGCTCGCTGAACAGCACCTCGGCGAGCTCGACCACCTTGGCGTGCAGCGCCCGCGCCTCGTCCATGCGGCCGGCCGCTGCTGCCCGGTAGCCGTCGGAGACGATGCGCGGCGCGACGTTGCTCACCACCGAGATGCAGCCGCGCGCGCCGACGGCGTAGAGCGGCAGGTTGATGACGTCGTCGCCCGACAGGATCGGCAGGCGATCGCCGAGGCGCGCCAGCAGCTGCTGGGTGCGCGGCACCGAGCCGGTCGCTTCCTTGAGGCCGACCACCCAGGCTTGCTTGGCCAGCTCGACGACGGTGTCGGGCAGCAGGTCGATGCCGGTGCGCGGCGGGACGTTGTAGAGGATGATCGGCAGCCCGACGGTGGCGATGGCGGAGAAGTGCGCGACCATGCCGGCCTGGGTCGGCTTGTTGTAGTACGGCGTGACCGCGAGCAGGCCGCTGGCCCCGGCCTCCTTGGCGGCGCGGCCCAGCTCGACGGCGGTCTTGGTCGAGCTCGACCCCGCGCCCGCGACGACCGGGACGCGCCCGCGCGCCGCCTCGACGACGACCCGCACCACGTGGGCCTGCTCGGCGCCGGACAGCGTCGCCGACTCGCCCGTCGTGCCGCACGGGATGAGCACGTCGATGCCGCCTTCGATCTGCCGCTCGACCAGCGCGGCGAGCGCGCTGTCGTCGACGGAGCCGTCGGTCTTCATCGGGGTCACCAACGCAGTCATCGATCCGGTGAACATCGGCAGCGCTCCTTCCGAATAGGTCAGTGGTAGGCCGAGGCGTCGAGCTCGGCGAAGATGGGATCGCGCGCCTCGACGGAGGCGAGCCACGCAGGATCGACGCGATCGTGCTCGATCTCGTCGGCAAGGCGGAAGAATCGAGCCAGGTGCGTCTTGCAGCGCAGCACGGCGTACTCGACCATCGTGCCGGTCTTCATGATGAACGCCCAGTCGCTCGACTGCGCCAGCAGGAGCTCGCGGGCCGCCTGCTTGACGGCGCGCGCCGTCAGGTCGCTGCGCGACGAGAGCCGCGCGAGGCCCGGCATGCGCCGCTCCGCCCGGTGGGTGTGGCGGTAGATCCAGTCGTTGCTGGAGTCGATCCACACCGTCGAGTAGCCCCCATCGCCCCAGGACGCGGGCGAGGGCTCGCACACCGCCTGGATCGGCTCCTGCTCGACGTAGTCGAGCGGCGTCGCGGCGCGGATCGAGGCCGGTCCGTCGCTGTGATCGAACGCGAGCTTGCGCAGCAGCGACTCCAGGAACCACGGCCCTTCGAACCACCAGTGGCCGAACAGCTCCGCGTCGTAGGGCGCCACGATCACGGGCCGCGCCGCCATCTGCGACCGGAGGTACTGCACCTGGTGCTCGCGGTTGAACGCGAAGTTGCCCGCGTGCACCGAGGCGCGCTGCTCGGCCTGCCAGGGATCGTACAGCTGCTTGTCGCCGAGGCCGACGTCCCCGCCGGTCACGCGGTGGTACTTGATCCCGGTGTGGACGCGGATGCCGTCCGGGTGGACGAACTCGCGCACGTCGTCGAGCGGCAGATCGAAGCCGATGTCGCGATAGAAGTCGCGGTACAGGCCATCGCCCGGATAGCCCTCCTTGGCGGACCAGACCTGCTTGCTCGACTCCACGTCGCGCGGGAAGACGAGCAGCCCGGCTGGCGTCAGGATCGGGGCGTAGATGCGATGCGGCGGGCGCGGCCGCGCGTTGAGCACGGCGTGCGAGTCGAGCACGCAGAAACGGATGCCGTGCTCGACGAGCAGCCGATCGACCCCGTCGGTGTAGCCGCACTCCGGCAGCCAGATGCCCCGCGGTCGATAGCCGAACCGACGCTCGTGATCCGCGACCGCGATCGCGATCTGGGCACGGCGCGCCTCGGGCGCCGCGATGACGGGCAGGTAGCCGTGCGTCGCACCGACGGTGATGAGCTCGATGCGGCCGCGCCGGTGCAGCCCCCCGAAGGCCGCGGGCAGCGCCCCGCCGTGCGCGTCCCACAACGCCAGGAGGCGCGAGAAGCGCTCCTCGTAGAAGCGCCCCAGGTACTGCAGGTGGCCGTCTCCGGCGGTGCGGCGCAGCTCGCGCTCGGCGAGACGGACCCGACCCTCGAGGTAGGCGCGGGTGCGGCCGCGCAGCAGCGGATCGTCGAGCATCGTCGCCAGCGTCGGTGACATCGACATGGTGATCCGGCCCGGGACCCCCTCGAGCTCGAGCCTGCCGAGCAGATCGAGCAGCGGCAGATACGTCGCCAGCACCGCCTCGTAGAGCCACTGCTCCTCGAGGTGGAACTCGTGCTCGGGGTGGCGCACGAACGGCAGGTGCGCGTGCAGGACCAGGCAGAGATCAGCGGCCGCCATGGGGTTCCTTGTGGTTCGCCTGGTGCAGCGCGCTCGAGCCGCCGAGCTCGGCGCGCATGCGACGGTGGCGACGGTCGAGCTCGGCGAAGGCCGAGGGGGCGCCGCTCTCGGCCGTCGCGGGTGGTGGGACGAGGCGCAGCCCGACCGTCTGCGGCGCCAGCTGGTGCTGGGCGGCGAGCTCGCCATCGACGAGCTCCTGCTGCGCCCAGCGCGTCGACACCTCGACATCGGGTCCGGCGGGCGGCAAACGAACGACGGCCGAGTGCGCGAGCGGCACGAAGAAGCCCTCGTTGGTGAGCAGGCCGAGCGCGACCCGCACCGTCGAGCCGCTCGTCGCACAGGGGAGGTGCTGATGGCCCTCGTGCCACGACAGCGGGAAGTCGCGGTGCTCGCGCGCTCCCGAGGCGGGGTGCTTGACGAACAGCCGCAGCACCGCCTGCGCCTGCTGCGTCTCAGGGGTCTCGCGGTGGGCCCGCTCGAGCCCGGCCTGCGACAGCTCCCACCACACGAAGATCGAGTGCGGCGTGCGCCACGCGATCTCGCACTCATCGAGGCCATAGAGCCGACGGGGCTCGGCGAAGTCCGGCTCGTTCATGTCACTCGGCTCCTGGTTTGCGC
>CAZPEY010000411.1:0-4399 GCA_964585665.1 uncultured Polyangiaceae bacterium | reverse complement strand
CGAGAACGCCGCGGTCGCTGCAGCCGCATCGGCGCCGAGCAGCGCGACGATGCCGAGGGCGTGCGGCGCTTCCGGCCGTTCGGGCGCGGCCGCTGCGGCCTTCTCGAGGCTGGCCTTGGCCTGCGGCAGGCGGCCAGCCTGGAGCTCGACGAGCCCGCGGTTGTAGAGCGCGCGGCTGTCCCCGCTCGGCGCGGCGTCGAAGCGGCGGCGCGCCTCCTCGAGCTCGCCGCGCTCGGCCAGCCACACGGCGAGCTGGTTCTGCGCCGCCTCCTCGCTGGGCGCCGTCGGCAGGCCGGCCTGATAGCCGTGGGAGGGCACGACGAACAGCCGCTGGCGAGCCCGCTCGTAGCGCGCGTCTCCGACGGTGCTGCGCTCCTTCTTGAGGTAGCGGCCGAGGGCTCGCTCGGCCTCCTGCAGCTCGCCGAGCCGGGCCCGCGCCGCGGCGAGCAGGTACGCGACGTCGCGATCGCGCGCACCGCCCTGCAGCAGCTTGTCGAACGCGCGCGCTGCCTCCGCGGCGTGGCCGAGCTCGAGCTCGCTGCGCCCGAGCTGCAAGAGGAGCTTCCGATCGGTCGGCGCCGCCTTGACCGCGAGCTGCAGCTCGGCCACCGCTTCGCGCAGCTCGCGCCGCGCCAGGTGCAGCTCGGCGAGCGCCGTGTGCGCCTCCACATCGTTCGGGGCGAGGCGGGCGCGGCGCAGCTCGGCCAGCGCCTTGTCGCTCTCGTGCAGACGGTAGCGCGCGAGGCCGATCGTGCGCGGTGCGTCGAAGACGCTGCGGAGCGCCGGCGTGTCGAGCTCCTTGAGCGCCGTGGCGTAGTCGCCAGCGCGGTAGCGACACAACGCTGCCACGTACGCCATCTCGACGGCCAGGGTCGGCGCCTTCGCAGCCCGCGCGAGCCCCTCAGCGCGCTGCCAGTTGCCGCGCTGTAGCTCGGCGACGGCGCGCGCCGCGTCGGCGGCCGGCTGCGCGGCACGAGTCGCCTCGGCGAGCTTGGCCTCTGCGGCCTTTGAGGCGGACTCGGCGCGCTTGCGCCGCGCGCTCAGCTTTGCCCGATCCGCGTCGCCGGCGGACTCGAGCTCGGCGTCGATCGTGGTCAGCGACTCCCGGGCCCGCTCGGCGCGCTGGCGGGCCCGCTCGACGGCGGCGCGCCCGCGGGCGGCTTCGGCCTCGACCTTGGCCCCGAGCTCGCCGATCTCGCGGCGAGCGGCCCGCGCGGCTTGCCCCGCGACCAGGACCACGAGCATCAAGAGGAACTTGCCAGCGACGGACCCCAACCAGGTAGACGGACGCATGCAGGGGAGAGGATATGTTGGCGTTGATGCAGTGGGAAGCGCCACGCGTGACCTGTGACTCCTGGTAGACTGCACGGAGGGTCATCGAATGCGCGCCTCGATCGCCGCCGTGGTGTGGACTCTCGTGCTCGGGGCGGGCTGCGTCGACGATCCGACGGAGACGGACGCCGTCGGTGCGAGCAGCGACCTCTTGGCGGTGGGCGTCGACCTTGCGCCGCCCGACGAGGCGCCGCCGGACGCGACGGCACCGCCCGATCTGGCGCCGCCACCCGATCTGGCAGTGGCCCCCGATCTGCTGTTCATCCCGCCCGATGCGGGCATTTCGGTGCCCGAGCTCGTCGCTGCCAACCAGGGGCTGGCGGGCGCCGACGTCAGGGGCCTGGCGACCAACGGGGCGCGCCTGTTCGCGATGACGCCGCGTGCTGTGTTCAGCGCCAACACCGATGGGCTCGCGTGGACGCGCCACGAGGTGTCCACGAACCCCGTCTGGCTCGAGCACATCGCTGCCGTCGACGGCTTCTCGGGGCCCATCTACGTGGCGACCTCGAATGGCGCGATCTTCAAGACCGAGAACGATCCCATCGCGTTCACCCCCGTCGATCTGACGGGTGGCCCGACGACGGTGGATGCGCTCTTCGTCCAGCGATCGCAGGGCGCGCTGTGGGTGCGCTCCGGGACCAAGCTGTTTCGGATGCGCGGCGGCGTGTGGAAGGAGCACGCCGGCCCGGGGGGCTTTCCGACGATGTTCGCTGAGTCTGACAGCGAGGATGGCGTCTTCCTTGCTACCCTGGGCGGGGTCTCCCAGGTGATCGAGTCGACCCCAGACACCATTACCTGGTCGCCCGTCACGGGCTCGCTGGCGGCCAGCCAGATCTACGTCACTGGCAGCGCGACCTCGGTCCCCGATCCAATCCGGCTCGTCACCTATCGCGACGAGGTCTCCTATTTCGACGGCAGCGAGTGGAGCGCCACCGTCCCCACGCTGGCCGGGGAGACGGTCGCGGGCCTCGGACTCGACGCCACACTGCTGTTCGTGTTCGGTCGGCGGCGAGTCTTGACCTGGGAGCCGAAGAGCAGCGCCTCGGGCTGGACCCCCTCGCTCGAGCCGCTCGGCATCGAGACGCGGCGCGCGCTGGTGCCTGGCTCGACGAGCAACCTCTTCCTGGCGACCAGCGCCGGGGTCATCGCCAGCGCCGATCACTCGAGTTGGTTCCTTCGCAACGCGGGGTTCGACGCGGCGAACGTCAACCGGTTTGCGGGCGGTACCACCCTCGATCGGATCCTGGCGGCCACGCCCCACGGCCTCTTCCGCTCCGTGGACCGGGGGCAGACCTGGATGCGCGCCAACGGCCTGCCGACCTTCGCGGCGGCGAGCGGCCTGGCGGTGAGTCGGGGTGACCCGACGATCGTGTACGTTGGCGTCGGGAATCGGATCTACCACTCGAGCGACGAAGGCTTGACCTTCGACGGGGTGTACACGACCGATGCGTCAGAGCTCTCGGCCATGGCGGTCAGCCATCAGGGGCCCACGCGGTTGCTCTACTGCGGCGCGAGCGCGCTCCATCTCTCTATCGACAATGGCAACAGCGACGAGCCGATCACCCTGCCGATCGCCAACAGCGGCTGCAGGGCGGTGCTCTTCGATCCCGACGATGCCGGGCACGCGTTCGCCGTGCTGGATACGACGCTGCTCGAGAGCAGCGACGGCGGAGCGACCTGGAGCCAGGCCGCGGGCGCGCTGGTGCAGAACAACGTCACCGAGCTGCAGTTCGACGCCACCACTCCCGCTCGCGTCTATCTGATCTCCTCGGGCGAGGTTCGGGTCTGGCAGACCGGGGATACGGCGGCGCTGGCGCCGGGCCTGCCGAGCAACGAGACCCCGCGCACGCTCGCGATCGATCCCGCCAACCCCAAGATCCTGTATCTCGGGACCAATCTCGGCCTCCGGATGTCGACCGACCGCGGGGCAACCTTCACGCCGGTGGCAGGGCTGCCGCAGCTCCCCGTCTCGACCCTTTTTGTCCACCCGCTCGATCGGCGCCTGCGGCTCGTCGCCGTCGACAACGCCGGCGTCTTTCGCAGCGAGGGGACCCTGCTCCCCTGAGGCCCGTCAGGGCAGCGGCATCGCGTCGCCGCGAAACGCACCGCGATCGTCGGTGCCGATCCAGACCTGGCGCCGATCGGCAGGGTGCACGAGGACGACGCGGGGGGCCCGCGCCGAGATCGCGTTGGCGAGCTCGGCAAAGGGGCCACTCGGCTTGGCCTCGTAGATGGAGTCGCCGACGACCGCGAAGCTCCGCTCCGGAACGAGCGGGTCGATGCTCAGCGATCGAACTACCGCGGTCGGCGCGAACACGGAGCCGATCTTCGTTGCGCCTATGTCGATGATCCCGAGGCCCTCGACCACCGCGCGCACGTCCGCAAGTCCGCCCGGCAGAAGCTGCCGCACGACCACGCCCTTGAGCGAGCCCGGTGCGAGCTCACTCCACGTCAGCGCGCCGTCGTCTGTGCGATAGATCCTGCCCTGACCGTCGGAGGCGAAGAAGACTCCGGCGAGGGTCGGGTGGGCGACGAGCAGGCGACAGTTCTCGAGACCTGGCGCGCCTCCGTCGGGCTTCTGGATCTGCCAGTCGACGCCCGCGTTGAAGCTGATGCGGATGCCTCCTCCGTTGCAACCGAGGACCCGATCGGGACTCACTTGATCGTAGGCGATCGCGCTGAACTGGCCGGGCTGGGTGGTCGGCACGAACGCCTGACCTCCGTCGGTGGAAACCAGGAGGCCTGGCTGGTCGAGCTCCTCGGTCAGCAGCGCCATGCGGGTCGAATCGGCTCTCGAGACGACGACGTCGGTGTAGGCCGCGTAGGCTCCATTGGGAGTCGCCAGGCGCGACCAGCTGCCGCTCGCGTGGCGCCACGCCCCGCTCGAAGAAGCCGCGTAGAGGATTCTCGGATTGTCATAGGGCGCAGCGAGGGCACGGATCGAGACCGCATCGATGCCCTCGTCGAGCTCGGCGACGCTCGAGTTGGCGGCAAAGACGCCCTTCGCTCCGAAGCCCAGCTGGGCGCTGCCGTTGGCGACGAAGCGGGTGATCGCCGACGTGATGTC
>CAZPEY010000410.1:0-4411 GCA_964585665.1 uncultured Polyangiaceae bacterium | reverse complement strand
CTCGCCACATCCTTGCTCTGGACGAAAGCGCTCTATGCGGCGGGTATGCTGGCGGCCCTCTGCTATTGGATTGGATACCGGACGCGTGCGGCCTCGATCGCAACCTTTGTGTTCCTGGTCTCGTTGCATCACCGCAACCCGATCGTCTTGAACGGCGCCGACACGGTCCTGCGGCTGATGATCGGCTGGTCGATGTTCCTGGACCAGGGCGCGCAATTCAGCGTCGACGTCTGGCTGGGTCGTCGACCGCGCCTCGAGCGAGTCGCCGGCTTCCCGGTGCGAATTCTGCAACTCCAGGTCGCGATCGTGTATCTGGGCGCGGCGATCTCCAAGTTCGGCGGGCATTGGTTCGATGGCAGCGCGGTCTATCTTGCGCTTCAGTCACCGACGTTCACTCGACCGACAGCCGCTTGGCTGCTCGGCGCGCCAGGGCTGTGCATGGCCCTGACCTACTTCACGCTGGTCGTCGAGCTCGGCTTTCCCGTGCTCGTCTTCGTGCCGCTGCGCTACCCGTTCAATCGGGTGATTGCGCTCGTCGCTGGGTGCTTGCTGCACCTCGGGATCTTCAGCGTGATGCGAGTCGGTCTCTTCTCGCTCGTGATGATCGCCACGTATCCGCTGTTTCTGCCCACCGAGATCTGGACGACCCGTGCGACGGACAGCGGCGGGTCGGCTCCCGCCGAGGTTGGCCTTGCGAGGTGGCCCGCTGCAGTCATGGTGCTGCATGTCGTCCTCTCGCTATTCCTTTTCGTCAGCGCGTTGAGCGGCTACTCGTTTCGAACGGGGTTCGAGCGTTACGCGAGCCAGATCGGGCTCCACCAGGATTGGTCGATGTTCTTTCAGCCGCCGATCTATCAGTTGAGGTGGGCGGCGCTGGGAACGCGCAGCGACGGGGTGCGCGTCGACGTGATGGCGGTAGCGGCTCCCGCACTTGGTGAGAGCTACGGATGGTGGAGCTCTGCGTGGACGGGGCTGCAGTCGGGCCTCGCCAACAAGCGGGGCAACCTCCGGTACATCGGACCGTTTCTCTGCCGACGATACGCGGTCGAGAACTCTGGCCAGACGCTCGTCGCGCTCGAGATCTACCTGACCCTCCGTCAGTCGGCGCAGCCGGGGGGGCTGCCGAGTACGCCCGAGACGCAGCTCGCGCTCACGCAGCCATGTCGAGCGGACGCCCCCCCGCTGTCGGCGGCACCGTCGAGCGAGCTACTGCTTTCGACCGAGGACGCACCATAGGACGGTGTTGTGCTTGTAGAGGCGTAGCGTGTCGTACTTGGAGAGGTCGAGAGGATACCGGTACCGCCCATTGGGGAGCTTGCAGTCGTCCCCCCAAGTCTGGATGACGACGTAGTCTGCCCGGATCTCCTCGAAGCGTTCCTGGAGTTGAGCGAGATCGCCTGGTCGACTGAGCCGGATGTTTGCCGTCTCCTTGGTGACCAAGCCGACCCAATCGAAGAGCGGAAAGTCCGAGTACCAGCCGATTCGCCCAATGTCTCCGCACGCTACGAGGCCACGAGGCTGAGTCGCCAGCCACTCTGCAAGCGGCTGCACCAGTCGGTGCCAAGCGTCGGCGTGTAGGAGCACCAGCTCTCGTTGCTGCATCCGGAGAGTCGTGACCCGCCACGTGGCGATCGAGAGGAGCATCGCCACGATCAACGCACGAGCCGCAGCGAGCCGATACGAAGCCAGTCCAACGAAGCCCGCACCCGCGAGCAAGAACAGAAACGGCTCGACCGGAGCGAGATATCGCCATCCCGCCATCCAGTCGCCTCCGGTGAAGATCCCGTACGCCAGCATTGCGCCTGCGAAGCATGTGCTGGCGAGGAGCCCCCGGAGGCGGCGGAAACCCGCGAGGAGGCCGCCTACCAACCCAAGAGCGACGATGGGAAGGTGAAAGGAGAGATACGATCCGACGTACGTGAGTCCTCTCCGGTAGCGTCCTGTGGTCAGGAGCGGATTGCTGTAGCCGATCTTGGCCGCGAACGTGTTGGGCAGCCATGCGTCGTAGTACATGCGTCGAAATGCGAGATGGCACCCGAGCATCACAGCGACGAGGAGCACACGCACCCAGTCGCGGCGGGTTCGCGGCAAGCCGATGAACCCGAGGATTAGAATCGCGCCGAAGAGCGGCGCCTCCGGACGAACCAGGCATGCAACGCCAAGGACGATCCCCGACCAAGGCCAACGCGAGGAGACGCGTTGCTCCTGGTGCAGTTGGATCGTGAAGACCAGTAGGAGCGCGACGAAGAGGGAGGTCTCCATCCCCGACACTGAGAACTCGAGCATCGAGATCGACGTGGCCAGCAAGAGCGGCGCGAGAGGCGGCCAGGGGGATTCGAGGAGTCTTCGCGAAAGGATGTAGATGAAGACGATGCATGCGGCGCCTGCGGTCGCGCCAAGCATCTTGGCGCTCAGCTCGATGGGGAGCCCGATGCGGTGGGCGGCCGCGAGCAAGAGGGTCCAGAGGAAGTTCGTGTATCCCTCGACGCGCTCCCCGAGGTTATAGACGAGGCCGTCGCCGCGACTAAGGTTGCGCGCGTACCGAAAGCTGATGAACGCGTCGTCAACCGTGTAGTCCCAGATCGGGCGCAGGTTGGCGAGGAAGACGACAAGGGGGAGGACGAGACCCAGCAACCACGTTGCGTGTCGCTGCCACGGCGGGGTCAGCTGGGGCGAGCGATCCAATGGGACTCGATCTAGCGACGGCGGCGAGATCGGAGCAAGGCCGCGACAACGATTACGAGCGCCATCGAAGAGGGGAGGTCGGGCGCTGCGGAGCAGCCCTTGTGCGGCGGCTTGCCGCCCAGATCGGGACCGCTGGTGCCCTTCATGTCGCCTTGACCCGAGACGGCCGAGAGATCCTGCGCTTGTTCGACGCTCATGTCGGTCGCAGGTTCGACGCAGTTGCAGACGCCTGACATGCACGACTTGGTCGAGGCCGCGGAGCACGCGTCGTTGCTGCAGGGCGTTCCGTCCGGCAGCGTTGTTCCGGTGCACTCGCCGCTCGCGGTGCAGGCCGCGTTCTGGACGCACGTGTTGTCCGTCGTACACGGCAAGCCGACCGCTGCGTTGGTCTCGACGCAGTTGCCGGTGGTGGCTTCGCAGCTCGAGACGCGGCACGGGCCGCTCGGCGTGCAGACCTTCTCCGTCCCAACGCACTCGCCGTTGGCGCACTGGGTGTTGATAAAGCACTTGTCGGCGAGAGAGCAGGCGGAGCCATTGGGCAGAGGCTCCTTCTCACACTGGCCGTTCGAAGCGCACAGCCCCTTCTCACACGCGGTGAGACCCGTGCTGCAGTCCTTGCCCTTGTTGTCGAGGCACTGACAGACGCCATCGAGGCACTGGCCGCCGAGCTCGCAGCAACCGGCTTGTCCGCACGAGTTCCCCGTCAGCGGGGTTCCCTTGCACTCGCCCGTCGCCGAGTTGCACGTGACACCGCTGAAGCAGTCGGTGGTGACGCAAGACTTGGGCTTGTACTCGCATGCGCCTGCATTGCACTTGCCGACGGTGCACTTGTCGTTCGGATCCGGAGGGCTCACGCAGTCCGAGTCCGCGCAGCAGACCGCGCAGGTCTTGGTTGACGTGCACTTCTTGAGGCCCGGATCGCAGGTGAAGTCGCAGGTGCCCGATCCGCACGTGGCGGCTCCGCCGGTCGGGGCCGTGCAGACAGTGCCGCAGGTCCCGCAGTTCGACACGCTCGTCAGCAGGCTCGCCTCGCAACCGTTCGCCTTGTTGCTGTCGCAGTCGCCCCACCCCGTGTCGCACGCCCCGGTGAACGAGCACTTGCTGCTCTCGCAGGTGATCTGGTTCGCCGCGATGTGCACCTCGAGCGTCTTGCAATCGTTGCCGCAAGAACCACACGACGCGACCGTCGACGTGGTGTCCACCTCGCAGCCGTTGGTGCGCTTGTTGTTGTCACAATCGGCGAAGCCCGCGGTGCACGCGCCGTCGCAGTTCCCGGCCGTGCAGCTCCGGCTCACAATGTTGTTGCCGGAGCAGGCCATGGCGCAACCACCGCAGTGGTCGGCGTTGGTCTTGACGTTGATCTCGCAGCCGTTGGTCTGCTTGTTGCCGTCGCAGTCCGCGTAGTCGGTCGCGCACGTTCCGTTGCAGAGGCCCCCCGCGCAGGTCCGTGTCGCCATGTGATCGGCTGCGCAGACGGTTCCGCACGCGCTGCAGTTGTCAGGGTTGGTGTTCGTGTCGATCTCGCAGCCGTCAGCGCGCTTGTCGCCGTTGCAGTCGGCAAAGCCGCTCGTGCAGACGCCCGACTCGCAGCCGCCCGCGACGCAGCTCGCTGCGATGTTGGCCGTCGAGCAGGGGGTCGCGCACCCGCCGCAGTGCGCAGCGTCGGTCAGCAGGCTCGACTCGCAACCGTCGACTTGCTTGTCGCTGTTGCAGTCCGCGAAGTTCG
>CAZPEY010000409.1:0-4426 GCA_964585665.1 uncultured Polyangiaceae bacterium | reverse complement strand
CCGCCGCGCTGACGCTCCTCGGGAGCCCCAGCGCCAGGCGCGGCCTCGACCACCCGCACCGTGAAAGGGGGTGAAGAGCAAGCCCGCCGCAACCGTGACAACTCAAACGGTCAACCATCTTGACCACCACTACCTGCACCCGCCCCACTCCCCTGCCCCCACTCTTCCCCCCTCCGCGAAGCGAGGGCGGCGAGCGGTGGCTTCGTCCGTGGAGGGGTGGGGGGAGGCTCTCTCCTCGCGGAGTTACTTTGTCAGGAGCACGATCGACCCTGCCTGTGGCACACCCCTGGTCGGGTGACGGAGCGAGGAGAGAGCCTCCCCCCGCCCCGGCGTGGCGATCAAGAACCGCGCGCCCCGCCGTACGCGCCCCTACCCGATCGGTCCGACGCAGCTCGAGATGTGAAAGATGAGGTACTCGAGGATCTTCTCCTGCGCGATCATCGTCGTCGGCGACGACTGGCAGTACTGCGGGAAGGGCTTGACCGAATAGAGGTCCGAGCCGCCCGGCTCGCGCGTGTGATACGAGGAGTAGAGGACGCGGCCGCACGCGTTGTAGTCGAAGGTCACCGACAGAGGCCGGTCCGCGCCGTTGGTCTGCCCGTGCACCCACGACTGGCTCTCGAGCGACACCGAGTCGATGAGCGCCCAGCCGAACGCCAGATCGGTCACCGTGATCTTGTCGCCGTTCGCCTCCCCCGCCGCCTCCAGCCACGAAGCGAGCGTCGGATCGGAGACGGTGGCGTTGATGTCCGAGATGTCGAACCCGCCGATCGCCTTGCCCATGCCCTGCGGCGCGGTCATCGAGCCGCCGCCGTAGTAGTAGATGTACGGGGCCAGCTCGTTGACCTGCTCGATGTAGTCGTACGAGAGGTCGGTCACGTAGAGGCGCCCGCCCTTGCCGACGTAGTCGGCAATGTTGGCGGCGACGCCAGGCTTGTCGACGATGTCCTGCCAGCGATGATCGGTGCAGTTGATGAAGACGACGTTGTACTTCTCGAGCTCGGTCGGCGAGCCGAGGAGATCTTCGAGCGGCGGATAGGGCGAGGTCGAGCCGGCGCCGTTGTGGAAGAGGTGCACCGCGCCCGAGCCGTTCGGATCGGTGAACTCTGCGCCAGCGATGCCGATGGAGCGGAGCACGCACTCGATCTGGTCGTAGGCGCCGACGCCGACCGCCATCTTGGGCAGGTCGCCCTCGCTCTGCGTGGATGGCAAGCGAACCTGCGCGTCGGTGACGGCGACGTTCTGGCAGCTCGTCGTCTTGATCGTGAGCTGGCGGCGGAAGCGGCCCTTCTGGATCACCAGCGGGACGCTCGCGCCCGTCGGGATGCCGTCGAGCTTGAAGGTGCCGTCGACCGCGGTGTTGGTGCGGACCAGCGGCACGCCGCCGGCCGGCTCCGAGCACGACTCGCAGGCCACGGTCGGAGAGAACGCCTCGACGCTCTTGGGAACGTAGACCAGCGCGTCGTGAACCGGGTGCTGTCCAGACGGGGACATGACCCGCCCCGAGACGCTCGTCGGCGACTGGCCGGTGCACGCGTCGATGTCGCACTCGAGGCCCTGGCACTGGCCGCCGCCGTCCTTGTTCCCGTGGTTGTTGTTGCCGCCGCGACGATCCGGCGTGCAGGCGACGAGGATGGCGAGCGGCGCGAGCAGCACCGGCGTACATAGTAAAGTTAATTGACTAAGGCGCATCTCCCTAGTCTAGCCGATCGAGTCCCGCCGTGCGAAGCCCGCTCGGCGATGGCGTCACGGGCCCGCTAGGCCGGCTTGGCCTCGCGGGGGAAGGCCTTCTGGTGGAAGAAGACGAACAGCGCCTGCACGATCGAGGCGATCGGCACGGCGACGAGCGCGCCAAGTAGCCCGCCCGTCTCCTCCCCGATGAGCAGCGCGAAGATCACCAGGACGGGGTGAATCTTGGCGGCGGTGCCGATGATCTTCGGGTTGAACAGGTTGGCCTCGAAGAAGTGGATGACGATGATCCAGATGAGCATCGCCACGCCCTTGGTGAGCTCGAAGCCGCCGTGGCTGCCCGAGGTCAGCGCGACGAGCACGATCGGGATCGAGGACAGGATCGAGCCAAACACCGGGATGAAGCTCATCGCACCAGCGACGAGGCCGAGGAGGAGCGCGTACTTCACCTGGAACAGCAAGAGGCCGATCGTCGTCAGGATGCCGTTGAGGACGCAGATGAGGAGCTGACCGCGGATCACGCCGTCGAGCCCGCGCTCGATCTCGATGGCAAGCCGATCGGTATCCCGCCGGTGCTCGGGGGGGATGAGCGAGCGCAGGAAGCCCATGACGCGCTCGAGGTCGATCAGCAGGTAGGCCGCGACCATGAACATCAAGACGAACCACGCGACGCCGCGCACCAACCCCGCGACGAAGCGCTGGCCGAACGCGAGCAGCGAGCGCAGCTGGCTCTCCGTCGACGACACCGCCTGGCTGAACAGGTCCCCGAGGCGCGTCTTCTTCTCGTCCCCGTCGTCACGCGGACCGATGACGTAGCGCCCCTTGCCCGACGGCTCGAGCTCGAGCGCGAAGCCCTCGAAGCTGACCTCGTAGTCGCCGTTGCGGCGCGGCGAGATGCGGAGCTTGCGCTCGGGGCGCGGCTCGGCTTCGACGTCGAGGCCCGGCGCCGACGGCAGGTTGGTCTGCAGCCACGCCTCGGCCTGCGGGATGTACTCGCCTTGCACGCGCGCCGCGAAGGCCGGC
This sequence comes from uncultured Polyangiaceae bacterium, assembly GCA_964585665.1. Classification (GTDB taxonomy): domain Bacteria; phylum Myxococcota_A; class Polyangia; order Palsa-1104; family Palsa-1104; genus CAZPEY01. Next base: position 1,714 of record CAZPEY010000409.1, on the reverse strand, counting down.
GCTTCCCGGACCAGGCGACCGACGTCCTCGACGATGAGCGGCAAGAGCGCGCGGCCGAGGCCGTAGATCCCGAGGCTGAGCACGATGTAGACGAGGATCACGCCGAGCCCACGCGGCACCGCGAAGCGCCCGAGCCGCAGCCGGGCGACGCGTCCGACGATCGGCGCGAGGATGAAGGCGATGAGCGCGCCGAGCACGAACGGCATGAGCACGCTGTGGAAGACGACCACCACGAGCAGGGCGAAGCCGAGAAAGCCCCAGCGCCAGCGCGCCAGCGGCGCCGACACGGGCGGGGCCGGCCCAGGCGGGACGGCGGCGCTCTCCGTCGCTGCTGTCGCTGCCGTCGCTGCCGGCACTTGCGGCGCGGGCGTCTCGTCGCTCACAGCCGTGGATCCCGGGTCTGAATCGTCGGCCCGCTCACGTGGAAGTTGTCCGCGGCGCCGCGCAGGATCTCGCTCAAGATCGAGCCCCCCGAGCGCTTCGGGAACACCGGCACGGGCTTGCCCTGCTTGCCCGCCAGCGTCGCGGCGCGCTCGATCGCCAGCTCGAAGTTGCCGATCTCATCGACGAGCCCAGCGGCGAGCGCCTGCTTGCCAGTCAAGATGCGACCGTCGGCGAGCGGGCGGATCTTCTGCTTGTCGAGGCCGCGACCGCTCGCGACGTCGTCGAGAAACTGCTCGTAGATGTCGTCCACGAAGGTCTGGAACAGCTTCCGCTCCTCGGCGGTCATGCTGCGAAACGGCGAGCCTGCGTCCTTCATCGCGCCCGACTTGATCGTCTCGAAGTCGACATGCAGGAGCTGCATCAGCCCCTCGAGCTTGGGGAGCTGCGAGATCACGCCGATGGAGCCGGTGATGGTCCCGGCCGAGGCGACGATCTTCTCGCACGCCGAGGCGATGTAGTACCCGCCCGAGGCCGCGAGCGTGCCGAGAGAGCACACGACCTTCTTCTTCTCCCGCGCGCGCTTGACCGCGGCGTAGATCTCCTGCGACGGCGCCACGGCGCCGCCCGGCGAGTTGATGCGCACCACGATGGCGTCGATCTTCGGATCCTCGCGCAGCTCGTGCAGCCGCTTGACGGCCGCCAGCGACGCAGCGATCTCGCCCTCGACGTAGACGATGCCGACGCGCGGGTCCCTGCTCGAAGAGGACGAGGAGTCGCCCCACCCTTCGTCCCCCGCGCCACCACCACCGAGCGACAGCACGGCGAGCAGGAAGCCGAAGCAGACGACGAGCAGGCCCGAGAAGACGAAGAAGCCGAACAGCGCCGAGCGACGTTCCATGGTCGGCCGATCTCTTACCACGGCAAAACAAAAGCCCCGTGGCCTTTCGACCACGGGGCTCTTGGTTGGTGCGGGGAAGCGGAGCTTACTCGGCGCCCTTGTCCTTGAGGCCCTTGAGCTTGTTGCGGAACACGTCGCCGAGCGTGGCCGACGGACCCGACGAGCTGGCGTAGCCCTGAACCTCGGCGAGCTCCTCACTGCGGTTGGCCGCCTTGATGGAGAGGCCGATCTTCCGCTCGGCCTGATCGATCGAGATGATCTCGGCCTTGACGTCCTGGTTCGGCTTGAGCACCTCGCGCGGATCCTCGACGCGGCTGTCCGCGATCTCGGAGACGTGCACGAGGCCCTCGATGCCCTTCTCCAGCTCCACGAAGGCGCCGAAGTCGAGAACCTTGAGGACCTTGGCGTTGACCACCTTGCCCACCGGGTACT
>CAZPEY010000408.1:0-4435 GCA_964585665.1 uncultured Polyangiaceae bacterium | reverse complement strand
CGGGAGCTCGAGCCGCCAGCGCAGAAGGCCCAGCCCGCGCCACCACACGACCGGGATGCTGTCAAAGCCGTGGTGCCTCCACTGCGCCTTGATCATCTGCGTCCGCGCCCGCTCGCTGGTCGTGCTCTCCGTCGCTGCGCGCAGCGAAACCAGAGCGCCCGTCGCGATCATCAACCGCGCCGCGCGTGCGAGCAGGTTGTCATCCGCCAGCCCGGCGAGGAGATCGGGCACGATATGATCCGCCACGGAGCGCTCGACCAATCGACCCAGCCCCTCGCCCGCCGCGATCCGGACGCTCAGCTGGGACGCCGCGAGCAAGCCGGACAGCTCCACCGCGAGCGGCCCATCGGCGAGCACACCGACCAGCGCGCCAGGCGCGCGCGAGTCGCCGCCCTCCGCCGCCGTGACGAGCAGCGCCGCGACCTTGGCCCGATCGTCCTCGGACCAGCTCGTGCTGTCGCCGAGGTCGAGATACTCGAGCTCGCGCGGAGTCGTGCCTAGCAGCGACGTGACGAGATCAACGGGTGTGGTCATGGAGGCGTTCTACTTGTAGTTCTTGAGCAGGCCGTCGACGGTGACGACCGACTTGATCTTGGCGTCGATCTGCTGGCGCGCGTTGCCGCTCGACAGCGGACCCACCGTGGTGTCGATGACGACTCCTTCGGAGACCTCGAGCTTCAGGTTGACCAGCAGCGTCGCCAGGTTCTCTTCCATCAGCTTCGTGACTTGATCGAGCTCGGCGCACGAGAAGACGTTGTCGGGCAGCTTGATGAGCGCGCCGATCTCCGCCTTCTTCTTCTCCGCCTGCGCCTTGGTCATCGCGCCGAGGTTCTTGAGCTGATAGGGGAAGCCGACGCAGACGTGCGCGGTGATCTGGCCGCGCAGCGACTTGGCGTAGGTCGCCGAGATGGTGCTCCACCAGGCCTGCGCGGTGTCGTTCCACGGCAGCCACTGATCGGCAGGCTTGTCCTTGCCCTGGCCAGCGACGCCGTCGAAGAGCCGCCCCATGTTGGTCGTCTCGAGCGTGCCGGGGCGGCCGCCGACGGGATTGGCCGCCGCGTGCGCCTCGGCCTGGTTGCGGCCGCGCGCGCCAGCCGCTTGCCCCGAGTAGAGGTTGCCGCCGCCCGCTGCCGGCTTGTCGTCGGGCATGAGCGCCGCCGCCTCGGCCTCGATCGCGGGGAAGACGCTGTTCGCGGCGTTGGCCGTCTCGGCGAGCACGGCGGTACCCCAGCGCTTGTACCAGTCGTTCTTCTTGGCCTCGAACTTCTGGCCGGCCTCGGCCTTCTTCTCGGGGACGGTGTACTTCGACTCGATCGACGCCTTGACGGTCGCGAACTGCGAGTCGTACTTGCCCTTCGACCCCGCGAAGGTCATCGGATCCTGAGTGCGGGTCGCCGACGCGTCGACGGTGGCCTTGCCGCTGTCGGCGACCGAGCCCTTCGGTAGCGCGGGAGCGGGTGCGGGAGCGGGCGCGGGCGCCGGTGCGGGCGCCGGGGGCTTCGCCTTGGGCGCGAGGAAGACCTTGCGGTGGATGCCCTTTAGCTTGGCCGCGACCGACTTGGTCGCAACCTCGGCGGGCGCCTCCTCGGCGGGGGGAGCCTCTTCGGCGGCGGCCTCTTTGGCCTCGTCGCCTTCGCCGCCGCCTGTGGCCTCTGCGCCGGCCTCGGCCTTGGCGTCTCCGCCACCGCCCGCGTCGGCCTTGGCGTCTCCGCCGCCAGCGTCACCACCGGCGTCTCCGCCGCCAGTGTCGCCCTTGGCGTCGTCGGCGCCAGCGCCAGCCGCGCTCGCCTCTGGGACGGTCGCATCCGCAGCGTCGCCGCCGTCGCCACCAGACTTCTCGTCTCCGCCCGCTTCGGCTCCGACCGCGTCGGCCTCGGGCGCCTCCGCCTCGTCGCCTTCGGCTTCCTTGTCACGCCACGCCTTCATCGAGCGGTTGATCTGCTTGGCTGCCGCCGGCCGGTCGCGCGCCGCAACCGGATCGCGCCGTCCGCCTCCAACGCCACCACCGATGGTGATGCCTCCACCGGCGATGCTGTCGAGCATCGACGCGCCAAAGCTCTTGAGGCTGCCCCACAGCCCGCTGGCCTTCTTGCCTGCTTTGCCCGCGTCGCCGCCGCCCTTGCCTCCTGAGTCAAATCCGCTGCTCAATGGAACCTCGCCCTCAGAGAGATTATCGACTCCCCGCGGCGGGAAGTTGCTTGCACGCGACCGCTACAGGCCGAGCCCGTCGTGGATCGGGCGACAGATCGACTGTGCGCCGCTCTTGACGCAGCGCTGGTCTTCGGGGCACGCGCGCTTGGCGTCACAGACGAGCTCGCAGGTCGTCGCGTCATTGCGGCTCTGGACGCACGACAGTCCGGCGGCGCAGGCCGCCGTCTTGTCGCACTTGGTGCCCGGCTTGCCAGTGCCGCCCGTCGGTGAACCGGCGAACGACGCGACCGCCGCGAGGACCAACATCGTCGACAAGAGCCACTTCATTTGCCAATCCTATCACGCGGCTTCCCGCCGGCGGCCGGAATCGCTACCCTCGCGGCATGAGCGTCGAGCGGACGAAGGTAGAGTGGCCCTGCTTCTGGTGTCGACATCTCGTGGCGTTCGAGGTCGACCTCGGTCCGACGTTCACGCTGCCGCGAAGGGAGGCGAGCTGCGCGGACTGCGGCGCGCGGCTCGGCTTCGAGCTCCACCATGCCGCCGACGGCTACAAGCTGCACGTCAAGCGCCTCGCCCAGGGCCGCGCCGGGCGTCTCGACATCGCGCAGGTCGACGACGCGCTCGCCGTCTCGCTCGCCCAGCGACCGCTCGCCGACGGCGCCAGTGTCGAGCTGCGGCTCGACGGGAGCTGGCAACTCGCCACGTTCCACTGGGACAGCAGCGGCGAGGGCACCGCGACGATCACCGTCGCAGGCGTTGAGCACGCCATCGACCCTGTCGGAACCATCCTCCGCTGGACCGCCCCGTGAGCGATTCGCGTGCCGGCTGGCGCTCCGCCGACTACGATTGGTAGCGTTGCCCTCGTCCTCCCCACGGATCGCCAAAATCGGAGTAGTCGGGCTCGTGCTCGTCGCGCTCGCGCTCGCATATCACTTCGGGGTCTTCGCTCAGGTCGCCGAGCCACGCATCTTGGCGAGGACTATCGTCGAGATGGGCGCGTGGGGTTACCTCGCGTTCGTATTCGCCTACACGGTGCTGCAACCGTTCGGCGTCCCGGGCACGATCTTCGTCGTCGCAGCGCCGCTCCTCTGGCCGTGGCCGACGGCGTTTGCGCTCTCGATGGTCGGGACCATGGCGGCGAGCGTAGTGGGCTTCTCGTTCGCGCGGTTCGTCGCAAAGGATTGGGTGGCGGCGCGCATCCCGGCCCGACTCCGCAAGTACGACGACGCGCTCGCGGCGAGCGCCTTCCGAACCGTCGTCGTGCTGCGACTCATCTTGTGGATGCCGCAGATCCTGCACTCCTTCTTCGGCGTCTCGAAGGTCGGCTTCTGGACCCACTTCTGGGGCTCGCTGGTCGGCTACATCCCGCCGCTGCTCCTCGTCAGCTACCTCGGCGGGAAGCTGTTCGATGCGTCGGGCAAGCTCCAGCCCGGCGCCTGGCCCATCCTCGCTGGCCTCGCTGCCGTCTCGATCACCGTCGCAGCGCTGTCGAGCGCCTACGAGCGCCGACGGCGACGCGCCTCCGCAGGGGGGGAGAGCCCCGTCGCCAATCATCAAGCACCTTGACGATCACGCCGAGCAGCCATCCGCCGAAACGACCGAGCGAGTGCGCTCAACTCAGGTGAGCGGTGGGGTTAGAGCGCGTCCAACTCTGTTGCCGCACCCGGGTGGCCGCCGCAGCTCCACCCGTCGATGTTGGCGGTGTCGAGGTGGCTAGCGTTGCTCAAGCCAGCCCGAGAAACCAGGCCGCACCGACAGTAGTAGGTGCGGAACTGCGCCCCCGGGGCGACGAACCGATCCCAGTCACTGACGCTGTCGGAGGCGTACAGGTCGTCCAAATCGATCCGCTCGTAGTCAGCGCCCGTCAGATAGAGCCCATCGAGATGCTTCACACTGGATTTACAGTCGCTGCACCAGAGTCGATTGCACCCGATTAGATGGCTGCGCTCGATTCGATAGATTCTCGGGTCGTCCGGGATCTCGAACTGCGTCCCAACGACGAGCCCGCCGGCGAAACAGACCTTCTGCCCCGTTGAGTCGTCCAATTCACTCAGGATCGAACAGGGTGCCCCGCGCACGCCCATTCGTCGATGTTGGCGGTATCGAGGTGCCCGACCTGCTTGGCGCCGGGCGTCGCGTACCAATGGCAGCGACAGAAGTACAACCGATACTCATCGCTCAATTGAACCAGCCCCATCCAGTCGTCTGGATCGAGCGAGTCATAGAGCTGGCGAAGGTTACGCGGCTGAACGGCGTCGTCTTTGACGCCGTCCATGTGTTTGAC
>CAZPEY010000407.1:0-4519 GCA_964585665.1 uncultured Polyangiaceae bacterium | reverse complement strand
CTCCTCGCCGGGCTTCTTCTGCTCCTCGCCGGGCTTCTTCTGCTCCTCGCCGGGCTTCTTCTGCTCCTCGCCGGGCCGCTTCTGCTCCTCGCCGGGCCGCTTCTGCTCCTCGCCGGGCTTCTTCTGCTCCTCGCCGGGCTTCTGCTGCTCCTCGCCGGGCTTCTGCTGCTCCTCGCCAGGCTTCTGCTGCTCCTCGCCAGGCTTGTTGTCTTTGTTGTCTTTTTCTTCTTTATTATCGTTTTTACTGTTCTTTTCTTTGTCCTGCTGCTGCTGCTGCTGCTTTTGTTGCTGCTGCTGTTGCAGCTTGCGCAGCGCCAGCTCGAGGTTCCACTTGGCCCGCTTGTCATCGGGACGAAGCTGCAGCGCGTGCTTGTACGCCTCGATGGCCTCTTTGGGCTTGTCGCCCTCGAGCTGCGAGTTTCCGAGGCCATAGTACGAGTCCGCCTTCAGCTGCGGGTCGCGGCTCTCGGTGGCCCGCTGAAACTCCTTTTGCGCCTCGGGCAGCCGCTTGAGCTGATGGAGGGCCAGGCCGCGGTTGTAGTGGATCACCGGATCGTCGGGTCGGTCCGCGAGCGCTCGCTCGTAGGCCGCCAGCGCCTCCTCCGGCTTGCCAGCTGCGAGGGCCGCGTTGCCCTGCTCGACGTTGGGCTCACGACGCTTCCAGAGATCGAAGCCAGTCAGCGCCGGCAAGAGCAGCATCAAGATCATCGCGGCGATCCGTCGCTGGCTCCCCGCCGATCCGCCGGCCCCCGCTGCGCCTGCAGCGGTTCCCGCCTCCTGCTTGGGCTTGCGCCGCGTCCGCCGCTCGCGGAGGCAGGCCTCGGCAACCAGAAGCAGGAACCCCGGCATCAGCAGGAACCTGCCAACGTCCTCGGGCTCGCGCTCGTAGCGCGCCTCCTCCTCGGTGCGCTGCAGGCCGGCGATCGCCTCCTCGACGCGGTCCATGCCGAACCGATCCGGATCGATCGCGTAGTACGCACCGTTGGTGAGCTGCGCCATCTGCTTGAGCGCGACCTCGTCGAGGCCGACCCGCACGGGCTTGCCCTCCTCGTCGGCGAGATATCCTGCCGGCTTGCCGCTCTCATCGTAGGTCTGAACGATCGGGCGCTCGGGCGATCCAACGCCGATACTATAAATACGGATGCCGAGCTGCGCCGCTTCCTTGGCGACCTCGATCCCGCGCCCCTCGGTGTCCTCTCCGTCGGTGAGCAGGATGATCGCCTGGGCGGGCTTGCGGCGCTGGTTCTTGCGTTCGACCGAGCGAAGCAGATCGATCGACGCCCGCAGCGCGCGCCCGAGATCGGTCCCACCGACCGGCATGTCGTCTGGCCCAAGCTCGGTCCAGAAGTGCTTGGCTGCTTCGTAATCGGTGGTCAGCGGATAGCTCATCGTCTCGCCAGCGAACGCGATCAGCCCGACCCGATCCCCCTTGAGCGTGTCGATCAAGCGGCCGAGCTCGGTCTTGGCGCGATCGAGCCGCGTCGGATAGATGTCGCGCGCCAGCATGCTGCGCGAGAAGTCGAGCGCGACCACGAGATCGAGGCCGCGGCTCTGGACGAGGCGCGCCTTGCCCGGGATCTGTGGCCGCGCCAGCGCGACGAGGAGCAGGGTCAGCCCCACGACCCAGATCACGGCGCGCAGGCGGCGCCGCCCCGGCGACAGGTTCGCGATCAGCAGCCGCAACGCCGGCACGTGGCCAAGGCGCTCGAGCAGGCGGAGGCGTCGCTGGCCGTCGAGCGCAAAGGCCACGACGAGCAAAGGCACGAGAACGAGCAGCCACAGCATGCGCGACTCAGCCCAGGTCACGGGAACCTCCGGAAGCGCGTCAAAGAGAGGCCGACCTCGAGGAGAAGCAGGATCAGCGCCGGCCAGACGAGCAGCGAATAAAGATCGGTGTAGTGCGGGATCTGCGAGCGCAGCTTGCTCCGATCGAGATCCTCGAGGATCGCCTGGAACCGTCGCTGCAGGGCGTGCTGATCGGTCGCGAGATACGGCACGCCGCCGGTCTGCTGCGCGATCTCTTCGAGCAAGCGTGGGTTGACCGGATAGCGTTGCCGGCGCGCCGTGATGTTGCCGAACGGATCGAACGCCGGTGGCGCGGTCGCGCCAAGCGAGTCCTGGCCAATCAAGATCGTGAAGATGCGAACCCCGAGCGACTGCGCGAACCTTGCTGCCTGGCGCGGATCGAGCTTGCTGGCGTTGTCATCTCCGTCGGTGACGAGGACGATCACCTTGCTCTTGGCGGTCGACTTGCGGAGCCGGTTGAGCGCCGTGCCGAGCGCGTTGCCGATCGCCGTGCCCTGGCCGTCGATGAGGCCAAGGCGCACCTCGGCGAGCAGGTTGCGCACGGCCCGCGTGTCGAGCGTCAGCGGGCACTGCGTGAACGCCTCCTTGCCGAAGATGACGAGCGCGATGCGATCGGTCGGGCGCCGACGGATGAAGTCGTCGATCACCTGCTTGGCGGCGGAGAGCCGATCCGGGTCCAGATCCGTCTCCTGCATCGAGTTGGAGACGTCGAGCGCGATCACGATGTCGATGCCCTCGACCTCGCTCTGCTCGGTCGACAGCTTCTGTGGCCGCGCCAGCGCCACGACGAGCAGGGCGAGCGCCACGAGCCGTAGGGCGCGCGGCAGGTGCACGAGGTAGCCGAAGACCCCCTGGTCCACGCTATCGAGGGCGCGGGCCCGCGAGAACGCCATCGTCGGCGCGCGCCAAGAGGTCGCGTGAAAGGACAGGTACGCAACGACCGGCAGGGCCAGACCGAGGAGGAGCGCGAACGGATAGCGGAAGTGAACGTCGCTGCGCTGCAGGCGCGGCCACAGGTAGAGCGCCATGGCGCCCGACAGCGCGAGCACGATGCCATAGGTGACGAGCGGCACGAGCCAGCGCCGCTGCTCGCTAGGTCGCATCGCGGCCTCCCTTGCTCGTCGAGGGTCGGACGTCCGTGGCCTTGGTCTCGCTCGCTGCCTCGACCTCGAGCCGCTTGGCGGTCGACAGCACGGTCGCTTGCACGAAGCCGAACGCGCGCTCCGCCGCCGCATCGTCGGATCCGAACTTGGCGAACTTGACCAGGTCCGCCTCCTCGAGGAAGCGGGACAGCGCGCCGTCCTTGCCCGCGAGCTCCGGCGCTCTGGTGCCGAGCACGTCGAGGAGCTCTGCCGAGGTCAGCTCGAGTGAATAGAACTCGAAGCGCGCGCCGAGGTAGGCGCGTAGGATCTCGGCGAGCTCGAAGTAGTAGGGGCGGTACGAATCGAGCGAGAAGTTGCCCCGCGCCCGCAGCGCCTGCAGGCGCTCCATCGCCACCTCGTCGGCAGGCCGCGGCGGCGGCCCGACCTCGGCCGCGGCCCGACGGCGACGCAGCACGCGACGCACGATGGCGCGCAGCAAGAGCAGCGCCACCAGGGCGCCGAGGACGCCGCCGGCGTAGCGGAGCGCCTCGACGGCTCGTCGATCTTCGACCATGGTCGAGTGCGGCGCGCGCATGCCCTGCAGCTCGGGCTTCTCACTGCCACCGATGAGGCCGGTGATCGTGACGATCAGCGGCTCGGTGTCGACGGAGCGAACCTCGCCCTTCGGGTTGATGTACGAGAGCCGAATCTCCGGGATCGCGTGCGTGCCGATCTCGTACGAGGCAATGGACAGAACGAAGCGTCGGGCGCGACGACCGTTGCCGACGTCGATCCCTGCCTTGTCTCCCTCGTCGCGCGACAGCACCTCGAACTTGCCGAGCTCGATCGCGTTGGGCAGCGTGACGATGACGCCTTCGAGGCTGGTCGCCGAGATCGTCAGGCTGAGGCGGTCACCGATCGCCGCTTCGGTGCGATCGATCGAGACGCCGACCGTCGGTGCGTCCGGATCGGGCGGCAAGGCACCATCGAGGACCGCGCCGTCGACCGGCGGCGCCAGATCGACGGCCTCGGCCTGCGCCCGAGCGGCGAAGGCGCAGAGCGACAACGCGAACGCCCAGCGAGCTATGTTGCAGCGCAGCAAGCTCATCTCATCATCAGTGCTTCATCCGGCTGGTGCGCGCGCGGAAGAACTGGATGAGCGCCGTCAGGTACGGCTGATCGGTCCACACGCGGATGAAGTCGATCTTGTAGCGACGGAAGAGCGACTCGCGCTCCTCGCGCTGCCGCCGCGCCAGCGCCGCGAAGCGATCGCGGCCGCTGCCGCTGGTGTCGAAGGCGACGACCTCGCCGCTCTCGATGTCCTCGAAGTAGACATAGCCGATCTTGGGCAGCTCCTCCTCGAACGGATCTTGGATGGTCACCGGCACGAGATCGTGACGACGCGCCGCGATGCGCAGCTGCTTCTCGTACGCCTCGGTGCCACCTTCGACGAGGAAGTCCGACAGCAGGAAGGCGACCGACTGTCGCCGCGCGACGCGCCCGAGGAACTCGAGCCCCGCGCCGAGGTTGGTGCCGCGGCTCTGGGGTTGAAACGTAAGGATCTCCGAGATCAGCGCCAGGACGTGCTTCTTGCCCTTCTTGGGCGGCATGAACTTCTCGACGCGGTCGGT
>CAZPEY010000406.1:0-4522 GCA_964585665.1 uncultured Polyangiaceae bacterium | reverse complement strand
CGATCGCAGCGCACACGACCCGGAGCTTCCCTCATTGTGTGCCACCTGCCGACGCAATCGCCAGCCCGAAAATTCACATTCGTGCGCGGGGCGGCCCGGACCGCGAGGTTTGCGAACCTTTGCGAAACGGGGGCCCCTTGTTGTAGGGTCTAGGTCTGTCCATGGACGCCGGTACCCATCCACTGGAGGGTCGAACACTCGGGAACTACCAGCTCCGCCAGGTCATCGACCAAGGTGGCGTCGGATTGGTGTTCATCGCCGAGCACAAGTTCTTCGGCAACCGCGTCGCGGTGAAGATCTTGAAGGGCGGCACCGATCACGAGGGTGCCGACATGTCCAAGCGCTTCTTCCAGGAAGCGCGCGCGACGCGAGCCGTCGACCATCCGAACGTCGTCAAGGTCCTCGACTTTGGGCAGGACGAGTCGGACGGGCTGCTGTACCTCGTCATGGAGTTCCTCGAGGGGCAGAGCGTCGCCTCGCGCCTCAAGACCGGCCCCTTCGAGGAGCAGGAGGCGGCCCGCGTCGGCGCGCTCGTCGCCGACGCGCTCGGCATGGCGCACCAGCAGGGCATCGTTCACCGCGACATCAAGCCGGGCAACATCTTCCTGTGCACGAACGGCCAGGTGAAGCTGCTCGACTTCGGCCTCGCCAAGGTCAAGGAGAGCATCGCCAAGACCCAGGCCGGTGTGGTCATGGGCACGCCACAGTACCTCGCGCCCGAGCAGGTGATCCAGACGCAGTCGGTCGGCCCGAACACCGACGTGTACGGGCTCGGCGCGGTGCTCTTCCGCATGATCACCGGGCGCCTGCCGTTTCAGGCCTCGACGCTGTACGACCTCATCCAGCACCACCTGACGTCGACGCCGCCGCCCCCGAGTCAGTTCGCGCGCGTCTCGCCCGAGATGGAGCAGCTCCTCCTGCAGTGCCTCGAGAAGGACATGAACAAGCGTCCGACGATGCACGAGCTCAAGGAGCGGCTGCGCCGCATCTCGTCGGGCCTCACCGGCGGTGCCAAGGCGCCGCAGCTCCGCCCCGAGCAGGCGACGATGATCGGCGTCAGCGTCAAGGATCTGTCGATCTCGGCGCAGCACCGCATGGCCGAGCTCCACGGCCAGCAGCCGGCCGCGCAGGGAGCGCCGCAACGCACGCCGAGCGGGCAGATGGGTGTCGCGCAACGACCGACGCCAGCGACGGGAACCCCGCAGCTCGATGTCGGCGGCATCTCGCCCGGCGGCGGGATCGCCTACCCGCCCAAAGCCGCGCCGCCTCCTGCGCAGCCGATGTCGATGGGCGTCAAGCTCGCCTTGATCGGCGTCGGCGCGATCCTCGCTGGGGTCATCGCCGGCGGCGTCATCTGGTTGCTCGCTCGCTAGCGCGGCTCGGCGTAGGCCGGCAGCTTTCGTGCACGATCGTGGTGCGGGGCGGGCTGGGCTGCCTCCCCTCGCTGCGCCACCCGACCAGGGGTGTGCCACGGGCAGGGTCGATCGTGCTCCTGACTGGGTAGCTCCGCGAGGGGAGGCAGCCCAGCCCACCCCGCCTCTGCTGGTGCGCGCGACGGCTGACGACCGCGGGCGACGGTAGCCGCGTTAGCGCGCTCGTCGGTGGGCAGGTCGATCGTGCTTGGTTGGAGGCCTGTTGGGGGACGGTGCAACGATGGCTTTCTGACCGTGTCTGGGGGGTGGAGGTTCCCCCATGGTCATCGCTTACGGTCGGCGCTTCGTCGGAGACATCTATCAGACCAAGTCGGGTCTGGCGATCTCGACGCTGTTCTTCCACGTCATGTGGGTGCCGATCTTCCCGCTCGCCTCGGCGCTCGTCGAGGATGGCCAGGCGATCGAGGAGGTGCCGCTCGCGGGCGGATCGATCGCGATGGGCTACCTCCGGACCCTGTTGCTGCTCGGGCCGATGCTCCTGCTCTTCTGGGCGCACCTCGGCCTGCTGCCGCTCTTGCTCGTATCGCTGCTGCCCGGGTACGGGTTGCTGGCGCTCAGCCGCGTCGTGACGCGCGCGTCCAAGGCGCGGTGCGCGCAGCTCGAGGAGATGAAGCAGGAGGCGCGGCGACGAACGCTGGTGGCTGCCGTGCTGACAAGTGAGCGCGCGAGCGCGCGATTCTGAGGGCGCCGGACCAGGCTCAGCGGCGAACAGCGCGGCCGTTCTCCCAGACGACGTTGCAGCTCTTGCGCACCCGCTCGAGGAGCTCGGCGTACGGCTGATCGAAGATCGACAGATCGAGCAGCGTCTCGTCGCCGAGCTCGGTCGCTGCCAGGAGCTGGCCGGGGAGGATGCGCAGGTGCGCGACCGCGCCGTGCAGCCCCTCGCTGTAGAGGAGCGCCCCGGTGGTGAGGCTGTAGAGCCCGACCATGCCACCGGCGTACCCGACGACGAGCGTCCCCATCGGGCCGAAGCAGAGGCGGCGCACCGGAGACGGCGCGGTCGCCTCGAGCTGGAGGATCTGCGCGCCGCGGCGGACCTCGACGAAGCCGTCTTGATACCCGAGCACGACGAGCTCGCCGCCCGGGGCGACGAGCGCGCGCTGGACGCCCGGCTCGATCGGCACGCGCAGCGACTGCACACCGAGCACGAGGAGCTCGCGATCGCCGATCACGTAGAGGCCCGCTGCGTCGCCGTGCAGGGCGCGGGCGCGCGCTGGTAGCTCATAGTCAGGTTGGTTGACCAATGGCCGCAGCTCGCCGCTGGCGAGCAGGCCGAGCGCGACGCCGGCGTGGATCGCCAGATCGCTCAGCTTGGCGTCGACGGCGAGCTCCGCCACCTGCTGATCGCGCGCGTGATCCCACAGCTCGACCTGGTGCTGTCCGTCGTCGAACAGCGCCAGATCGCCGACCTCGACGACCAGCCGCGCGCGCGACGCGACCGCCTGCCCGAACGCCGTCGCTGCGCGTCGACTCTCCGCGCCATCGAGCCGCTGCCAGCCGCGATGCGAGAAGCGCTCTTGCCCATCCGGCGACACGTATGGGCAGCGCCAGTGGGCGCGCCCCGTCGTCGTGTCGTGATGCCGGAGCTGAAAGTCGTCGCTCGCCGTCGCCAGGTAGCGCCCGTCGGGAGAGAGCTTGGCGGCGTTGACCTCGGACGTGTGGCCGCCGAACTCGACGTAGCTGCCGTCCGTCAGATCCCAGAGGCGCGCCGTCGCGTCAGCGCTCGCCGTCGCGACGTGCCGCTGATCGGCGTGGAACATCGCCTTGTAGACGCGCGAGCGATGGCGCCCGACGACGCGGTGGCTGCCGTCGGTCAGATCCCACAGCCGCAAGGTCTCGTCGAAGCCCGCCGAGACGAGCTGGCGCTGATCCTGCGAGAAGTCGACGCCGACGACCCCGCCCTTGTGGCCGGCTAGGCGACGTAGCTCCTGCCCGGTCGCGACCTGCCAGAAGACGATCACGTCGTCGTCGTGCGCCGTCGAGACGAGGATCTCCCCGTCGTGCGAGAACTGCACCCAGCGACAGTCGGACGGATGCGCCTTGCGGTGAAAGAGCACCGTCTGCGTCAGCAGCTCCCACAGGCGTACGCTGCCGTCGCCGTGCCCCGTCGCCAGCAGCGTCCCGTCGGGAGAGAACGCCACGGCACAGACGCGATCGGTGCTGACGACGAGGCGCTGCAGCTCGCTGCCGGTCGCCACGTCCCAGATCCGCGCCGATCCGTCATTGCAGGCTGACGCGACGCGCGCGCCGTCCTTGCTGAACGCGACATTGCCGATGTTGCCCTCGTGCCCGGTGAGCACGCGCAGCACCGCACCGGTCTCCGGATCCCAGAGGCGCACGGTGCGATCCTGCGAGCCGGTGGCGAGGTGCCTTCCCGTCGGCGAATAGGCGAGCCCCTCGATGCCTCCCGAGTGCCCGCGCAGCGGCCGTGCGCGACTCTGCCCGCCGACCTGCCACAGCCGCACCGTCTTGTCGTAGCTCGTCGACGCCAGGTGGGTGCCGTCCGGCGAGAAGCACAGGCCGCGCACCAGACTCTGGTGACCGCGCAGCACGGCGCGCTCGACACCGGTCGCAGGGTCCCACAGGCGCACCGTCTGATCGATGCTGCTCGACGCCAGGAGGGTCCCGTCGGGCGAAAACAGCGCCCGGTGGAGCGGCCCTTTGTGGCCGGCCAGGACGCGCTTGGTCTGCAGCGTCGTGGCGTCGACGAGATGGATCGTCGCGTCGGTCATGCCGACCGCCAGCTCGCGCCCGTCGGGGGAGTAGTTGAGATCGCGGATCCCCTCGCCCGCCAGCACGGCCTCAGCGACCAACTCGCCCGTCGCGATGCGCCACAGACAGATCCGCGAGTCGACGCCGCCGGTCGCGATCAGCGTCTCGGTGGGATCGATCGACATACCGTAGACACCCGCCTGATGGCGCAGCAGCCGCGCCTCGACCCGCAGCTCGTCGAGCCGCCAGATCAGCACGGAGTGATCGACCGACGCGGTGACGAAGCGCCGGCCCTCGTCGAAGAAGGCGAGCCGCCACAGCGAGTCGCTGTGCTCGCGCGCGGAGCGCAGCTCGCCGGTGTGCAGGTCCCACAGGCC
>CAZPEY010000405.1:2064-4534 GCA_964585665.1 uncultured Polyangiaceae bacterium | reverse complement strand
CGTCCTTCGTGGCCTGTCGCTGCGCGTCGTCGAAGTACGCCGGCACCGTGACCACCGCGTCGGTGACCTCTTCGCCGAGATAGGCCTCGGCGATCTCCTTCATCTTGCCGAGGATCATCGCGGAGATCTCGGCGGGCGAGTAGGTCTTGTCGCGCAGCTTGACGTGCGCGTCCCCGTTGTCGGCGCTGACGACCTCGTAGGGGCATGCCTTGAGGTGCGCCTGGATCTCCGGATCGCCGTGCTTGCGGCCGATCAGGCGCTTGACCGCGAAGACGGTGTTCTGGGGGTTGGTGAGCGCTTGGCGCTTGGCCATCTGACCAATCAACCGATCGCCCGAGTTCGCGATCGCGACCACCGACGGGGTCGTGCGACTCCCCTCCTGGTTCGGAATGACGATGGGGCGCTGCCCTTCGAGGAAGGCGACGCACGAGTTGGTCGTTCCGAGATCGATCCCGACTGTCTTGCCCATGCTCCCCGCTTAGCTGCTCGTCGACGAAGCAGCCGGAGCCTTGGCCACCCCAACCATCGCGGCACGCAACAACCGGCTGCCGCTCATGTACCCTGCCGCAAACTCCTGACAGACCGTACCGGGAGGCGACTCGTCGGTCTCGACCTGCGAGATCGCCTCGTGCACCGCCGGATCGAAGGGCTGTCCAACCGATACGAAGCGCGTGATCTGGAACTTCTCGAGCGTGCCGAGGAGCTGCTTCTCGACCATCTTGACGCCGACCGCGAGCGGATCGTCGCTCTGCGCGTGGCTGATCGCGCGCTGCAAGTTGTCCAGCGCCGGCAGCAGCTCCTTGACCATCCCGTCGCGCGCCCGCGGCGCCGCTTCGTCCATCTCTTTCTTGGCGCGCTTCTTCCAGTTGTCGAACTCGGCGGCGAGGCGCAACAGGCGCTCCTGCAGCGCCTTGTTGTCGGCCTCGAGGCGAGCCTTCATCTGCTCGGGGGTCTCGGCGGCCTCGGCAGGCTCGCTCGCCGCGGCCTGCGCGCTGTTGGCATCGTTGGCGGCGTCCGTGGATGAGGCCTCGCTGGCCGCTGCGTTGTCTGCTGACTCGTTCATGGGCGATCTCCGCCTGCGACGATAATCACCGTTTTCCGATAAAGCCAGAGAGAATCTGTGCGGTGAAGTCGACGAGGTTGATGACCTTCGAGTAGTTCATGCGCGTCGGCCCGATCACGCCCAGCGTACCGAGCGGGCGCCCGGGCTCGCCGCCGCCGCCGCCCCCTGACGTCGACGGCGCGCCGTAGGCGGTCGCGATGACGGTGAAGTCGCTGAGCTCCTCGACGTGAGTCTCGGCACCGATGAACACCTGGATGCCGGGCGCCTGGGCGGTGCGCTCGAGCACCTCGGCGAGCAGGCGCTTCTCTTCCAGCCCTCGAAACAGCGCCTTCATCTTGCTGCGCGCCTCGGGGTCGAGCTCGGTCACCGCCTCGAAGAGGTTGGCCTGCCCCTCGACGATGATCGACGGCGCCTCCGCGGGCAGGGCCTCGACGGAGAGCAACAGCGCCTGCCGACGGAGCTCGTCGTAGCGCGTCTCCTCGGCCTCGAGCTCGCGGCGGACCCGCGTGCTCATCTCGTCGAGCGTGAGCCCCGAGACGATCTCGTTGACGCAGTTGTTGATGCGATCGAGCTCCTCGGGCGCCAGGTTCTCGGCGGTCGTGATCAGCTTGTTCTCGACCTTGCCTGACTTGGTGACGAGCACCGCGAGGAGCTGCTTGTCACGCAGCCGCATGAACTCGACGTGCTCGACGACATCGACCTCGCGCCGCGGCGCCTCGATGATCACCGTGTGAGCCGAGAGCTCCGCCAGCGCCCGCGAGGCATCGCGCAGCGCCGACTCGAGGTCCGGCCCCTGCAGCGCGTAGCGGCGCCCGAGCTCGTCCCGCTCCTTGCTCGTCAGCGAGCGGACCTTGAGCAGCGAGTCGACGAAGAAGCGGAGGCCGAGCTCGGTCGGCACGCGCCCCGCCGAGGTGTGGGGCTGCTTGAGCATGCCCGCCTCCTCGAGGTCGCTCATCACGTTACGCACCGTCGCGGGGGAGAGATCGATGCCGTGACGGCGCGTCACCGTGCGCGAGCCTACCGCGTCGCCCGTGGCGAGGTACTCTTGCACGATGGCAGCGAGGATCTTGCGCGAGCGCTGGTTGAGGTCCGACATCGGAAAATCCCCCAAAAGGTACCGTCACAAGAACTTTCCGGCAACCGCGTCGGCGGCGAGGCGGCCGCGCCGCGTCAGGCGCAGCCGCGTGGGGCTCACCTCGATCAACCCGGCCGCGACCAGCTCGTCGAGGAGCCCCTCGCGCCCGACGACGGGATCGCGGCCGAAGAGCGCCTGATGGGCTGCGCGCTCGATGCCCCGGGCCAGGCGCAGGCCGAGCCAGACCGCCTCCCGTTCCGCGGCGGGCACCGGCAGCTCCTCGCGCTCGGCGCGGGTCGACCGACCTGGCAGGCGCTCACCGAGCGCGGCCG
>CAZPEY010000405.1:0-2054 GCA_964585665.1 uncultured Polyangiaceae bacterium | reverse complement strand
CGCGCCGCGTCAGGCGCAGCCGCGTGGGGCTCACCTCGATCAACCCGGCCGCGAGGTACTGGTCGACGTTCTTGACGTTCTTGTCCCGCCGCCGCGTCCCGTCGGTCAGCACGGTCAGCGACGAGGCGGCGCTCCCGAGCCCGAGGTACTCGGCGCCGGTCCAGTACAGCGAGTTGTGGATGGACTCCTCGGCGGGCGTGGCGAAGCTCGAGATCTCGTACTGGGGCAAGCCGGCGGCGGCGAGGCGATCGAGGACGCGCTCGTAGAGCTCGGCCGCGTCGTCGTCGCTTGGCACGCGCAGCGCGCCGCGCCGCTGCAGCGCCGCGTAGACCGTGCGCGGCTCGACGGTGAGACAGTAGATCGAGACGTGGTTGGCGCCGAGCGCGAGCAGCGCGTCGAGCTCGCGGTCGAGCTCCGCGAGCGTCTGCTGCGGCAGGGCGAACATCAGGTCGACGGACAGCCGGGAGAAGCCGACGGCGCGCGCCGTCTCGACGGTGAACGCCGTGTCCTCCGGCTGATGCCAGCGGCCAAGCTCGCCGAGCCGCGCCGCCGAGAAGCTCTGCGCACCGATCGAGAGCCGATCGGCGCCCGCCGCGCGCAGCGACGCAAGGTGGGACGGCAGCACGTCGCGCGGCAGATCGCCCGGGTTGAGCTCGACGGTGATCTCGGCCGGGTCTTCCCGGCACGACGCGCGCACCCCAGCGATCACCGCCGCGACGCAGTCGGGCCGCCACAGCCCCGGGGTGCCCCCCCCGAAGTAGATGGACCGCAGCGCTCGGCCGTCGAGCTCGTCGTGCCGCGCCGCCAGCTCGGCGAGCACCGCGTCCCGATAGCGCTCGTGCGGGATGTTGCGCCGCACATGAATCGCGAAGTCGCAGTACGGGCAGCGCTTGCTGCAATACGGGAAGTGGACGTACACGCCGAGCGGGCGCGCCGACACGCTCACTCGGCTTGGAGCAAGATCGGAAACTCGGTCTCGTACTCCGACTCCGACGACGGGAAGCGCCACTTCTTGATCGCCTGGGTCAGGCACTGGCCGATCTCCGAGTCGGAGTACTGCGGATCGGGGACCGTGACCCGGGTGACCATCCCCGACATGCCGACCTTGACCTGGGTGACGACGCGGGCCCGCTTGAGCGTGTTGTCGCGCTTGAGCACGCGCTCGTAGCACATGTTGAGCGAGCGCTTGTTCTGCGTCACGACGGAGAGGATGTCGGCCTGGTTGACCTGGCCGCCGCCGCGCTCCTTGCGATCGACGCTCGGCAGCGCCTTGGGCGCGGTCGTGTCGCCGTCCTCGGCGTACAGCGAGGCGAGGTTCTTCTGCGAGGCCGAGAGCTTCGGGTCGGCCTTGGCGGCGCCGGCCGGCGCGGCCTTTGCCGCGACGGGTGCGGTCGTCGGCGCGGCCTTCTTCGTGGCGATCGGCGCCTTGGGATCGGCGGCGGGCGGAGGCGCGCCGGTGCCGTCGAAGAAGGCGATGGGGCGATCGTCGGCCTTGCGCGCCGCCGGATCGGCGCTCGCCGAGGGCGTCGGCGGAGCGGTGCGCTGCGTCAGCACGTAGGCGAGCGAGCCCCCGAGGCCGAGCGTGAGCAGGATGCCCGCAGCCGCGATGTACTTGACCGTTCCCGACGAGCGCCGCGGCGCTGGCCCAGTGACGACCACGACGGGCGCGGGCGTCGCCCCAGAGCCTGCCTCGGCGGGCTCCAGCGTCGCGGTCGGCCCCACCGCAGGACCGGACGCAGCGGCCGGCTTGTTCATCGCCGCGGCGCGCAGGTGATCGAGGTTGATCAGCGCCGAGGCCTCGGTGATCGGCAGATCGCCGCCAGCCCCGGCGCCACCTCCAACGGTGTGTCCGTTGATGACTCCGCCGTTGGTCGCCTTGCTGGCTGGCTCCCCGGCCGCCGCCGCAAGCGGAAGCGGCGGTGCGTGGTGGCCGTTTCCGGGCTTGGCTGCCTTGGCGGCGTCGCGCAGCTCGGGGATCTCCTCGACGGGCAACCAGACGAAGAAGCCGGCCTTCCAGCCGAAGCACTCGCGCCCCTTGGCGTGCTCGACGGAGA
>CAZPEY010000404.1:0-4554 GCA_964585665.1 uncultured Polyangiaceae bacterium | reverse complement strand
GGCCGCAAGCACTGGGAGCGCTTCGAGTTCCTCGGCGATGCGGTGGTCGACCTCGTCGTCGGCCACCTCTTGATGACGCTCCGGCCCGATGCGGGCGAGGGCGAGCTGTCCAAGCTGCGCGCCGCCCTCGTCAGCGAAGCCGGACTCGCCGAGCTGGCGGGGCGGCTCGGTCTCGGCGACTGGGTGTTCGTCGGCCGGGGTGAGGAGGCGTCGGGCGGCCGACGGCGGCCGGGCCTGCTCGCCGACGCGTTCGAGGCGCTCGTCGCGGCGGTCTATCTCGATGGTGGCTTCGAGGCCGCGGCGCGCGTCCTCCGCGAGCTGCTCGCCGACGTCGAGGCCCGCATGCCGCAGCTGTCGTCGGTCGATGCCAAGACCCGGCTGCAGGAGCTGGCGGCGTCGCTGCGGGTGGCGCTGCGCTATCAGGTGCTCGGGATGGTCGGACCCGATCACGATCGGGTCTTCGAGGTCGCGATCGTGATCGACGATCAGGAGCGCGGGCGAGGGCTCGGGCGCAACAAGAAGGAGGCCGAGCAGCGCGCCGCCGAGGCGGCGCTGGCGACGCGCGAGGCCTGGGCGCCGACACCGTCTGTGGCTGCGCCGGAGCCGCCCGCCTCGCCCGGCGGCGATCCTCCCCCCGCCTCGTCGTAGCTACTTGCCGTCGAGGTAGCGACCGAGGAAGCGCACCGCGATCGAGCCGTGCCCGATCACCGCCTCGTTGAAGGCCCGCTGCCGAAACTTGTCGCCGACCTTCTTGCGATAGCTCGCCTCGAGACGGCGGATCTCGTCCAGCCCGAGGAAGTACTGCGGCAGCTGCGTCGAGTCGAGCTTGGCGCGCAGCAGCTTCTTCTCGGCCATCGCCTTCTCCTGAAAGCCCTCCTCCACCATGAAGCGCACGGCCTCCTCATCACTCATCTCGCCCTGGTGCAGCTTGACGTCGAGGAGCAGGTTGGTCGCGACGATCATCTGGCCGCGCAGCTCGAACAGCCGGAAGGCGTCGTTCTTGTCGTCGCCCCAGCCGGCCTTGACCATCTGCCCCTCGCCGTAGACCGCCCAGCCCTCGACCATCGGCGCGTTCCACAAGACGGCGCGCAGCGGGTTGTCGCTCTTCTTCGAGTAGAAGAACTGCGTGTGGTGACCGGGGTAGGCCTCGTGGATGGCGACGAGCTGCACCGCGTAGTCGTTCTGGCCGCGCAGGTACGACTCGACGCGATCCTTGGCCCAGGTTGGATCGATCGGATCGACGAAGTAGGTCGCCTTCCACTGCCCGCGCTTCTCGAGCACGCCCGGCGCGAGGTACTCGGCGGCCTGCGAGCCGCGCTTGTACAGCGGCATCGGCTCGACGGTGAGCGTCTCCTTGGGCGGCAGATCGAGCAGGTCCTTTCTGACGATGAAGTCGCGCATCCGATCGAGGTTGCGCGCGTGCGCCGCGACGAGCGCCTCGGGCGCCGCGTGCTCGCGCGCCAGCTCGTCCTTGACCCGCTCGATGAGCTTGGCGCGCTGCTGCTTGTCGGTGGTCTCGGCGGGGAGCGGCTCCTTGCTGCCGAGGACGCGCGGCCAGAGCTTGCGCGCCAGCAGGTAGAGCTCGTCGCGCGCCTCATTGAAGGAGCGCAGCGCGCTGGCGGCTGCGTCCTCGGTCGCCTGGTCGGTGCCGAGCGCGTAGCGGAACTTCTGCTTGTAGACCTCTTTGCCGAGGCGCCAGTCGCCGCTCGCCTTGGGCAGCAGCTCCTTCTCGAGGAACGTGGTGAACTCGTCGTTGCGCGCGCCGAGCGGGCGCTCGGGCTTGTCGGGGGCGGCGGCGGGCCCGAGGAAGTCGCGCACCTCGGTCTTCAAGAACTCGGAGCGCCCCTTGCTGCCAGCGATCGCGCGCTCGACGTAGAGCTTGGGTACGCGGGCCGCGTTCTTGAGCAGGCGCTTCTCGAAGATCGGCAAGAAGCGATCGAGCTTGTCGACGAGGATGCGCACGGTCTGCTTGCGCTCGGCGAGCGGGATCGCGTCGTTGTGCATGAGATCCGAGAGCCGCTGGGCGAAGGTCTCGCGCGGATCGTAGTAGGGGAACGAGTCGTACAGGCGCGGGTCCCACTCCCAGTCGCGGATCTTGTCGAGGTAGAGCCGCTCGAGCGCGATCGCGTCCTTCAGGATCTCGACGTCGATCTGATCGTCGAGCGACAGCTTCTGACCCTTGCCCGTAGCCGCGTCGAGCGTCGAGCCGAGCTCGACCAGCTCGTTGGCGCGGCGCAGGCAGGCCTCCTCGGAGAAGTCGGCGAGCTCGCGGTCGAAGCGGTCGTCGCCCATGAAGGTCGCCAGGTGCGGTCGGAAGCGGAACAGGCCGTCAAGATACTTGACCGAAAGGTCAGGGATCTTGACCACCTTCTTCGCGGGCGCGGCGACGGCGAGGCTGGTGGAGCAGACGAGCAGGAGCGGCAGAGAACGCATGGGCGGCACCATAGAAAACCGGCGCCGCGGCTGCAACCGGACTTGGCGGCCCGGCCTACCGTTGCGGCTCCTCGGCCTTGCGCTTTCGGCAGGTCGGGCAGGGCGCCATGCCGTACGGATCGTAGACGTAGTTGTCGAGCGAGTCGGGCACGACCCCGGCGCCGTCGCACTCGGGGCAGCGCTCGCTGGCCTTGGGCGCTTCGGGGGCC
This sequence comes from uncultured Polyangiaceae bacterium, assembly GCA_964585665.1. Taxonomy (GTDB): domain Bacteria; phylum Myxococcota_A; class Polyangia; order Palsa-1104; family Palsa-1104; genus CAZPEY01. The sequence goes on along the minus strand of CAZPEY010000404.1, from coordinate 1,912 downwards.
GCGGCGGCTGGCGGTGGCTTGGGCGTCGGCATCGGCGACGGCGCTACGACACGCCGACCGACATCTCGAGCATGCGATCGATCGGCGTCTTGGCGCGCAGGCGCAGCGCCTCGTCCATCTCGAGCCGCGGCTGCAGATCGCGCATGCACAGATAGAGTTTCTCGAGCGTGTTGCGCCGCATGTGAGGGCACTGGTTGCACGAGCAGCTCTCATCCTCGGGCGGCGCAGGGATCAACTTCTTGTGCGGCGCAGCATGGCGCATGCCGTGGAGGATCCCCTCCTCGGTCGCGACGATCAGCGTCTCGGTCTTGCTCTCCTTGACGTACTTGAGCAGCGCGCTCGTCGAGCCGATGAAGCTCGCGTGGCGGAGCACCGCCTCCTCGCACTCGGGGTGGGCGATGAGCTCGGCGCCCGGGTTGCGCAGGAGGAGCTCGATGATCTTCTTCTCGCTGAAGGTCTCGTGGACGATGCAGCTGCCTGGCCAGAGCACGAGATCGTCGCGCCCGGTCTTCTTCATCACCCAGCGACCGAGGTGCTGATCGGGCGCGAACACGATCTTCTGATCGCGGGGCAGCTGGTTGACGATGTGCACCGCGTTCGACGACGTGCAGATGACGTCCGAGAGCGCTTTGACCGCCGCCGAGCAGTTGATGTAGCTGACGACGGTGTGGCCCGGGTGCTTCTTCAGGAACTGCTCGAAGGCGGGCGCTGGACAGCCATCGGCGAGCGAGCAGCCGGCCTCGAGATCGGGCAGCACGACGATCTTGCTCGGGTTGAGGATCTTGGCGGTCTCGGCCATGAAGTGCACGCCGCAGAAGACGATGACGTCCGCGTCCGTCTTCTGCGCCGCGCGCGCCAGCCCGAGGCTGTCACCGACGTGATCGGCGAGGTCCTGGATCTCGGACTCTTGGTAGTAGTGCGCGAGGATGACGGCGTTGCGCTCCTTCTTGAGCCGCACGATCTCGGCCTCGAGCTGGTCGTGCGGTGGCATCGCCTGGTGACCGATCTGCGAAAGAGACATGCCGGAACTATAAGGTGGGATGGTGCGGCTGACTACAGGCGCACCGCGACGGTCAGCCCCTCGCCCGTCGGCAGCATCGTCGTGCGAAAGCCCGGGTGCTCAGCGAGCACCCGGTTGAAGGTGCGCAGCGCCGCGACCGCCTCTCCCTCGGGGCTCTCGTCGTGCGGCGCGAACGCGATCTGCCCCCAGGCGAACGTGTTGTCGGCGAGCAGCAGGCCGCCGGGGCGCAGGTTGTCCGTCGCCCACTCGAGATAGGCAAGATAGTTGACCTTGTCGGCGTCGATGAACACCAGATCGAAGGGCCCCTGGTCGATGATGCTCGGCAGCTGCTCGCGGGCGACGCCGAGGTGAAGGGTGACGCGATCGGCGATGCCGTTCTTGGCGAACGTCGCCTCGGCCTCTCGCGCGTGCGTCGACGAGATCTCGAACGTGTGGAGGTGGCCGTCAGCGACGAGGCCACGCACGATGCACAGCGCCGAGTAGCCGGCGAGCGTGCCGATCTCGACGGCACGCTTGGCGCCCGCGGCGCGCGTCAGCACCTCGAGGTGGCGTCCGTCGAGCGGCGCGACGTGAATCGGCGGCAGCTTGGCCGCGGCGGCGCGCTGCCGGATCTCGTCGAGGGCCGCGTCGTCCGGCGTGAGCAGGTTCGAGACGTAGTCGGCGATCGCGGGATCGCCTTGGCCAAAGCTCTTGATCATCGCGGGACCGTAACGCAGCCGCTCGATCGCGGCCACTGGGCGCTGCCAATGGGTGGAGCAGGTCACAAATTCAACGACTCTAACTCTTACGTAAGGGATGTGGGGCTAAGCGACCCGTACTTTCCTGTTTGGTAGGTATCTTTGATTGGTCGAATCGTTCGGCTTAAACCACTGGATTTCCGTCAGAAAAGGT
>CAZPEY010000403.1:0-4556 GCA_964585665.1 uncultured Polyangiaceae bacterium | reverse complement strand
ACTAGAGGCCCTGCAGCGTCGAGTTGGTGATCGTGATGCTCTTGGCGTTGGTGCCGACGGCCGTGCCCGCGTCGGTCACGCTGCCCGATTGCACGACGGTCCAGTGCCCGCCGGTGTTGCCGGTCATCGTCGTGTCGGAGATCGACAGCGTGCCGCCAAAGTCGTTGCTGGTGAAGAAGAGGCCCCCGCCGAACGCGTTGGTGCCCGCGGCGTTGTCGACGATCTTGGAGCCACAGATCGTAACGTTGACCGAGGCTCCGTCGCTGTAGAGCGCCCCGCCGTTGCCGCCCGAGCCCGTCTCGTTCTGCCCGTTGTTGATCTGGCTGCACTTGTCCGGCTCGTTGTTGTTGGCGTCGTGCCCCGTCGCAACGTTACCGGTGAACAGGCTGTCATAGACGTTGAGCTCCGCGAACAGCGCGCCCAGGCCTGCGCCGTTGCTGGCGCGGTTGTCGCGGAAGGTGCTGTGCACGACGAGCACGCCGTGCTTGCTGCCGAGGATGTAGAGCCCCCCGCCGCCCGTGTCCGGGCCGAGCGGCGCCGCGGTGTTGCCGCTCAGCTCGCAGTCGATGATCGTCAGGTTGCCATCGCGCATGTAGAGCGCACCGCCCTCGCCGTCGTTCCACCCCTGCGAACACTTGGACGGCTGCGTCACCGTCGGGATGGCCTCGGTAGGAGTCGTCTTGCCATTGATGAGGCGCAGCCGCTGCAGCGTCACCCGCGTGTCGAGCGCGCGAAAGTTCGGGCTGTCGAAGCGCAGGATCTGCACCGCGCCGCCACCGTCGAGAGTTACCTTGCCGCCGCCATCGATCACCGTGTCCTTGGTGATCGGGAGCTGCAGCGTCGCCGTCACGCCGATCGTGACCGGCGCAGCGCCGCAGTCGAAGGTGATGATCCCACCCGCGGTCACTGCGGCGTTCAGGCTGGCGAAGGTGCAGCTCGCCGCGCTGCCGGTGCCGACGACGGTCGTCGGACTGGACGTATCGACGAGCTTGCCCCCTGCGGGGACGCCAGCGGCACACTTGCCATCGGGATTTCCGGGGCTGAAGAGCGCCGCGCTGCTCGCTAGATCGCCGACGCCGCCCGCGCTCCGCAGGTCCGAGACCGCGCCTCCCCCGTCGAGCTTTCCGGTGTTCGCGCTGCCCTTGCAGCCCGCGACGACCCACAGGACGACGACCAGCGAGACGGACGCACCACGCATCGAAAGACCTCCCGTTCCCTACGTTACACGCCTTCCGTGGCGCACGTCCGCCTGTGTTACAGTGGACAGAGGAGTCCTTTATGCCCACCTCGGTCACGGTCACCGGCAAGACGCTGCTCTTTCCCCAGATTTGTGCCTGCTGTGGCGGCGCCTCCAACGCCACCTTCAACATCCAGGATCGGAGCGTCAAGACGACGACCGCCGGGCCGAAGACGACCAAGACGACGACGACGGTCACCTGGCCGATCCCGATCTGCACGACCTGCGAGCCGCACAATCCCAGTGACGACTTCCAGAGCCCCAACTCCTGGGAGGCAGGCCCTTCATCGACAGCGCGCAGCCTGATCGATGTCTCCCATATCAAGGAGAAGAAGCACATGCTGTGGCTGGGGATCGTGTGCGGCCTGACCCTCGGCTTCGTGGGCTGGGCGCTCTTCGCCGAGGGCAAGCCGGGGCGCGCGGTCGGAGACGCCAGACACAAGGTCGCGGTCGTCGCGGCTATCGTGCTCGGTGGGCTTGGCTTCGGGCTCGTCTTCGGCACTTCGCGACTGAGCTTCAACCGACAGATGCGCGAGGCGCTCGAGAACAACGAGCTCTTCAAGAAGCAGCAGGCCGAGCTCGCCGCCAAGGAGGCGAAGATGGACGCCACGCGAGGCCCGCAGTGCTGCAAGGGCGACCAGCGCGCCGCCTACCTCCTCGACGGAACCAGTGAGAACGAGACGACCTTTACGTTTCAGCGGAAGGACTTCGCCGACGCCTTCATCGGCCTCAACAAGGACCAGGTCAAGAAGAGCAAGCTCGTGCGCTCGTACATGGGCGTCTGAGGCCTACGCAGCGCCGCTTCTACCCGGTACCATGATGGAGTGACGGGCAACTCCTCTCTTCTCAGGTCGAGGCCTTCCCTGATCTCGCGATTGCTCGTCGGGCTGGGGACGATCCTGGCGGGCTGCACTCACCCGGCGGGGTCCGCAACAGACGGAGCGATCTCCGATGGCAGCGTGGACCTGGCCGCCCTCGCTGGGGGCGACCTGGCCCGCTTCGACGGCCCTCGCCCCGACATTCCGCCACCGCCCACCGAGAGTCCCATCGAGGAGCTCTGGCAGCCGAACGCCACGCTCGCGCGCATCAAGTCGCCCGGACAGCGCATGCACTTCTCGGCGGGACTGCCCTTCCGCATCCTCGCCGACGCCAACGATCCGAACGCCTGGCAGTGCCCACCCGGCCACCCGCCCTATGTCTGCGACGACAGCCTGATGACCTTCTTCCTCGACGGGATCGAGGTCGGTACGCGGCCGCCCGATCCAGCGAACCAGAACCTCTGGGAGCTGCGCCTCCCCGACGGCCTCAGCGAGGGCGAACATGTCCTGACCGTGCGCTTTACCCCGCACGGCGCAGCAGCGATCGACGGGCTCGTGCCGGTCTACATCACGGTCGATCCGCCCCCGGTGCGCAGCAAGACCGTCGAGCTGACCGGGGACCTCGTCCTCTCGGGATCGACGCCTCTCGATTGGACGCAGACCCTCGTCAGGGGCAATGGGCACAAGGTGACGGCGGCAGCGGGCTATTCCGGCAACCTCGTCATTGCAAACAGCTTCATCACGGGTCTGGCGAATTTCGACAATCAAGTCGGTCTGGACGTGACGACGACGGGAGCGGTCTCGATCACGGACTCTGTCTTCGAGGCGACGGCGCCGCTGCGACTGGTGGTCAATGGTTCGGGGGATGTGCAGCTCGCCAACAATGAGTTCCGATCGACCAACTACGTCACCTTCGTCTCCGCCGAGCCCGGCAAGTCGCCCATCCTCGACCTCAGCGGAACGACCAGCGGCGCCAAGGTCTTTACCGGCAACAACATCGGCGCCGGGATCGTGCTCATCACCGGCATGGCCGACTGGCAGATCGGCGGATTGAAGGACAGCCTTGGCAACGTCTTCCTGGGACCGCGCTGTGTCCTCGAGCTCGACGGCGCGTCGGCGGCGACCATCCAAGGCAACTACTTTCATCACGACTACTACGGCGGCTTTTCTCAGGGCTTCAATCTGGCATTCGGCAATGGCAGCGACGGCGCTCTTGCGGAGCACAACGTCCTTCACGACGGCTCGTGGCCCCTGCAGAGCTTTGGCGGAGAGTTTCGCTACAACCTGCTCGTCAACAGTGGCCACGACTTCGTGCGCAGCAGCCAACCGGGCACGAAGTTCCATCACAATCTCTTCGTCCATGCGCAGGCGCCGAACAGCGGCTTCGACGGTGCGCTCTTCTTCTACGGCGACGAGCAGAACCTCGTCTTCGAGAACAACACCATCGACGCGGGAGGCGCGACCGGGCTCTACGATGCCCCGGCGATCGTGCTGGCCAGCGCGACGGTCTCGCTCACCTCGCTGCGCAACAATGCCTTCGTCCACTTCGGGGCGACCTCGTGGGGAAGCAAGGCGCTGATCTCGGCCGGACGCAGCGAGGCGACGGTCAGCAGCCCTCGCATCGCCAACGCCGACTACAACGCTTGGTACAATCCGCTCGCCAGCGCGTCGAGCCACTACATGAGCGGGCTGATCTCGGGCACTCCGGGGACGCACGACGTGGTCGACGATCCGGGCTTCGCCGGCGCGGTTCCCCAGGTGCCGTACGCGATTGACGAGGGCGCGGTCTGGCGGCGCACCTACGGCGTCTCTCAGGTGCTGGGGTACTATCGGCAGCTCTACACGCCGAGTTTCGGCTCGCCGCTCATCGACGCCGGATCGGACACCGGCCGGGACATCGGAGCGATCGGTGCAGGCACCGCCCACGCCGAGGATCTGTTCGGTCTCGTCCTCGACACGAACTGAGCGCAGTCCATCCGGGGAGATTCGTTCTAGTCGACGTGCCGCGCGATGCTGCGAAGCAAGTCACCAAACGTTCGCAGATCGAGCGGCTTGCTGATGACGTTGCTCACTCCGTGCCGCTTCGCCACTCGCATGGTCTCGAGCGACCGATCCTGCGTGATCGCGACGACGAGAATCGACAGCGGGGTCTCCGACAGATCGGCCAGCACTTCGAGCGCCCCTCCGTCCGAGGTGTCAAGCTCCGTCACGATCAGGTCCGGGACCTCCTGATCGATCACCGCCTCGACGAGCTGAGCACGAAGCTCCGCCGCGCTCTCCGCCTCGCGGACCTCCCAGCCGAAGTCCACGAGCCACGCGACCAGGAATCGTCGCAGCCTGGAGTCGCTCTCCGCGACGATGGCGCGCCGGGGACGCAGGGATCTGGCATAGGCCACCTCGTCGAGGCGGCGCCGAACCGAGGATGCGTCTCTCATGGGCTTGCTCCTTTAGAACGACAGAACGGCTCCGATTCCGAGCCCTCCAGCATCGAGAACGGCGGG
>CAZPEY010000402.1:2801-4560 GCA_964585665.1 uncultured Polyangiaceae bacterium | reverse complement strand
GGGTCGTGCGCCTTCGAGTGCAGCGCCCACACCGGATGATCGCCCATCAACAGATAGCCGAACACGTCGCGCTTGCGCCCCGTCATGAACGGGTAGTAGGGCAGCCGCCGCTGGCTCGCGAGGAGGTGGAGCGCCTTGGGCGAAAGGTCCCCGCCCTTGGTGTGGTCCTCCCACTCGTTGCGCAGGTACTCCCATTGGTGCGGATAGAGGTCGGGATAGCGCAGCAGGATGTACTCGCGGAAGTAGCGATCGACCGGTCGCTTGTGAGTCTCGAGCAACGTCTTCAACTGCTTGTTGCGCTCGATCTCGTCGGCGAGGTCGCGCAGCTGACTCGGATCCTTGGTCTCGGCGGCGAGGCTGGTCAGCAGCGTCGTGCTCTTGTCGAGATCGAGCAGCCGCCGGTGCTCCTGGGCGAGCCGCAGCGACTCGGTCCACCACGACGCCGTGCCGGGCTTGAGCTTGCGACCATGGGCGAGGAGCTGGCTGAGGAGCGCGACGCCCTGCCGCCGATCGAAGTGCAGCCGCTGCGCGAACTCGAGCGTCTGCAGGAGGTTGGTGCGCAGGTTCTCGCCGACGCGGTGCACGTCGACCTCGCCGTTCGAGGTCCGCCCGAAGGTCTCGACCAGGTACGCGAAGTCGTGATCGAACTTCTCGATCGACGGCAGGCGCGAGGAGTAGCCCGGCAGGATGACGAGCGGCAGCTTGTCCTCGGCGAAGCGCGGCGAAGCCTCGCTGTAGTACGCCAACGCTAGCGCGTCGCTCGTTCGCTGCAGCGCAAAAAAATCCTGCAGCACGGCGAGCTTGAGCAGATCGTAGCCGTGCTCGAGCGCGAGGACAAAGAGCGCCGCCAGGCGCTGCCGCCGCATCGTCGGCTCCTTGCTCTTGGCGATCTGGTACAGGCGCGCCACCGAGTCTGCCTCGGCCTTGGCCTCCTTCTCGCCCTGCAGCTCCTTGGTCAGGCGCGCCATCTCCTTCTGCTTGGCCTCGAGGTTGGTCGCCTCGGTGCGCATCTCGGTGATGACCCGCTCGTACTCGCCGAGCGTCAGCGCCGCCAGGCGAAAGTCCTTGTCGCGCGCGCTGGCGTCCTTGAGCGCGGCGATCGCGTCCGAGTACTTCTTCTCGTCGAAGAGCGCGATGCCGCGGCTGAATTTGGCGAAGGCGTCGAAGTCGAGGGTGTGCATGCGGTTGAGCTCGGCGCGCTCCTTGGGCGCGAGCTTGACGCCGACCGTCTCGACGAGCTTCTTGACCAGGCTCTTTTCAAGATCGAAGAACGCGTCCTTGTCGCCCTCGTCCTTGGCGGCGAGCAGCACCGCTCCGTCGCTGACGCCGAACAGGCGCGCGTCGACCCGCATCTGCGACCCGACGACGGTGAAGCTGCCGGCCAGGAGGTGCGTCGCACCGGCGAGCTTGCCGAGCTTGACCGCCGTCGACGGGTCGATGCTGCTGCCGGCCTGCAGCTTGAGCTCGGCCTGCACCTCGTGGAGACGCGAGCGCTCGACGAGCTGCAGCGATGGGACCTGCGTGAGGTCGGTGGTGATCATCGACTGCAGCCCCTTGCCGAGCGGATCGTAGTCGCGGCTCGTCGAGGCGTTGGTGAACTCGAGCACCGCGACGCGCATCGGCGCCGCGTGCGCGAAGCTCGAGATCGACAGCGTCAGCAGGACGCCCAGCAGCAAGCCGCGCAGCTTCATCAGTTCCCGCCCACCTGCACACCGTCCTTGCCGATGCGCAGCAGAAAGTGGATCGCCGGATAGGCCAG
>CAZPEY010000402.1:0-2701 GCA_964585665.1 uncultured Polyangiaceae bacterium | reverse complement strand
GTCGCCTCGTGCTGCGAGGCGCGCACGACCAGGCCGACATGATCTTCGCCACCGGTCAGCAGGGTCGGCATCGGCGGCGCCTTGCCACCTTCGCTCGGGCACTGCGGCGCGGTCAGTGGGTTCTGCTTGCACTGCTGCTGCGGCGCCTCGGCCTTGGGCGGCGCGGGCGGGAACATCGACTGGAGGTCCTTCAGCTTGGTCGCGGCGAGCGCGAAACTGCCATCCGCAGCGACGGCGGCCTGCATCGCCGCGATCGCCTCGGGGCCCTTTTTCTGATCAGCGAGCGCAAGCGCGGTCGAGAACTTCTGGAAGGCGTCGAAGTTGGTCGTCTCCGGCTTGGCGAGCTCGGCGCGCTCCTTCTTACCGAGCTTGACGCCCACGGTGGCGACCAGCTTGGTGACGAGCGTCTTCTCGAGCTCGAAGAAGCTGGCCTGCGGGCCCTCGGCCTTCTCGGTCAGCAGCACCGAGCCATCGGCGACGCCGAACAGCCGCGCGTCGATGCGCATCTTGCCGCCGGCCACGGTGAAGGTGCCGACGAGGAGGTGCGAGGCGCCGGCGAGACCGCCGAGCTTGCTGGCGGTGGCCTTGTCGATGGCGTCGGTCTGCTGCAGCTTGAGCTCGCTCTGCAGATCGCGCAGGCGCGCGCGCTCGATGAGCACGAAGCCGGGCAGCTCCGAGAGATCGGTCGTGATCATCGACTGCAGACCGACGCCGAGCGCTTCGAGCTCGGCCGTCGTGCCCGCGCCGTGAAAGTCGAGCACGGCGACCCGCAGCGGCGGCTTGTCGGCGCGCGCCTGTGCGACGGCGCACACCAAGCCTGCGACTGCGAGCGAGCGAGCCAACCACCTTTTGCTCATCATGTGTCCCCCCCAGGGTTATGCTTACGAGATGCGATCAACGGTTCGTGTCGTTCGGTTCGTGGCGTCGATGTTCGTCGTGGGCTCGCTCCTGCTGCTCGCCCCCAGGGCAGCGCTGGCAGCAGATCCAAAACCCACGGTCGCGGTATTGTACTTCGACTACAGCGGCAAAGATCCAGAGATGGAGGTCCTCAAGAAGGGCCTCGCGCAGATGCTGATCACCGATCTCGGAGCGGTCGACAGCGTCCGACTCGTCGAGCGGATGCGCCTCGAGGAGGTGCTCGCCGAGCTCAAGCTGCAGCAGAGCACCAAGATCGATCCGGCCTCGGCGGCCAAGATCGGCAAGCTCCTCGGGGCACGCTACCTCGTGCTCGGCGGCTTCTTCGACCTCATGAAGACGCTACGCGCCGACGCCCGCGTCGTCGAGGTCGAGACCGGCAAGGTGATCCAGTCGATCGGAGCACAGGGCAAGCCCGACGACTTCCTCTCCGTCGAGCAGAAGCTCGCCGAGGAGCTCGGCAAGATCCTCGCGACCAAGCTGCCGCCGATGCAGCCGACGGCGCCGGGCACCAAGACGCCCGACAAGACGACCGACGGCAAGCCGGGCAGCGAGGCGGGCCACCAGACCGCGAGCGCGACGCCGCAGCCCACCACGCCAACCGATCCGCCGCGTCGCGCCGAGCGCCCCAAGCCCCCCGCCCAGCTCAAGACCGCGACCGCGCTGCGCTACTCGAAGGCGCTCAACCACCTCGATCGCGGCGACAAGGCGAACGCCAAGAAGGAGCTCGCAGCCGTCGTCAAGGAGCAGCCCGACTTCAAGCTCGCCGCCCTCGACATGGATCGTCTGATCCAGTAGCCGGCGCTACGGGCAGAGGCGCGTGCCCTCTTCGCTCCCCGTCTCCTTGGCCCGACAGAACGCCTCCTTGGCCTCCTTGCTCCGCCCCGCCGTGGCGCGGGCCGAGCCGAGCAGCAGCCACGCGTCGGCGAGGTCGGGGTTGCGCAGCACGGCGCGCTCGAGATCGTCGAGCGCGAGCTGGGTGTTGCCGAGCGACAGGTGGGCCTGGCCACGCACCAGCGACGCGCGCGGATGCTGCGGGTTGCGCGTCAGCACCTCGTCGAACGCTGCGATCGCCGCCTTGGCATCGCCGGCGCGGAGCGCGATGAGCCCGAGGTTGTAGCGCGGCGCCTGATAGTCGGGCGCGAGCTCGAGGGCCTTCTGGTAGGCCGCCGTCGCCAGCTCGCTGTGCTTGGCGCGCTGCTCGGCGTTGCCGATGAGGTTGTGCGCCATCGCGAACGTCGGACAGACCTGCGCCGCTTGCTTGGCCGCGTCGAGGCTCCGCTCGGCGGTCGCCTCGACGACGAGCCGGGCGCGCGCCTGGAGCGCGAGCAGCTCGGCAGAGGGCTCGGGCAGCTTGTCGAGCAGCACGAACGCATCGCGATCCTGCGGCCGCGGTGCGCCGATCGCGCTGTCGTGCAGCCAGCCGGTCGCACGCACCAGCTTGTCGAGCAGCGCCGGATCGCGCGTCTGGCACGCGGCCGGCGCGAGCGGATCGCCATCGCCGGTCATGAGCGCGTCGAGGCGCGCCCGCAGGACGCCAACGTTCGGGTCGCCCGGACCGGCCGCAGATCCGGATCCGCTCCCCTGCCCCGCGCCGCCGCCGGTCGAGGAGGTCGCGGAGAGCTTCCATGCGATGGCGCCGCCGCCGCCGAGGACCAGCAGCGCGGCGACGCCGGCCACCAACCCGAGGCTGCGCTTGCCAGGCGCGGCGAGCGGGGGTTGGGTCGTCGCGATCGGGGCCGGCATGGGCGCCGGCAGGGGCTCGACCTCGGCGGTGCGCTGCGCC
>CAZPEY010000401.1:0-4576 GCA_964585665.1 uncultured Polyangiaceae bacterium | reverse complement strand
GGCGCCGGCGAGGCCGGCGGTGGCGGTGCGGCGACGGGGGGCGCGACCGGCGCGGGCGCCGGAGGCGCCGCGGCGGCAGGCTCCACGGGCTCAGCCGCGGCAGCGACGGAGGCGAAGAGTCCCAGCAGGATCCCAGCGGCGCTTGACCGGTTCGACATGGAGCGCGCTTACCGAAACGGCAGGGCTGCGTCAATTGTCTGGGAGCTGTCCGTTGCATTCGTTTCAAGGACGTCACAATGAGGTCAGCGACGGGGCGCGGCTTTTTCTCGACGGCGCCCGCGCACCCGGGAAACACTGCCACCATGGGCAAGTTCGAAGCGGGGCTGCTGGTGCTCGCCATCATTGGACCGATCGTTGCGCTCCTCGTCGCGTTCGTGCTCTGGGCCGGGCGACAGCAGCGAAAGAGGCGCGAGGAGACGCTACGACGAATCGGCGAGTCCCTCGGCGTCAGCGCGACGAGCCCGGCCACCTCGGCGCTTGCGGCGCCCGGTCAGGCGACGCCGTCGCTCGAGGCGACGGTCGACGGGCTGCGCTACCGCGTCTTCCCGTTCGTCCGAGGGCGCTACGAGTACGTCGAGATCCAGCTCCAGACCGAGGCCAACCTGCCGCTCGTCGTCTTTCGCCCCGAGACCGGGCGGGATCGAGTCGGGCGAGCGCTGTTCCTCAACCGCGAGCTGCAGCTCGGCGATCCGACCTTCGACGCGGCGGTCTACATCGAGAGCGACGAGTCCGACGAGCACATCCGCGCCGCGCTCGCCGACGAGCGCATGCGCCAGGCCGTGCTCGAGACGGTGCGCGCCGGCCGCACCGTGACCCTGTCGAAGCATGGCGTCTCGATGGTCCTGCCGATCAGCTTTGCCACGCCTGCCAAGCCGCAGATCGAGCAGCAGCTCGGCTTCCTGCGCCAGCTCGCCACCGGGGTGCGCAACGTCGATGGCGCGCTCGGGACGGCGCAGCGCGCCCGCGGCGACCTGCTCGCGCTGGCGAGCTGGATTGGCTTCGGCGTGATCTACCTGCTCGCGTTCGTGGCCTCGATCGTCAACCCGGCGACCTGGGAACCGCTGCACCCCGTCGGGCAGGGCCTCCCCAAGCAGCTGGCGCTGGTGACGGTGCTCGTCCTCGTCGTGTTCACGTTCGTCTGGGTGCGCGGGCACTCGCGGTCGCTGCGCAACTTCCTGCTGACGCTGTTCCCGGGCGCCTTCTGGCTGCCGTTCCTGCCGTCGCTCGTCCTGTGGGGCGGCAACGCGCTGTTCGATCAGACGCCGCTGTCGACGGTGCGCGCCACCGTGCTCTCCAAGAGCGAGCGCCGCAACGGCCGCAGCACGACCTACCGGATCAAGTTCGCCGTCGACAGCCAGCAGACGCCGCCGCAATACATGACCTACAAGACGCTCAGCCTCAACGTGCGACGCAGCGAGTTCAAGGCGCTCGCCGTCGGAGATGAGGCGGCGATCACGGTGCACGGCGGGGCCTTCGGCTGGCCGTGGATCGGGCCGATCGCGCCCGACCGTCCCCCTGCGGCGACGCCCTGAAAGCCCCCGCGATCAGATCGCGAGTCGCTCGACGATGGCGCTCGCCGGGAGCGCTCCGCTGAGGCGCTCGCTCTCGCGCCCGGAGCGGAACACGATCATCGTCGGGATGCTGCGGATGCCGTAGCGCGCCGCGACCTCGGGGAGCGCCTCCGTGTCGACCTTGGCGACGACGACATGACCGCGCTTGGCGGCGGCGATCTTGTCGAGCTCGGGCGCGACCGCGCGACAGGGGCCGCACCACGCGGCCCAGAAGTCGACGAGCAAGGGAGCGGTCGAGGCACGCACCAGCTCATCGAACTCCTCGACGCTGCGCACCGCGATCGGGCTCGCCACCGGCGAGAGCGTCGCCTTGCACGCCGCGCACTTGCCATGCTCGAGGAGCCGGGTCGCGGGCAACCGGTTCAGCCTGTGACACGACGGGCATGGAAGGATCATGCAGCGAACGTGAGGCCGATTCGCGGCGTGTCAACGGATGCTGGAAGGGTGCACTCCTGCGGCGGTCAAGAACCCGCGATCAACTGCTTGATCTCGGGGCTCGCGCCGTCGAGGGAGGCCTGGTTGGCGAGCACGAAGGCCTTGGCGAAGGTTGAGTTCTTGAACTCGAAGATATGCTTGCCGTTGCCGACCTTGAAGTACTTGTAGCTCGGCAAGTCGTGCCCGGCGCAGCTCGGCTTCATCATGCTCTGCTTGGCGGCGCGGATGCGCATCGGTCGATAGAAGAGGTAATAGGAAACCAGGTAGAGGCCCACCGTGACGAGGAGAAGCAGCATCTCCCAGCCGCGCATCGAGGTGTGCTTGACGTGCGCAGCGCAGCCGTTGCAGTAGGGGAGCTGCCACGTCGACGTGTAGCGCATGTTGCCGATGCGGGTGGAGTCGGTCACGGGAAGGGTGGTTTCCGAGGCCTCCCCGCAACATGCGCAGAGTCGCGGGAAGTTGAGCGCGGTACCTGAGACGGCGACGTTCATCGAGCCCCCTTGTGCGGTCGTGGTCGTGGGCAAGCCGCGAACGGCCTATCCTCACGCTATCATGCGTCGGGGGCGCTTCGCGAGTCGGTTGGGGAGGTCTTGAGGACGAACGTGCCGGCGTGCTCCGCGGCGATGGCGCCCGTGCGCGGGTCGAGGAGCCAGGGCATGCAGAGGCGCGCCGGGACGCGAATCGTCGTTGGTCTGACGTACGTGCCGAAGACGAGATCCCACAAGGGCGACGTCACGCCGTGGTTGCTGCGCGCGTCGACGAAGTGGTGGTGGAAGTGGTGGCGCCGCGCCCAGCGTCCGTAGGGGCCGAAGCCGGCGTGCGTGTGATAGCGACGGTGCAAGAGCTCGTACACCGCGTAGGCCGCGAGCAGGCCGCCGACGTAGCCGAGCCCGAGCGGCACCCCGACCAGGCGGATCGCGGGGAGGGACAGGAGGACCCCCGCTGCCGCAGCGACGGGGATCTTCTTGTGCGCGGGCGCGAAGTAGTCGCCTTCGAAGTGGTGGCGCTGGTGCTCGAGCCCGAAGAGGTTGCCGCGAAACTGGCGCTCGTGGCCGAGCCAGCGATGCAGCAGGTACTCGAGGAGCGTCCAGGTCGTGACGCCGAGCAGGATGGCGAGCGTGGTCGGAAGGAGGGTCATGCGTGTGCTCCGTGCGGTGGTTCGAGGCGCGCCACCATGCGCAGCGCGCCGTCGACGGTGCGCTCCCGGGCGCCCCAGCCGACGAGCAGGCTGCGCAGGCTCGCGCTGGTGAGGCGCGGCAGGTCGATGAGGCGCGGCGCGATCTGCGCCTGCTTGCGCAGCATCAGCGCACCCTGCAAAGAGGCGAAGACGCAGAGCGCGCGCTCGACGGTGTCGCCGCCCGAGAGCTGGCGGGCCTGCGCGGCGTCGTGGAGCGCCAGGGCGAGCGGCTGCATGGCGCCCATGATCTTGTCGATGACGGGCTGGGCATCGGCGGGATCGGTCAGCAGGATGTGCGGCACCGCGAGCGTCATCGTGAGGAGCGAGAAGCGGTTGGGGTGCTGCTGCGCGAAGAGGCGATACCCGAGCGCCAGCGCGGCGATGCGCTGCAGCGGCGTGGCGCGCTTGGGCAGGCGGGCGAGCTGCGCCTGCAGGGCGCGGTCGACCTCGTCGAGGGTGCGGGCGACGAGGCGAGAGAGGATCGCGTCCTTCGAGGGGAAGTACCGGTAGAGCGCACCCGCGGTGTAGTCGACCTGGTGGGCCAGGCGCTGCATCGACAGGGCGTCGAGGCCCCCTTCGGCGACCAGCTGCATGGCGGCGTCGAGGATGCGCTCGAGGTTGGTGTCGTGGCGCCGCGCCCGCGGTCCTGACCGGGAGTAATCGTGAAGCACGTTCAAAGAGTAAACGGCGTTTACTGTTTGTCAACGGGATTTGTCAGGGACACGGGCCGGGCCACCCTGGCCAGGCGCGGTGAATTTGTGCATCGTCCCCTCACCATGATCTCGGCCTCGCTCGACGCGCTCTTTCGTCCCCGCTCGGTTGCCGTCGTCGGCGCGTCGCGCAAGCGCGGCACGATCGCCGGCGAGATCTTCCACAACCTGATCGCTCACGAGTTCCCCGGCGCCGTGTACCCGGTCAACCCGTCGTGCGAGGTCGTCCAGTCGGTGCGGGCCTATCCGTCGGTCCGCGCCATCCCCGATCCGGTCGACCTCGCGATCCTGGTCGTGCCCAAGGATCGAGTCCTGGCGGCGATCGACGACTGCGCCGCCAAGCGCGTGCGCGGCGTCGTCGTGATCAGCGCGGGCTTCGGCGAGACCGGGCCCGAGGGCAAGGCGCTGCAGGAAGAGCTGGTGCGAAAGATCCGCGCCGCCGGCATTCGCCTCGTCGGGCCCAACTGCATGGGCCTCATCAACACCGAGCCGGAGTTCCGCCTCGCCGCGACCTTCGCGCCGAGCTGGCCGGGCCAGGGCGGGGTGGCGTTCTCCTCACAGTCCGGGGCGCTCGGCCTCGCCGTGCTCGATCACGCCAAGATGCTCGGCATGGGCTTTCGTCACTTCGTCAGCGTCGGCAACAAGGCCGACGTCTCGGGCAACGACCTGCTCGAGTACTGGGA
>CAZPEY010000400.1:0-4596 GCA_964585665.1 uncultured Polyangiaceae bacterium | reverse complement strand
GTCGACAACGCGGCGCTGCTGACGCGCGCGCGCGAGCTCTCTGCCGACGCGGTGCTGGTCTCGCAGGTGATGACCCAGCGCGATCTGCACATCGACAACTCCAAGGAGCTCATCGATCTGGCGCGCCGTCAGGGGCTGCGCGACCGGCTGTTCCT
The DNA here is from genome assembly GCA_964585665.1 of uncultured Polyangiaceae bacterium. GTDB lineage: Bacteria > Myxococcota_A > Polyangia > Palsa-1104 > Palsa-1104 > CAZPEY01. The sequence continues at coordinate 4,441 of CAZPEY010000400.1, read as the reverse complement.
CCTCGGTGGGCCGCGCATCGATCACAAGCTGGCGCGCGAGCTCGGCTTCGACGCGGGCTTCGGCCCGGGCACCAAGCCGTCGCAGGTCGCCAGCTACGTCGTCGACGAGCTGCTGCGGCGCAAGAGCGGCGCGCCCTGATCTTCGTCCGCGGGCTGTCGCCACGCGAGCAGCGCCGCGACGGTGGGGGGCACCAGCCCGAGCACGCCGGAGAGCCAGCGCGGCCCGCCCGGCAGGCTCCAGAACTTCGCCGTCGACAGGATCACCAGCGCCAGGAACCACAGGAGCAGCCTGAGCAGCGCGCGAGGCCGCTCCGTCTCGCGCGCGTTCTGCTGCAGGATCTGGCGCCCCGAGAGCGCCGCGGGAACGACGAGAAAGATCGTCGTGTGCTCCCAGGCGAGGGGCAGCGCGAGCCAGCCGAGCACCAGCGCTCGTCCCGTGTTGCCGCGCGCCGTCGCAAGCGCCGCGGCGAGCACGACCGCCGTCGTCACCTGCCAAGGGACGGGGAGCCCGAGCTCGACGAGCGCGCGCGGCAGCGCGGCGTTGCCGGGCGACGCGAGGTTGGTGAGGGCGCCGCGCCCCGAGGTGTCGAGGAAGCACAGCGCTGCGACGAGGATCGGCACCACGGCCTCGCGCCATGGTCGCGCCAGCGCGACCGGCAAGGCGATCGGCTTCCAGAGGAAGCTCGCCGCCAGGAGGCCGCTACGGACGTGGGACACGCGCAGCACGAGCGCGAGCGTGACGAGGCCGGCGAGCCAGCCATTGACGTTGCCCGACTCGATCGACGAGCGCGCGAAGGGGGCGAGCGCGAGCGCTGGGCTGAGCGCGAGCGCGAGGCGGGGCTGCCAGAGGCGCGCGGCGACGCTCATGACCAGCGCCGTCCCGAGCAGGTTGAGGATGCGCATGCCGACGAAGAGGGCGCGCTGCGAGGACCACGCGGCGAGCTGGTGCCACGATCGCGCGAGCGTGTCCGGGTAGTACCAGCCGGGCACCGATCCGAGCGGCCGGCCGGCGTCGAGGGCAGCCAGCGCGGATCGATAGAACGACTCGTCGCCGAGCTCTCCGCCAGGGGCAGTGAGCGCGCCGCGATAGTAGATGGCGAGGACGAGGGCGTAGACGGCGACAGCGACGGGCGAGAGCGGGTTGGGCGAGGCGTCGCGGGTCACACGGGCAGGTACATCTCGGCGAGGCCGTCGAGCTCCATCGCCTGGCCGCACTCGCACTTGGGGGCGTGCTCGACGTGCGCCTGCCGGCTCCACGGGATGGTCGCGTTCTTCTCTTTGAGGCAGGCCGGACAGGTGAACGGCAGCTCGACCGACTCGATCGTCGCTTGTCCGAACAGGTTCGGGATCATCGCGACCTGGCTGGCGACGGCTGGCGAGAGCGCCTGCAGCACGACCTTGCGCGGCTGCAGACCAGCGACGAAGCTCTCGAGCTCTCGCACCCCCTGCGACGACAGCGCGCGCACTCCCTCGAGCCGGACGATCACCGTCCCTGCATAGCTCGGCTCGACGGGATCTGGATGAAAGTTCTCGTCGATCTTGCCGCTCACCGAGACGCAGAGCTGGCCGTCTGCCTGTTTGCGAATGTCGAGGATGGCCACGGAGGTTACGGTTTCATTGTCGCGCGCGTTGGTCAAGTTTGCGCGTAGTGCCAGCCGTGCCGGAAGAAGTGCATCGCGCAGCCCATCGACTGCGCGTCGCGATGCGCGGTGCCCACGTGGAGCACCGCGGTCGCCTCGGTGAGGACGCCGGGGACGACCGAGAAGAGGAGCTGGTTGGCGGCCAGGTAGGTCATCGCGAGGCCGAGCCCGGCGCCGCCGCTGCCTGGTACCGAGCGCAGCACGCCGCTGGCCAGGAGCTGCAGGCGGCGGGCGATGGCCGTCTTGCCGAGCGTGCCGTACTCGTCGAGGACCGAGATCGCGAGGCGCTCGCCGTCGCAGCCGAAGCGCAGACGGGCGGGCCGTTCGTGAGAGGCGCCGGCGCGGAGCGGCGCATCGAGCAGCGCGTTGAGCAGCAGCTCCTCCGTGCAGAGCTCGACGCGACGCAGCCGCTCGCCGCGGAAGCCGAGGCCCTCGGCGAAATGGCGGACCTCTTCGATCGCGACCTCGCGCTCCTCGGCCGCGTAGACGACCTGCTCGCAGACGCTGGCGCCGGCGAGCAGATAGAGCTCGACACCGGGCGAGGCCGGCGCGCCGAGCACCCGGCGCATCGCCGCGAACAGCGCCTGGCGATCCGGGCCGTCGAGCAGGGTAGCGATCTCGCTCTGCCGGCCGTTCGACCGCGGCGCGCCGCGCTTGGGGATGACGTGATCGACCCCATCGAGGGAAAAGGCCGAGAGCAGCCGCTCCTGGACGGCGATGCCGGCCACGGCAAAGATCGGCGTGGCCGGATAGCGGGTGCGGACCCGCTCGATGAGCGACTCCACCGTCGCGCTCGGGTCGACGTCGAGGTCGACCAGTACCGCGGCGAGCTTGCCGGCGACGGCCAGCTCCTCGATCGCGGGCGCCGCGTGGAGCTGCAGGCCGGCTGCCCCGAGCGCGGCGACCACATGGCGTCGCGTCGCCTCGTGGCGACTGATCAAGGCGGCTGCGCGAGGCGGCTCACCACTCATTCAGTAAATAACGTTACGATCTTTTCCGGATAAAATCAATTTTTACAGGGAGGCCGGGCGTCGCGGGAGGGCACCGCGACAATGCAGTATGCTGCCGCGATGAGATCGACTCTCCGCGTGCGCCTCGCCTCGCGCGACGCCCACTACGCTGGCGGCCTCGTCGATGGCGCCAAGCTCCTCGAGTACTTCGGCGACGTCGCCACCGAGCTGTGCATCCTGGCCGATGGCGACGAAGGGCTGTTTGCCGGCTACGACAAGATCGAGTTCCTCCAGCCGGTGTACGCCGGGGACTTCCTCGAGATCGAGGGCGAGGTGACGCGCTGGGGCCGCACGTCGCTCGGCATGAGCTTCGTCGTCCGCAAGGTGATCGCGCCAGCGACGGGCGAGGGCACCTTCGTCTCGTCGGCGGACGTGCTGCAGCCGCCGGTCGTCGTGTGCCGTGCCAGCGGCACCTGCGTCGTCAAGCGCGACGTCCGTCGACCGCGCCCCTTTGGTCGTCCAGGCCCTTGCATCCTCACCGCCGCCATCGTGGGCGCCGAGACGACGCGCGCCCAGAACCCGCACCTGCCGCTCACCGCCGAGGAGCTTGGCGAGGAGGCGGCTCGCTGCGCCGCGGCGGGCGCGACGGTGATCCACCTTCACGTCCGAGACGACGACGGGCGAGCGTCGCAAGACCGGGATCGCTTCGCCGCCGCGATCCGCGCCATCCGCGCGCGCTGTGACGTGATCGTGCAGTGCTCGACGGGCGGTGCGGTCGGCATGTCGATCGACGAGCGGGCTGGCGCGCTCCACCTCACCGGCGCCGATCGACCCGAGATGGCGACGCTCAACGTCGGGACGATCAACTTCGGTGACGACATCTTCGTCAACAAGGCCGCGGACACCGTCGAGATGGCGCGTCGCATCGCCGCGGCGGGCGCGGTGCCCGAGGTCGAGCTCTACGACGCGGGGCACCTCGACATCACGCTCGGCCTCCTGCAGAAGCAGCTGCTCAAGAACCCGCTCCACGTCCAGTTCGTCCTCGGCGTGCGCGGGGCGCTCTCTGCGACGCCGCGCAACCTCCAGTTCCTGATCGAGCGACTCGACGAAGTGGGCGAGGCCACCTGGGGCGTGGCCGGCATCGGTCGCCACCAGCTACCGATGGCCGAGCTGGCGGCGCGTTGGGGCGGCAACGTGCGGGTCGGGCTCGAGGACAACATCTACCTCGACAAGGGCGTGCTCGCCGAAGGATCGGCGCCGCTCGTGGCGCGGGCCAAGGAGATCTGTGAGAGGGCGGGGCGGAAGGTGGCGACGATCGCCGAGGCGCGGCAGATCCTCCTCGGCGGCTAGACCTCGAGGGGGGCGCTACTCGACGCGCTCCAGCACTGCGGCGGCGCCGAGGCCGCCAGCGGCGCAGATGCCGAGGAGGGCGGTCTGCTTGCCGGTCTTCTGCAGCTCGTTGGCCATCGTCGTGACCATGCGGGCGCCGGTCGCGCCGAACGGGTGGCCGAGCGCGATCGAGCCGCCGCGCACGTTGAGGCGGGCGGGATCGACCTCGCCGACGGCGCTGTCGCGGCCGAGCCGGGCCCGCGCGAACGCCGCGGAGCCGAGCGCCTTGAGCACGCAGAGGACCTGCGCCGCGAAGGCCTCGTGCAGGTCCACGAAGTCGCAGTCGGCGAGGGTGACGCCGGCGCGCTCCAGCGCCCGGGGCACGGCCAGCGCGGGGCCGATGAGGAGCTGGTCGGCGGGATCGACCCCGACGTAGGCCCACGACCGCAGCGCGGCGAGGGGCTTGTAGCCGAGCGCGGCGGCGCGCTCCTCGCGCATCAGGAACACGCAGGCGTCGGCGAG
>CAZPEY010000399.1:0-4606 GCA_964585665.1 uncultured Polyangiaceae bacterium | reverse complement strand
AGGTTTCGGAAAAAGCGACCAAGCAGGTCGAATCATTCCAAAGGCTTGCACGCCTCCCCCCGTGGCGTTTCGCCACGTTGGGGGTTGCCCTCAGGCTGGCGGGGGGGCCCCCCGCCTTCGGCCGTGCTCCGCCAGCTCCTCGGGGGTGGCGCGATAGCGCAGGAGCTCCTCGACTCGCTCGTGCACCTCGCTCGGGAAGCGCCGCGCGTTGGCGACGAACCAGTCGCGATCGTTCCACGCCAGAAAGTCGACCAGCCGGCTCGCTTGCGCCTCCGTGAGCGCCTCGCGTCGGAGCAGCTCCTGCACTGGCGGCTCGTAGGGACGCCCGGCCTCGACGGCGCGCGCCGCGACGATGAGCGCCGTCGTCCAACGGTCGCGACCGCGCCAGTGGCTCTCCCCGGCGAACAGCGACGGCTGCTCGGCCGCCCAGATCCCAACGCGCTCGGCCCCGACGACGAACGGGGCAGCGGCGTAGAAGAGAATCGCGGCATCGCGGAGCCGCGTCTCGTCGGCGTTGACCAGCGCCGCGACGGCCATGGTCATCGCACCCTCGACCGGCGTGCCCGCGAGCCGAAAGAACAGATCGACGAGCCGCTGCACCGCGTCCCCGAAGTCCTCGCACGCCAGCGCGGCTCGCACCCACGTCGCGGCGCTGCCACGCGCCGGATCGATCTCGATCCCGTCGACGTCCGCCGGCAGCGCGATCGGAGCGTGCCCCGCGCACGCCCACTTCTCGCCGATCGAGCTGCGCTGGCTGTCGCGATACTGCGCGATCGACGCGACCTCGATCGCCACGTGCGCCGTGCAGCCGCAGCGATAGAGACGTCCGCGCTCACTCCGTCGGAGCCACGGCTGCGCGTCGAGATCGCCCGCCCCGAGCAGCGCCTCGACGTCCGGCCGCGCCTCGCTCGACCACTCCCAGCCCGCGTCGCTCCGCACCACCGACGCGCAGCGCACGCAGCGCAGGTTCGTGCAGCCGCGCTCCCGACCCGGCCACGCATAGAGGGTCGGATCGTCCGGCAGCGCGCCTTGCGCACCGACGACAAATCCAGACGACAGACAGGTGTTCGCCATCTCGCGTTCGCTCTGCGCCTCGTCTTACTTCTTGAGCGCCTTCTCGCTCGCCAGCACCTTCTGGAAGCCGCTCGGATCGAGCGCCTCGCAGGTCGGCACCACGCTCTTGTAGTCCTCGACGGTACCGCTCGAGCCCATCGTGCCACCCGCGCCGCGCACGACCTCCATCAAGCTGTGCGCGCGAATCGGCAGCAGCATCGCCATGCACGCCTTGATCATGGCGTCCTTGCCGACGCCGAGCATGCCGCCGGTCTCGACGAGTCGCGCCGTGGTGCCGGACGTACCCGCCATCTGCGGGCTGCCTGGCGCTTGCGCTGCGACCTGCTCGTCGACCTTGGGCTTGAACGCCTTGGCGCCCTCGCTCCACGGCAGCGTCGCGTCCTGCAGCTTGGCCGCCATCTGCTTGAGGGCCTGGTCGGGCGGCATGCCGCCCTTGATGAGCGCCTGGAACTCGGCCTCCTTGCCGTTGAGGCGGATGAGCTTCTCGATCTCGTAGTTCGAGAGCTTGCCGCCCAGCTCCTGGAACGCCTTGACGGTCATGTCGCTGCGGCCCTTGTTCGTGCGCTGCTCGAGCGGCACGAACTCGCGCGTCTTGCCCTGCTCCTTGACCGCAGGCGCGTTGGCCATCTTGGCGACGTCATCCCACGACTTCATGCCGCTCTTTTGCAGCTTGTCGTCGAAGGTCTTCTTGGCGTCGTCGAAGAACGACTTGATCTTGCCCGCCACCATCCCGGCCTTTTGCGCGAACTCGAGCGCCTTCTCCTGCGACGAGATGAGGTCGTTGGACAGCACGTTCTCGAACCAGCCCTGCGCCATGAACAGGCGCTCGCGCAGCCCGAAGCTCTCGGTCTTGTTCTCCTTGAGCTCTTTGATGAGCTTCTCGAAGTCCTCCGGCCGCACGCCGCCGCCGAAGATCGTCTCGTCCTTGTCGATGTCGGGCTTGCCCAGTGCGGTGCCGATCTCGGCCATCTTGGCCTTGTAGTCCTTGGCGCTCGCGTCGATCGGTCCGAGCTTGGCCTCGAGGTACTTCAGGACGCCCTGCGCCATCGCCGTCGCCGTCGCCGTCGCCTCGGGAACCAGGCTGTTGCCGATCTTGATCTCGAACTCCTGGCGCCACGCGGTGATCTCGGGCTGCTTCATCGTCGCTTGCGCAGACGCCCCCTGGGCGGTCTTCGCCTTCGACTCGGCGACCACCGTGCCATCGTCGAGCAGGTGATACGTGTGGCCTGGATCGTCGCTGCCCGACGGCTTCGACTCGACGATGCGGCTCTGCCAGCCGCCCGGCGCGTCGCCCTCGGCGAACTTCGAGGTCTCCTGGTCGCCCTCACCGCCCTGCTGCTTGTCGACCGGCGTTCCGCCCTTGTCGGCGAGATCGCCCTGCTGGGAGACCTCGACCGGCGCGCTCTCGGCAGACTTCTCGCCCGCCTCGGCCTGCGCCTTCTCGCCCGCCTCATTGGCGGGCTTGTTCGCGTCTCCGTCGGGCTTGCCGCTCGGCGCGGGCTCCGGCGCGGCCTGCTTGGCCTCCGCCGGTTGCTCGTCCTTCGCGTCGGGGTTGGCCGGCGCGGGGCCAGCGCCCGTCGCCGCGTCCTTCTTGTCGGTGTCGCCCTTGCCGCCGCCCGCGTCGGCGCCGCCCGCCGTCGTCGCGCCGCCATCCTTGCCGACTGCTGGCGCGTCTCCGCCCTCGGGGCCGGCCGCGTCCTTGCCGGTCAGCTTGTCCTTGGCCGCCGGATCGCCTTGGTCAACCTGCTTGTCTTTCTTGTCGTCGCCGCCCGCCGCGCCCTCGGCCTTGCCCTCGGGGCCCGCCGCCGCGTCCTTCGCCGCGCCCTCCTCGCCCTCCTTCTCCTTGCCTTCCTTGTCGTCGAGCGCCGGGTTGCTCTTCTTGATCTCCTCGATGAGCGCCGGATCGAACTTCTCGTACACCGCCGAGATCCACGCCGGATCGAGCAGCGGGTTCCAGTCGCCGCCGTCGACGGGCTTCATCGCCACCGACGGATCGACCTTCTCCTCGGGCTTGATCTCGGGCGGGTTGACCTCGCCGATCGCGAAGACGAGCGCGTTCGAGCCGACGGTGCGCCGCAGCGTCGCTGCCGCCTGCGCGACGCCGTCTTGATCGAGGCGCGGCGCCTTCTGCCGCAGCTCCTGCACGGCCTGCGCGAACGACGTCGACAGCGCCGCCACCGCGCGGTTGATCTCGACGGTGCGCGGGTGGTTCTGCGACACCCACTCGGCGAACACCTCTTCGGCCGGCGCGTCCGGCTTGGCCGCCAGCAGCTGCGCCAGATCGGCCTTGCGCTTCTCGAGCGCTGCTTGCTGATTGCTGCCGACGTCGCCGCCCGCCGCGATGCCGAGCTGCGCCAACGTCGCCGCCATCGCGCCGTCGGCGAGGGACGCGAACCGCCCCTCCGCCTCGGGCCACTTGAGCATGACGATCGGTCCCGAGTCCGAGCCCTCGAGCTTGCCGTCCTCTTTCTCCTGCGCCTCCTCGCCCTTGGTCTTCTCGTCCGCCTCGGCAGGCTTGCCCTCGGTGGGCTTGCCAGCGCCCTCTTCGCCGCCCTGCGTCTCTGCCTTCTCCTGCTCCTTCTTGAGCTTGTCGAGCTTGGCGATGACCTCGTTGACCTGCTCCGAGCCGCCGCCCGCCGACTGGAACGACTGGCCGATCTCGGACCAGAAGGTCGGCCCGTCGATCGACTGACCGGCGTCGACCCTGGCGAGCGTCTGGGCGACCTCGGCCATCGGCCCCTTCTTCTCGAGGGCGGCGCGCGTCAGCTTCTGCTTGTCCATGACCGCGGCGATCGGCGACAGGTTGGTCTGCACGAACGCGGTCTTCTGCGCCTCGTCCATCCCCGTCGCTTCCTTGCCGAGGTAGTCGCCGGCCGGCTGCCCACCGTACGTGGTCTTGAACAGCTTGAGGCGATCCTCGGCCTCGACCGCCTCGTCGGTGAGCGACTGCGTCGGATCGAAGCCACCCGCCTGCTTGTAGTCCTTGCCACCTGCGAAGGTCGAGCCCGAGTAGAGCTTGTCGCAGAACTCCTGCAGATCCGGCAGCTCCTCCTCGGGAGGCGTCGAGTCGAACACCTTCTGGTACTCGTCGACGATGTTGCCCCACTGCCGCGTCTCGAAGTTGAAGAAGTGCTTGCCGGCGTAGCGCTCGGTGAAGATCAGCAGCGACTCCTCGCCCTCGCCGTTCGATGACAAGAGGTAGTTCGAGAACGCGACGCGCGCCTGATCGCCGGTGCCCGCCGGGAACTCGGCGACATCGGGCATCTTGCGTTCGCCCGCGCCCTTCTCCTTCTTCTTGGCCTCGCGCTCGGCGACCGCCTTCTTGGTCGCCTCGTCGATGCGCGTCGTCGCTTTGGTCTCGGTCTGCTTTTTCTGTTCGAGCTCCTTGTCGTACTCGTCCTCTTTCTGCTTCGCCTCGTCCTCTTGCGCCTTCTCGGTCGCCTTGCCTTCGTCGACGACCGCCTGCACCGTCGGATCGAGATCGCCGCCGGGCGCGCCGCCGCCACCCGCCGCTGCGCCGGGAGGAGGCGCC
>CAZPEY010000398.1:0-4646 GCA_964585665.1 uncultured Polyangiaceae bacterium | reverse complement strand
GTCTCCATCGCCAGGAAGAAGCGCACGAAGGCGTCGTCGCCGAGCTTGTCATCGAGGTGGACCAGCTTGGTCGCGAGGCCCGCCGGATCGAGCATCTTGAACGCGGGCTGCAGCAGGTGCGGCGGCGCGTTGCCGTAGACCGCCACCACCTGGCGCGGATCGAAGCTCGGCACCCGCGCCCAGGTCGACAGCATGCCGCCGTCGTCGAAACGCACCGGCGCCGCCATGGCGACAAGGCTGCGCAGCGGCACGCGCCCCGCGCCCGCCGAGAGCAGGGCGAGCGTCGCGCCCATGCAGTAGCCGAGCACGTCGATCGCCTCGGCACCCGTCACCCGCCGCACCTCGTCGACGGCGCCGCCGAGGACATCGAGCGCGTACGAAGCGAGGTCGCGCTGCTCGTCCCCGAACAGCGGCGCGCCCCAGTCGAGCAGCCACACGTCGCGTCCCCCGTCGAGCAGGCGGCGCACGACGCTCCGCTCTGGCAGAAGGTCGAGCACATAGGGACGATTGATGAGCGAGCAGACCGCGAGGATCGGGGTGGCAGCGACCGCGCTCTTCGCCGACGGAGCGCGATAGCGGAGCAGGCGCGCGCTGCCCTGCTGCCACAGGACCTCGTGCGGCGTCGTCCCCACGGAGGGCCAGGCGACCGGCGGTCGACCGAGCTCGCTGCGGCTACGGTTGACGTGCATCAGCAGGGTGCTCTTGTAGGCCTCCTGGCCGGCCCGATAGAGGCCATCGAGCACGGGAGCAAAGAATTCTGCAAACGCAGGAGGTTTCATGTGCGCGTGCATCATATGTTAGTCTCCCAACCCATGTCACCCGCTGCAGCCACCAAGAAGAAGCGTCGCCCCGGCCGCCCGCCCCGCAGCAGCAAAGCCGAGGAGGCGGCGCGCAAGGTCCCCGAGGGCGTCCGCGTCATCAAGCGGTACGGCAACCGGCGCCTCTACGACACCCACGACTCGCAGGCGATCACGCTGCAGAAGCTCGAGGCGATGGTCCGCCGCGGCGAGGACCTGCGCGTCATCGACGGCGACACCGGCGAGGACCTGACGCGACGCACGCTGGTGCAGATCCTCCTCGAGGAGCAGAACGCGCTGCAGCTCGACATCCTGCCGGTCGAGATGCTGCGCGCGATGATCCAGGCGCGCAGCCACGAGGCGATCAACGATCTGCAGGGCTTCGTGCGCCGCATGGCCGGGGCGTTCGCCGCACAGTGGACCAACGCCGGCAAGGCGGCCTCCGAGCTGCTGCGGTCGATGGTCCCTCCTCCGCCGCCGCCTCCGTCGGCGTCGAGCGAGCCGCTCAACGATCCGATGCTCGAGCTGCAGCGCATCCAGCGCCAGATGGCCGAGCTGACGGCGCGGATGTTCGGTCGCTGAGCGCACGCGCTATCCCGGCAGCCGCGCGATCAGCCGTGGCCAGAGCTCGGCGTGCGCAGCGCGGCTCGTCGTCATGCCGATGTGCCCGGTCGGGAAGCTGACGAGCTGCTGGTCGGTCGAGGTGACCCGGGCGAGCAGGGCTTCCGACGAGGTCGGCGCGGCGATGTGATCCCGATCCGCCACCACGACCGTCAGCGGCATGTCGATGGCAGCGAGATCGACCCGCCGATCCCCGACGACGAACGTGCCGGCGACGAGCGCGTTGTCCTGATAGAGGCCGCGGATGTACTCGCGGTAGAGCCCGCCCGGAAACGCGATGTTGTCGTCGAGCCACGCCTCGAGCGCCACCTGATGGCGCAGGCGGTCCTCGTTAGGGCCGTCGACGAACAGGCGCAGCGCCTTCCACATCGGCTCGAACGGATTCATGGCGCGAAAGCCGCTCTGCATCAGCCAGGGCGGCATGTTGCCGTTCGCATCGACCACGAGATCCGGATCGAAGCGACCGCGCGCCGTCCACGTCGCCAGCGTCCCCGAGGCGTGGAAGTCGATCGGCGCGCCAAGCAGCAGCAACGACGAGACGCGCGTCGGATGGAGCGCCGCGAACATCGCCGCCATCGTGCCGCCCATGCAGTACCCGAGCACCGCGACGCGCTCGCGCGTGGCGTGGCGGCTCGCCTCCGAGGCGCCCCAGGCGATCGCTCCGTCGACGTAGTCGGAAAAGCCGAGCGCGGGGCCGCGCGCGCCGACGGGCGTCCAGTCGAGGACGTAGACATCGTGGCCCGCCCCGTTGAGCTTGTCGATGACGCTCAGGCCCGGCAGCAGATCGAGCACGTAGTAGCGATTGATGAGCGAGGCGACGATGAGGACGGGCGCGCGACGCTTGCCGCGCCCCGCGTAGTGTCGGAGCTTGGCGAGCGGATGCTCGGCGAGCACGACGTTCGGCGAGGCCGCCCCCTCGACGGCAGCGATCGGCGCCGCGCGGGCCGCCAGCCGCGACAGGTTCGCCGCGACGTGCAGGCGGGCGCGCGCCGTCGCCGCCGCCATGCGATCGAGCGCGTCGGCGACCGGCAGCCACTCGGCGAGGAGGCCGCTCACGCGCACTCCTGATCGGCCGTGGTCTCGCACTTGACCGGCCACGCCGCATCGAGCGTCGCCAGGCAGGCACGCTGAAACGCGAGCTGCGCGCTCATCCACGCTCCGCCGATCGACAGCGTGCGCGGATCGCCGACGACCTTGGCGGCGGCCGCGGCCGCGGGCTTCTCCCAGGCGGTGAGCCACGCCGCCGCCAACCGACGCGCAGCGTCCATCGGGTTCGCCGAGCTCGCGCTCACGAAGCCGCCCCCGCCTTCGTCGAGCTCGGAGCGCTCGCCGGGGCCGTCGCCTGCGCCACGGTCTCGGCCGCCGCCTGCGCCTGGGCCGCCGCGGCGCGCCCGAAGCGCTCGGCCGCGTCGAGCTGCGCGCGGACGATCGTCATGGCCTGCTCCCGCAGCGTCTTGGCCAGCTTCATCGACTCCTCGAAGCGGGCCGTCGCCTCGGCAAACAGCGTCGCCGCCTGCTTGTCCATCTCCTCGAGGGCGGTGCGGCTGAACGACAGCAACGGGTTCGGAATGTCCTTGTTCATGAATGCCTCCTGTGCGGAGACATGTAGTCATTTGACGCGCTCGCGTCAAGTCGTTTTGTGCATTCGCGCCAATCAGCCGCGGCGGAGCTTCAAGAAGATCAGGACGTGTCCGAGCAGCGCCGAGGCGACCAGGATGGCGGGCAGCCAGACGTAGGGTGCGAAGAGCATCCAGGTGTTGAGCTGCGACGGGGCGCTTCCGAAGCGGGCGAACAGCGGCGTGCTCGACACGCCGATCCCGACGATGATCAGCAAAAGGGCTAGGCCGCCGAGGTTCCAGGCGAGGACCACGCTGCGCGGCACCGCGCGGGTGCGCAGGGCGAGGCCGAGCAGGAGCGCGCTGGCGCCGGTGACGATGTCGTAGTTAAGGCCGACGACCCCGTGCGTGAGGCCGAAGCTCATGTGCGGCGGCATGATGCCGGCCTGCGCCGCCGCGTGCATCAGCAGCTCGAGCGGCAGGCGAAACGACTGCATCAGGACCAGGATCCAGAGCGGCGTCTCCTCGACGAGGATCGCCCCCGCGCGCGAGCGCACCACGAGGATCGTGCCCAGCAACAGGCCGAGTGGGATCACCGCGAACGGCGGGGGCCGCAGGTCGACGCGGGCCAGCACGCCGCTCGTCGCGAGCGTCAGGGTCAGGGCCGCCCACAGGCCCGCCCCGATCAGGAAGGCGACGCTCGCGGCGCGTCCCTCGGGGCGGCTGCGCCCCCCGATCCAGATGAGCGCGCCCCAGACCGCGAGGAGGGTCAGGGCGAGCCCCCCGATGCCGAGCGCCAGCCACGGCGCGGAAGGCGGCGGAGCGAGGTTCAGCTGATTCATGCTTTAGTTTTTAATAGTGCTAATAGGCCAGGTCAACTAGAATCGGTCCCACATGGCGAGACGAAGCTACGATCAGTTCTGCGGCCTGGCGCGCGCGCTCGACGTGGTCGGCGAGCGATGGACGCTACTCCTCGTCCGTAACCTGCTGCTCGGGCCGCGCCGCTACGGCGAGCTGCTGCAGGAGCTCCCTGGCATCACCACGAACCTGCTCGCCAAGCGCCTCGCCGAGCTGGAGGCGTCCGGGCTGATCGAGCGGCAGGCTCGCCCTTCCCCGGGTGGAGACGTCGCGGTCTACACGCTGACGGCGGACGGCGCCGCGCTCGAACCGGCGATCCACGCGCTGGCCGGCTGGGGCGGGCGCTGGCTGGGGCGGCCCCGCGCGTCCGACACGCTCAACCTCGGCTGGGGCATGCTGTCGCTCAAGCGGCGCTATCGCGGCGGCCTCCACGGGGCGCTCGCCTTCGTCGTCGACACCGTCCGCGGTCCGCGACGCTACACGCTGCGCTTCGACGGCGCCGCGATGACGGTCCGCGACGCCGCGGCCGATCCGGCCAGCGATGCGGTGGACGGCACGATGGACAGCGCCCCGATCGACGCCGAGGTGACGACCGATGCGGAGACCCTGAGGGCCGTCTTCATGGCGGGCGATCATGAGGCGCGTCACCGCCTGCGCGTCACGGGCAATCGACGATTCGTGGAGGAGGTGCTCGACGCGCTAGCGCCACCGCGCGGGGGCTAGGGTCTGCTCTCACCATCCTACACAAGTGGCCCACAAGGAGAACGACGACGAGAGCGCGTGCGCCGGGCGGAGATGGGAGCCCTCTCCTCGC
>CAZPEY010000397.1:0-4718 GCA_964585665.1 uncultured Polyangiaceae bacterium | reverse complement strand
CGCCGCCACGAGTCGCGTTCGAAGATGCCGCCGGATGCGATCGATTGTGAGAGGGTCTGCTATACGCAGGTCCTTAGAACTGCGCGCCGACGGCGGTGAAGGCGACGCCGAACGAGAGGCAGTCGTTGTCGAGCGAGTTCTCGGCGGAGGGTTTTGGTGCGTACGTGCCATACGTGCCGACGACGTTGCCGTCCGCATCCCGGCCGGTGTCCGAGTAGAGGTCGAGGTCCGGCGTGAACGCCGAGGACAGCGTGCCGTCGGTGAGCTCGCAGGTGTCGATGACGTTGTCCTTGGCGACGGCAGTCCCGCAGTTGCCCTTGTCGAGGAGGTTGCGGATCGCGTCCTGCGTCGTCGCGTCGAAGTTGCCCTTCAAGATCGTCGTCAGCGACTTGGCGATCGCTGGCAGCGTCTTGTCGCGCAGGTCGGAGTTCTTCACCGCACCGTAGATGCGGCCCTCGGCGATGCTCGGGGTCGTCGCGTCGATGTTGCCGTGCACGACCGCCGCGGTCAGCGTCAGATCGACAGGCGCCGAGCCGGTGGCGAACGGCAGCTTGACCTGGATCGTCGGCGGCGTCGTGGTCCCGAGCGGGCTGGTCGTCGCCAGCGCCCCGGCGAGGATCGTGCCGGGCAGGCTCGACTTGTAGGCGCTCTGGACGAAGATGCCGGTGCCATCGAGCGGCGGCATCATCTTGGGCAGCGCGGTGGCCACCTCGACCGACGCGCACTGCGAGTCGACGAGCGAATCACCGGTCACCTCCATCAAGATGAGGAACGTCCCGGTGTCCTTGATCGCGGTGTCGACCGCGCTCTGCGGCGAGCCCGCGGACGACGACAGCGAGTTGATGAGCGCCAGCAGCGCGCCGAGCTTGTTCTCAGGCGACTCGTCGCCGTTGAAGTCGAAGCCATACGCCGTCGGGTCGGTGGCCAGGCCCGAGGTCGGCAGCAGGACCTGATCGGCGACGAACTGGCGCTTGGCCGCGGTGCAGTTGGCCGAGATCGCCATGTCGCCCTTTTGGCTGATGCTGCCGTCGCTGTTGTTGTTGCTGTTGTTGCGCGCGCTGCTGCACCCGAGCAGGGCCAGCGCCCCCATCCCTACGAGCCAAGTGGTCTTCATGGGGAGGCGACCTAACACAGCCCGAAGGGGCGTGGCCAAAAAAGCGCACGAGTGTCGACCCGAGTTGGTAACATTCAAGCTCGGATGAAAAATTCGCTGTCGTGGCAGCTCACGTCCTGGCCGCTCGTCGTGCTCCTCGCTGGCTGCACCTCGCCCGCCTCCCCCGCGGCGCCAGCGCAGCGCCCGATCGCCTACGGCGCTCCCGACACGAAGCACACCGCCGTCGTCGCGCTGCTCGGCACCAAGGCCGACGGCATCTACACCTGCTCGGGCTCGATCGTGAAGGTCTCGGGCGACATCGGGTATGTGCTCACCGCTGCCCACTGCTGCAATGACTCGACGCCGTCGGTCGTCGTCATGGGCAGCGACTACGCCAGCGGCGTCCAGTTCCTGGGCGGCGTGCCCTCCCCTCCCGCCTACGGCGTGATCAGCGGCTCGGTCTACTACGACGCCCAGTACACGGGCAGCGATCACGACTTCTGCATGCTGAAGTTCCAGGGCGCCAGCGGCGCACCGACCCTCACCTTGCCGAGCGGCAGCGACGGCCTTGCCAACGGCGACGACCTCGAGCACGTCGGCTTCGGCGTCACCGAGAGCTCAACGGACAACACGCTGCGGCGCACCGGCACGGATCAGATCTATGCGCTCTCCACCGCCGAGATCGAGTGGACACAGGGCGGCGCGGGCCAAACGCCCGGCACCTGTCAGGGCGACTCCGGCGGCCCGGCGCTCGTCCCCGCGGGCGCCGCGCAGGCGTCGCAGATCGTCGTCGGCGTGACGTCGTACGGCGACAGCGCGACCTGCTCGCTGGCGACGATCGGCGTCGCCAGCCGGGTGACGTCCGAGCTCGGCTCGTCGGGCTTCATCACCAAGTTCCTCGCCGACGCGCCGATCGGCAACCAGGCGGCCGCGATCCCGGCGCCGACCTGCAGCGAGTGCACCGGCACCGCCTCGGTGTCGTCGTGCGCCGCCGAGGCCGATCTGTGCCTCAACGACTCGAAGTGCACGACCCTCATCGACTGCCTCAACACCTGCATCGCGCAGGGCTGCGTCACGGCGTGTCAGACGACGGCGGGCAAGACCGCGACCACCAACCTGTTCAACTTCTATCAGTGCGTCTGCGAGTCGCCTGCGTGCAGCACCCTGTGCGAGTGCCCCGCGACGGCTCCACCGCCCGACATGAAGGCGCCAAAACAGGATCTGACCGCCGATCCCGAGGACCTGCTGCCGCCCACCGAAGAGTCGCCGGACCTGTCGACGTCGACGGGCGGCCACCACAAGACGGGCTGCGGCTGCAGCTCGGCGGCGGGCGGCGGCGCTGACTTTGGCGCGGTGGCGCTGGCGCTGCTCGCGCTACTGCGGCGGCGACGGTCCAGTTGATCTTGGGGTAGCGAGCGGGAAGAGAGGCAGCGGGAGGCGCGGGAGCCGAGGCGGGCTTACATGCAGCCGTTGATCGGGATGAGCGGGCTGACCGTGCCACCGTAGTACGCGTGGTTGTGCTTGGCCAGGAGCGTACCCTTGCCGGTCACCGGGTTGATCTCGAGGATCTGCCCCGAGCCGGTGAACGCGATGACGCGCGAGCCGTAGTACGCGAGGCCGAAGACGTTGGCGAAGCCCGTCGAGCCGATCGGCGTCGCCTTGCCCGTCGCCGTGTCGATGGTGATGAGCAGGTTGTTGGTCGAGATGTCCGCGCCCGTCGAGCTCGTCGCCGAGACGCCGAACATCGTGCCGTCGCCGACGGCGACCAGGTCACCCGAGCTGCCGTAGCCGAGGCCGTACTTGCCGATGTTGGTGACCGTGCCGGCGACGGGGTTGATCACCTTGAGCTGGCCGCTGGCGTCGGCGGCGAGCAGGCGGTTGTCGGGCAGGAAGGTCAGCGCGTTGTTGAGCGAGCCGGTCAGGCCGATGACCTTGGTGGCTTTGCCGGTCGTGCGGTTGATGTGATAGAGCGACGTCGACGACAGCGTGTAGAGCTCGCCGTCGGGCGTCATGCCGATGTCGGTCATGCTCTCGGCGACGCCGTAGGTGCCGACCTGGGTCTCGCTCCAGTCGGTCGGATTGATGATGTAGAGCGACGAGCCCGAGGTCGCGTAGACCGTCGCGTCGTAGGTCACGGTCGACTCGCAGCAGATCGGCTCGAACGTGCAGTTCGCATCGGCGCAGTCGAGCTGGCCATCGCAGTCGTTGTCGAGGCCGTCGTCGCAGGCGCCCGCTTCGACGCCGGGCAGCACCGCGCCGACGCACGCGCCCCACGCCGAGCCGTCGCTGTTGCACACCTGGGTGCCGGCGTGGCAGATACCGACGCCGTCGGTGCCGGGCGGGCCGCTGTAGCAGGAGCGGCTCTCGCCGGGGACGCAGGCGCAGGCCGGATCGCCGTTGCAGTCGGGATCCTTGCAGTCGACGAGTCCATCGCAGTCCTCGTCGAGACCGCTCTTGCAGCTCCCCGTCTCTTTGCCGGGCAGCACCTGGCCGACGCAGGTCGTGCCCCACGACTGGCCGTCGGCGGCGCAGATCAGCGAGCCGCCCTTGCAGAGGCCGACGCCGGCGGTGACGAGCGGACCGTCGTAGCAGTCCTGCTTGGCGCCGGGGGCGCAGATCGGGGGCTTGCAGGCAAGGTCGGCAGCGCACTCGGGGTCGTCGCAGTCGAGCTTGCCGTCGCAGTCGTTGTCGATACCGTCGTCGCAGTGGCCTGCTTCCGTTGCCGGCTGGGTCTCGCCGACGCACGCCTGCCAGGCGCCCTTGCTGTCGCAAGTCTGGGTGCCGCCCTTGCAAATGCCGACGTCCTTGGTCGCCGGGGCGCCCGAGTAGCAGTCGCGGGTGTCGCCGGGGGTGCAGCAGCCAGCCAGGCCCGCGCAGACCGGATCTTCGCAGCCGACGAGGCCGTTGCAGTTCGCGTCGTCGTCCGACGAGCAGACCTCGGCCTGGGGCTTGATGTCGCCGAGGCAGCCGCCCCAGAACAGGAACTCGCCGTACATCGTGCAGGTCTGGGTGCCCTGGCGGCAGGCGCCGACGCCCGCGGTGCCCTTGGGGCCCGTATAGCAGGGGCGGGTCAGGCCCTCGCCGGGGCAAGTGCACGGCCCGAGGCCGCCCATGCCGTCGTCACACTCGCTCGGGGCGTAGTCCTTCGGCTCGGTCGCAGGCGGCGGAGCGTCGAGGTTGCCCATATCGGTGCGCTCGAAGTGCTCCATGGTCATCGACTTGGCACAGCCGAGGAGGAGCAGCGCGGCGAAGCACAACGCGGTTCGAACGGTCGGCAGAGGATTGCGCATGGTTGCGCCTGTTGTTTGCCAGAAGCGTGCCGTCCGCGGCGTCGCCTAAGACCCTGTAATCAATGATGGTAGTTGGTGGAGAGGAGGGGTCGAGGTGGCGACCGGAGTCATCGGTCCCCGGCTGCCCAGGCGCCGCGCGGCGGCTTGGGCCTCTTTTAGGCGCGCGATCTCGCGGCTCGCTCTGCGAGCGCTTCGCGGACGCACCGCTCTCGGTCCCCGCCGAGGAGCGCGAGCGTCGCGCCGTCCGTCGCGGGGTGGCCAGCGACGAGCGCCCGCACGCGCGGGTAGGCGCTGGCGGCGAGGACGGCGAGCTGCGCGCTGCTCGACGAGGGCGA
>CAZPEY010000396.1:0-4768 GCA_964585665.1 uncultured Polyangiaceae bacterium | reverse complement strand
CGTTGTGGTCGAGGATGCGCTTGCGCAGGCGGATCGCCTTGGGGGTCACCTCGACGAGCTCGTCGGGGTTGATGAACTCCAGGGCCTGCTCGAGGGTCAGGATCCGCGGCGGGGTGAGGAACAGCTTCTCGTCGGCGGCGGTGGTGCGGATGTTGGTGAGCTTCTTGGCCTTGCTCGGGTTGATGATCAGATCGTTGTCGCGGCTGTGCTGGCCGATGATCTGCCCCGGGTAGACCTTGATGCCCGGCCCCATGAACAGGATGCCGCGCTCCTGCAGGTAGAAGAGGCCGTAGGTGTTGGTCTCGCCCGGATCCTGGACGATCAGCACGCCGTTCGGGCGGCTCTTGATGGCGCCGGCGAACTCGCCGTAGTCGCGGAAGTTGTGGTTGAGGATGCCGGTGCCGCGCGTGTCGGTGAGGAACTCGCTGCGATAGCCGATGAGCCCGCGCGACGGGCAGATGTACTCGATGCGGGTGCGCCCACCGCCGGTCGGCTGCATCTCGGTCATGCGGCCGCCGCGCGAGCCGAGCTTCTCGATGACCGCGCCGACGTACGCGTCGTCGACGTCGATGAGGACGTCCTCGTACGGCTCGAGCTTCTTGCCGTCGACCTCGCGGTAGATGACCTGCGGCTGCGACACGCACAGCTCGAAGCCCTCGCGGCGCATCGTCTCGATGAGCACCGACAGGTGGAGCTCGCCGCGGCCGGAGACCTTGAAGGTGTCGGGCTGCTCGGTGTCAGCGACGCGCAGCGCGACGTTCGACTTGAGCTCCTTGTGCAGGCGCTCGCGGATGTTGCGCGACGTGACGTACTTGCCGTCCTGACCCGCGAAGGGGCCGTTGTTGACCATGAACTGCATCGAGATCGTCGGCTCGTCGATCGTCGTCGCTGGCAGGATCTTCGGCGACTCGATCGAGCACAGCGTCTCCCCGACGTTGAGCTCCTCCATGCCGGTCAGCGCGATGATGTCGCCCGCCGTGCCCTCGGCGATCTCGAAGCGGCGCAGGCCCTGGGACGCGAGCACCTTCTGGACGCGGAACTGCTCTTGCTTGCCGTCGCGGTGCGCGAGCAAGATTCGGTCGCCGACCTTGACCCGCCCGTCGAGGACGCGGCCGATGGCGACGAAGCCGAGGTAGTCGTCGTAGTCGAGGGTCGCGACCTGCATGCAGAAGGGCGCGTCGGGATTCGCCTCGGGCCCCGGCACCTTGTCGAGGACGAGATCGAGCAGCGGGGTCAGCCCCTTGTTCGGCTCGTCCTTGGGGTCGAGGATCGCGTAGCCATTGCGGCCCGACGCGTAGATGATCGGGAAGTCGAGCTGCGCGTCGGTGGCGCCGAGGTTGACGAAGAGGTCGAAGACCTTGTTGACCGTCCCCTCGGGGTCGCAGCCGGGACGGTCAATCTTGTTGACCACCAGGATCGGGCGCAGGCCGAGCGCGAGCGCCTTGCGGGTCACGAAGCGCGTCTGCGGCATCGGGCCTTCGAACGCGTCGACGAGCAGCAGCACCGAGTCGACCATCCCGAGCACGCGCTCGACCTCGCCGCCGAAGTCGGCGTGGCCAGGCGTGTCGACGATGTTGATGCGGATGCCGTTCCAGGTGATCGCGGTGTTCTTCGCCAGAATCGTGATGCCGCGCTCGCGCTCGATCGGGTTCGAGTCGAGGGCGCACTCCTGCACGACCTCGCCGCGACGGAAGGCGCCCGCCGTGTTGAGGAGCCCGTCGACGAGCGTCGTCTTGCCGTGGTCGACGTGGGCGATGATCGCAATGTTTCGGACATCGGAGCGCGTAGGCATCGGTTCCTATTCTTTCTTTGGACTTTGGAAGCGGCGCGCAATTACCATTTTCGCCTTCTCGATAGAAGGAGTTTTCCGTGGAATCGATCTTTGGCGCCTCCTGGGCGCTCGTGACGGGCGCCTCCTCGGGCCTCGGCGCCGAGTTCGCCAAGCAGCTCGCCGCCGCCGGCTGCAACGTTCTGCTGACCGCGCGCTCGATCGACAAGCTGCAGGCGCTCGCCGCCGCGCTCGTCGACGAGTACAAGGTGGACGCCCGCGCCTTGCCCTCGGATCTGGCCCAGCCGGGCGGCGCCCAGGCGCTGTGGCGCTCCGTCGAGGCGCTCGGCCTGCCGATCGATCACCTGATCTCCAACGCCGGCTTCGGCGCCGCCGGCCCGCTCGTCGCCAGCGAGGCCGATCGGCTCGGCGAGATGGTGCGGGTCAACTGCGAGGCGCTCACCGTGCTGTCGCGCCTCGCGCTGTCGCCGATGCTCGATCGCGGCAAGGGCGGCATCATCCACGTCGCGTCGACGGCGAGCTTCCAGCCCGTGCCCTACATGGCGGTCTACGGCGCCACCAAGGCGTTCGTGCTCAGCTTCTCGGCGGCGCTCTCCGAGGAGGTGCGCGGCCGCGGCCTGCGCATCATGGCGCTCTGCCCCGGGCCGGTCCCGACAGGGTTCCAGGACGTCGCCGGCGCCGACATCGCGCCGTCGCAGAAGTGGGCGGTGCTCTCGGCCGCCGACACCGTGACGCGCGCCCTCGAGGCCTACAAGGACGATCGCGACGTCTTCATCCCCGGCGCGATGAACTTCATGGGTACGCTCGGCTCGAAGCTGCTGCCGCGCCGCCTGCTGGTCAAGACCGTCGCGCGGATGATGAAGGGCAAGCGCAAGGATGGCTGATCGGCGGCGCCCAGCGACGGTGCTCGGCCTCGCCTGCCTGCTGCTCGTCGGCTGCCACAAGGACGACAACAAGGGGCGCGCCGATCTCGGCAGCGCCGCCGACCTCGGCCTCGGCCCGACCCACGTCGCGATCGGTGCCACCACCGGCTCGCTCGGCGTCGACTTCACCGTGAGCGTCGATGGACAAGGCACGTCCCGCCTGGGCGCGGTCAAGCTGCAGAGCGGCGCCGGGACCGTCACCTTCGACGGCAAGACGCTCCCTGCCTTCGCGCACGAGCGCCAGGCCTGGCCCGATCAAGGCTACACGCTGTATCAGACGATTGCCGCCGACGAGACGGCGCTCTACGTCTTGTGGCTCTACTGCACCGCGGACGACAAGCTCGTCTACGCCTACTTCGAGGGCACCGACGGCACGGCCATGAGCTACGAGGACACGACCGGGACCTGCCTCGGCACGACCACGGCGTCGACGGTGAGCGTCGAGCTGCCAGCGCTCGCGCTCGACGTCGCGCTCGCCCAGGGCTTTGCCGCGACCGCGCCGCGCCTCGCCGTCAACGACGGCCAGCCCGGGCAGTTCGGCTTCGACTCGACGGACACGGTGCTGCTGCCGTTCGAGGTCGTCGACTGCACCGCCTGCGGCCAGGTCAGCTGGTACGAGCTGCACTCCATCCTGCGCGACGACGCGACCCACCAGGCGAGCTTCGCGATCTTCTACTTCTGGCCGAGCAAGCCGAGCGACATCCACGTCACCTACTCCCTGACGCTACCGTCGCTGACCGATCCGGTCGGCACCCGCAACCTCAGCGGATCGTGGAGCTACACGCCGCCAGCGCAGCGACGGACGCCGACCTCGCCGCCGCGCCTGCCGTGGCTGTGGGCGCCGCGCCGCTGAAAGTTGCCGTCGGTAGGCCCGCCTGCGATAGTGGGGCGTGGCCTCGCTCAAGTACGATCCTGCGTCTCCCATTGGTCTGGTCCTCTCGGGTGGCGGCGCGCGCGGTGCGTTTCAGGTCGGGGTCTGGGAGGTGCTGCTGCGCGATCCGCGCGGCATGCGCGCGCTGCCTGCCGTCGTGAGCGGCACGTCGGCCGGCGCGCTCAACGGCGCGCTGATCGCCGCGGGCGTACCGCCCGAGGACATGCTCGAGTTCTGGCTCGATCTCGGGCGCAAGCCGCCGGTGATCGCCAACGAGGTGTTCTTTCGCTCGCTGCGCTCGGCGCTGCTGCGGCTCCTGTCGCGCGAACCCGGGAGGCCGCTCGGACAGCGCGGCCGCGAGCTCAAGATCCTGGGTGGCCTGCTTTGGAAGCACCGCTGGTATCGGCAGAGCGGCATCGCGGCGATGGCGCTCGAGTACATGCTGACGGCCCGCTTCGACACCTTCTCCGATCTGCTCGACTCGATCGTCACGTCGTACCTGTTCGACACGACGCCGGTGCGCGAGCGGATCGTCAAGGCGCTGCGCCAGCGCTCGCTGCGCGCCACCGAGGTCGCGCTCGCGATCAACGTCGTCGACGTGCAGACCGGCGGCGTCATCCGCATCGTCAACCGCAAGCCGAAGAAGTCGCAGGGCGCGAGCGACGCGCACTATCGCTACGAGCCCGAGATCACGCCCGACATGATCCTCGCCTCGGCGTCGATCCCGCTGCTCTTCAACTCGGTGCGCGTCGGCAAGCTCGAGCTGTGGGATGGCGGACTCCTGGTCAACACGCCGCTGGCGCCGACGGTGGCGCTCGGAGCGCGCCGCATCGTGCCGGTGCTCGTCACGCCGCGCTACAAGGGCTCGACCGGCGGCATGGAGACGTTCGGCGACGCGGTCGAGCGCCTCGCCGACTCCTTCCTCGAGAACGCCTACAGCGTCGACCGCAAGCTCCTCTTGGTGCGCAACGAGCTAGCCCGCGCGCGCGGCGAGAGCGACGACCACGGTAAGATCGTCGATCTGTTCCGCTCGATCCGCCCCGAGTCGAGCCGCATCTTCAACGCCGGCTCGTACCTCTACTTCGAGGAGAAGGCGATGACCGCGATGTACGAGGCGGGCAAGCGCGCCGCGACGCACTGGCTCGATCACGGGCCGCTCCTCGACACGCGCGATCAAGAGCCGTA
>CAZPEY010000395.1:2068-4781 GCA_964585665.1 uncultured Polyangiaceae bacterium | reverse complement strand
CCGTCGAGATCGGCAACTAGAGCGCCGACCAACCGGTCGCTCTCGCTCGCGTCCTAGCCGGGTGTCACGGATCGCGCCCGCTGCTCGCTCGCGGCGTCATCCGCCCGACACCGGCGGGATCAGCGCCACCTCGTCCCCGTCGTACAGCGGCGTCGGCTCGGCCACGAACTCCAGGTTCACGGCCAGGCGCAGCGCGCTCCGGATCTCACCCAGCCGCGTCCGCTTCTCGCACAGCGAGGACAGCAGCTCGCCCAGCGTGAGCGGACCGTCCAACTCCAAGATCTCGCGGTCGATGCCAGCGTGTTCCCGCGCCGCCGCGAAGTAGAGCACCTTGACCTTCACACTTCAGAGCGTAGAGCCCCTCTCTGCGCTGGTCCATGCGGATCGCGAAGGCTTCGGAGCTCCGCCAAAAAAAAGGCGCCGGGAGTCGCCCCCCGGCGCCTGTGGTGAAGCTGAGCTCGACTACTGGTTGATGTACGCGAACTCGCCGCGACCCGCGCCGCGGACGATGAGGCGCGGCGTGTTCTCGCCGTCGACCTGCGCGTTGATGCGGGCGAGGATGAAGCGAATCGAGCCACCCGCCGCCGCGGCGCGCAGCTTGGTGACCTGCGACGCGGTCATGGAGATCTTGCCCGCGTCAGCCGCCGCCACGCACTGCGCGACCGCGACCTTGGCCGTCGCCGCTGGGGTCAGACCACGGGGCGCCGCGCTGGTCGTCGCCAGGAGGCCGACGATGCCCGCCTCGGTCCCGCCCGTCGACGTGCACGAGCCGGCGCCCGAGCCGCCGCAGGTGAACGAGACCTCGAGGGCCGCGTCCGAGGTGAGGTTGCCGTCGAGCGCTTCGAGCGCCGACGAGCCCGCGCTTGGCAGGGTCAGGCTGGTGCTGCCGAGCTTGATGCCGGTGACGGTGAGCTTGCCCGGCACCGTGACGTTGGCCTTGGAGGCGTTGGTGCCAGTCGCGAACGGCCCGCTGCTGCCGGCCACGCTGATCGAGAGGGTGTTGGGCATCAGCATCGGCAGGCAGACGCCGCCGGCGTCGAAGTAGTTGGGCGGGCAGGTGCCGAGCAGCGGCGGGAAGACCGCGCTCGAGGTGAGGATCCCGGCCCACTGCGACGTCGCCATGTCCTTGTCGAAGGCCTGGAACACGCAGCCATACTGGCCGGCTGTCGCGTCGCGCGCGCACCCGATGCCGACGCCGCCGCTCGGCAGCGGATCGGTGATCGCCGCCGGCGGCGCGAAGCCGCCGATGCCGCCGTTGAGCACGCCGGCGCTGATGGCGCCCGCGTTGGCCGACGCCTCCGGCAGATCGCCTGCCAGCGGATCGTAGGTGTAGACCGAGCAGCCGCCCGGCGTTGGCAGGAACTTCAGGTTGCTCTCGTCGTTGGCGCCGAGCAGCGGCTCGAACTCGGGGAAGGAGGCGATCGCCGCGATGGCGTGCATGCCCCCCGTGCCCACGATGCCGCCATCGGGACCGGAGGCCGAGTACACCTTGCCGTCGATCTCGGCGATGATCACCTGTCCGTTGGCGGGCGTGCGCATCGCCATGTCGCTGACGACCGACAGGTCGTTGCCTC
Organism: uncultured Polyangiaceae bacterium; assembly: GCA_964585665.1. Classification (GTDB taxonomy): domain Bacteria; phylum Myxococcota_A; class Polyangia; order Palsa-1104; family Palsa-1104; genus CAZPEY01. The sequence continues at coordinate 3,207 of CAZPEY010000395.1, read as the reverse complement.
CTCCGGCCATGTCGAGCCCGGCCATGTCGTCGTTGCCGTTGTTATTGTCGTGCTTACAGCCGACGCCGACCGCCGCAGCGACGCCGATCAGGGCAAACATACTTAGCGCGATCCGCTTCATGCTCCCGCTCCTTCAATCCAGATGTAGGGAGCCCCACCTTACTTTCGAATCCGCGCAATCACAAGTGGTTTAGATCACGGCGGATCGCGTCAACTTCTAGAAGTAGATCATGAGCTTGGGCGACGCGGCGACGCGCGGTTCTAGCGGCTCAAAATTGCTGTGGTCCATGGACCGATCTACAATTTTCAGGTCATGACGCCGCGCCGGGAGGACGTGTGAGAAGGTTCCACCAGACGTCGTTTTCCTTCGCCACAGCCGAGTCGACTTCGGCGCCCCGGTCCGCGCGGGCCAGCCGCTCGGTCGAGCCTGTCACGATCGACGACGTCCCAGGGTTGCCTCCGCCGGCTCGCCACGCAGTCCCCCACGAAGACGAGCAGGCGCGGTTTCGCCTGGAGCGCCTGATCGCCAACTTCGTCCCGCACGGCCAGATCAACCTCTCGCTCACCGACAATCACCACACGATGATCTCGGTCAAGCGCGAGCGCGGTCGCTACCGGCTGCGCCTGCACCACATGTTCCTCGAGGCCGATCACGACGTCGTCCAGGCGCTCGGCCGCTACGTCGGGCAGAACGATCGGGAGGCGTCGCGCCTGCTCGGTCACTTCATCGATCTCAACCACCGCAAGATCCGGCGCCCCGCGCGCCAGCGCGTCACCGAGGTCACGATCGTCTCGGAGGGCGAGGTCCATGATCTGCGCTCCATCTATGACGACGTGAATCGGAAATACTTCCTCGGCCAGATCGAGGCGCGCATCACCTGGGGCCAGCGTCCGTCGGCGCAGGCGCGCAAGCGGCGGCGCAACTCGATCAAGATGGGCTCCTACTCCGTCGAGGACCGGCTGATCCGCATCCACCCGTCGCTCGATCGCGAGTTCGTGCCGCGCGTCTTCGTCGAGTGGATCGTCTATCACGAGATGCTGCACCAGAAGCACGACATCCCCATCGTCGGTGGGCGCCGTCAGTTCCACACCGCCGCCTTCCTGGCCGACGAGGCCCGCTTCGCCGAGTACCACTTCGT
>CAZPEY010000395.1:0-1968 GCA_964585665.1 uncultured Polyangiaceae bacterium | reverse complement strand
TCCGCCGATACCTGATCCGTGGGTGAAGGTGGGGCCAGTCCCCACGGAGGACAAGGGATGCACCTGGCGATGGCGCGCTCGTTCGTCGTACCACTCGATCACCGTCTCGATCACACCAGCCCGACCCAGCCGCAAGAAGACCTGGTCCAGGATCGGGTGCTGGCGCTGCGGTTGCCCGATGGCAGCCAGTTCCGCATCGATCGACCGCTGCAGATCGGTCAGTCGAGCAGCAACGACGTGGTGCTGCGCGATCCGAAGGTGTCGCGCCGCCACTGCCTGCTCGAGCCGCTCGGATCGCGGGTGCGCGTGTGCGATCTCGGCTCGACCAACGGCACGTTCGTCAATGGAGCGCGGGTGGGGGAGGCCGAGGTCTCCGTCGGTGCGGTGCTGCTGATCGGCGATCTGCTGCTGTCGGTGATCGACCTCAAGGAGACCAGCGCGCTGCGCTCGCTGCTAGTGGGCGAGTCGCTCGCGATGGTGCACCTGCGGCGCGAGATCGAGCGCATCGGGCCGAAGTCGCTGTCGGTCCTGATCCGCGGCGAGACGGGCACCGGCAAAGAGCTGATTGCAGAAGCGATTCACCGCGTCTCGGGGCGCAAAGGCGCCTTCGTCGCGGTCAACTGCGCGACCCTGCCGCGGGAGCTCATCGAGTCCGAGCTGTTCGGCCACGAAGCGGGCGCCTTCACCGGGGCGGCGGCGCGGCGCGTGGGGCTGTTCGAGGAGGCGGACGGCGGGACGCTGTTCCTCGACGAGATCGGCGAGCTGCCCATCGAGCTCCAGTCGCGGCTGTTGAGAGCGCTCGAGACGCGCCGCATCCGCCCGGTGGGCGGCAACCGCGAGATCCCGATCGACGTGCGCGTCGTGTCGGCCACCCATACGCCGCTGCCTCCGACGGAGTTTCGCCAGGATCTCTTCTACCGCATCAACGGCTGCGAGCTGCGCAGCCCGCCGCTCCGCGAGCGCCTCGAGGATCTGCCGCTGCTCGCCGAGCACCTGCTGCGACGCTGCTTCCCGACGACGCACTATCGGGTCAAGCCCGACGCGGTGGTGCGTCTGCGCCAGCACGCCTGGCCGGGCAATGTCCGCGAGCTGCGCAACGTGCTCGAGCAGGCGGCCGCGTTCTCATCGTCGACGGAGATCACCGCCGAGGCGCTGCGCCTGGTCAACGGCCTCAAGGCCGCCGGGGCTGCCCCGCAAAAGACGCTCGCCGACCTCGAGCGTCAGGCCCTCGTCGAGGCCCTCGGCCGCGCCGGGGGCAGCCGACGTCAGGCGGCGCGCGACCTGTCGATGCCGAAGTCGACCTTCTGCGACAAGCTCCAAAAGTACAACATCAAGTAGGAGGCGGTGTCTCTCTGGGCATGAGAGACACAAGGTTTCTTGGCGCCACACTGCTTCTGCCCGCTTTGCTCGTCAGCGGCTCGGCTGGGGCGGCGCCGACCAGCGTCGAGTCGCGGCGTGCCAGTCCAGAGAACACCTTCGCGGCGTGCACGGACCACCTCGACAACGACCTCGACGGCTACGAGGACTGCGAAGATCAGGACTGTTTTCCGTTCTCGGTCTGCGAGAGGGCCAAGGGCGCGGCGCGAGCGGTTTCCGCGCCGCCACCGCCGGTGGCCCCGAACCGCGGCCGGGTACGGCTGGTGGCCGGCAGCCTGATGCTCGGCTTCGGGTTCTTGGCGCTCGTCGCGTCGGTGGGCCCGTGGTACGTCCAGACTCCGCTCAACGGTGGTGACTCCGACGAAAAAGGCACGAAGTTCGGGCTGATCGCAGGCGGTGTCGTCCTCGACGTGCTGGGCCTTGGGTTGTCCGCAGCGGGCGCCACGTTCGTCGCCCTCGGCTCCGGCGAAGTGTCGTCGGCGAGGCAGGCCAAGGTCGAGCCGCTCGTCGGCTTCCGCTTCTAGCCGCTCGCTGGTTAGAACGTCCCGCTGCCGAGGGTCAGCGTCAGCTTGGGCTCCCACTTGTCGAACG
>CAZPEY010000394.1:0-4800 GCA_964585665.1 uncultured Polyangiaceae bacterium | reverse complement strand
AACTTGATGACCTTGAACTTGTGGCCCTTGCCGATGTACGCGTCGAGATTGCGCACCGGACGGAGGTCCACCTGCGACCCCGGGAGGAAGGCCTTGACGCCGCCCTTGATGGTGACCGAGAGGCCACCCTTGACGCGCGCCGTGATCGTGCCCTCGATGAGCTCGTCGCGCTCGCAGGCCTCGGAGATCTCGTCCCACACCTTCAGACGATCGGCCTTCTCCTTGGACAGCTCGCAGAGCCCCGCCTCGTTCTCGCGGCTCTCGAGATAGACGTCGACGTCATCGCCCGGCTTGACCGTGACGGTGCCATCGGCCGCCGTGAACTCCTCGATCGGCACCTGACCCTCGGACTTGTAGCCGATATCGACGACGACGAAGTCTTTGGTCAGCTGGACGACGCGACCGCGAACGATCCCGCCTTCCTTGATGTTGTCGCGCTTGAGGCTCTCCTCGAAAAGCTCAGCGAACGACTCGTTGCTCCCAGTGGTGTTTTGCAGCATGCGAACTAGTTTCCCTTCGGACTTTTTATTCTCGCGGTCGGATTTGCCGAGGCAGATCTACTACGAGTGGATGCGGAGACTAAACACCTGCACCACCCCCGTCAAGCCAGATCGGAGGGGCAGCGCTGCAGGCTCGTTGCAGACGGAAAATGCCGCGAATTGGCTACTTCTTGCAGCAGAGGATGCCGGTGTAGTGCTCGTGGTCGCCGTCGCAGTCCTTCTTGGCGGCGGGCTGGCAGTCGAGCTTGCCGTCGACGCAGCACTTGCTCCCCGTCCAGCGCTCCCCCTCGTCGTCGCACTCGGACTTGTAGCCGACGACGCAGGTCGCCTCGGGCGCCGGGAGACAGCAGGTCGAGCCGCTCCAGGCGCCCCCGACGCTCTCGCAGTCCGGCTTCCAGCCGTCGATGCAGAAGGCGACCCCATAGATGCAGCAGCGCTGATCCTGGGGAACCCACTGCTCGTTCGGGCCCTTGCACTCGTTGGGGGTGCCGAGCACGCAGGAGGCGCCGCCGAGGTCGAGCGACTGCGAGCCGAAGTCGGGGCTCGGCCAGGGCCAAGACCAGAGCAGGTCGGGGGGCGTCGACAGATCGGCCTTGGCCGGAGGGGACGCGAGGTCGGGCGGCGGCGTCACTTGCGCCAGATCGGGGGGCGCAGCGACGGGTGGCGTCGCAAGGTCGACGCTCGCCGCGACGGCCAGATCCGCAGCGCCCTGCTGGGCGATGGAGCCAAGGTCGTTGTTGCCCTGGCCCTTGCCTTCGAAGTTGGGGTTGAGCGCGGTGCAGGCGGACGCGGCGGCGAACAGCAGAATCGACAGCGTGAATTTCGTGGTGCGCATGGTGCCCTCGAGAAGCGAGGCGGACCCTAGAGATCTATCCTCTGAAGGTCAAGCGCGACCGACTCAGAGCTTGAGGCGCTTGCGCGCCAGCTCGACCATCTTGTCGATGACCGCCTGCTGCCCAAGCTCGCTCGTGTCGACGCGGATCGCGTCCGCCGCCGCGATGAGGGGCGCGACCTCCCGCGTCTCGTCCCGACGGTCGCGCTCTTTGATCTCGGCGAGCGTCGAAGCGAAGTCGACGTCGATGCCCTTGGCGGCCAGCTCGTCGAAGCGCCGCTTGGCGCGTACCTCTGCCGAGGCGGTCATGAAGAACTTGCACGGTGCCCAGGGCAGGACGACGGTGCCGATGTCGCGGCCCTCGACGACGCAGCGGCCCAGGCGGGCCAGCTGCCGCTGGATCTCGAGCAGCGCCTCTCGCACCTTGGGGTGCGCCGAGACCTGGGACGCGGCGAGCGACACCGCGGGGGAGCGAATCGACTCGGTGACGTCGGTGTCGCCGACGGTGACCCGTCGGCCCGGGAGAAAGCGGATGTCGAGGTTGGCCGCCAGCTCAGCGAGCCGCTCGCCAGCGTCGAGCGGAATGCCCGACTCGAGCGCCTGCCACGCCAGGGCCCGGTAGATCGCGCCGGTGTCGAGGAGAAAGAAACCGAGCCGCTCGGCGAGCGCCCGCGCCACCGAGGACTTGCCAGCACCGGCGGGGCCGTCGATGGCAATGACCTGGGCGGGCGCGGCGCCGGGCGACATCTGACCCTTTGGCCCTTTGGATCCGTCGCGCCTACTTGCGGAAGCGCGACAGGTTCGCCGGCAGCGCGCCCAGGGCGGGGAGCTGCTTGTCGGGGTGGAGCGAGACAGCGCGACCGTAGAGCTGCTCCTCGGTCTCCTTGTTGTTCGGATCCGGGATGCAGCACTCGACCGGGCAGACCGCCTGGCAGGCCTCGTAGTCGTGGAAGCCCACGCACTCGGTGCACAGGTTCGGATCGATGACGTAGATATCATCCCCCTCGGAGATTGCCTCGTTCGGGCACTCCGGCTCACACGCGCCGCAGTTGATGCACTCCTCGGTAATCATCGTGGCCATAGCGCGGGACTCCTCAAGAAATTGTGTGCTTTCTATTTCACAACGCGCAGCCCGTCAATGTGCGAAGTTGCACGCGGGCCGCCAACGCGCAATCCGACGGCACGTGCCCGACTCTGGAGGCGCGCCGCGCGGCGCAGGAGCTCGCGCCCCTGGAGACGGGCGAGGCGCTCTGCCGTGCCGTCGCCAGCAGCGGAGGCCGCGCCGGCACCCGGGGCGTCCCCGGCACGGCCCCGGTCGGTGAGCAGGCTGCTGAGCGGCTGGAGGCGCACGGTGCAGCCGCGCCTTCCCAGGCGCGCCGGCAGGCCCCGCAGCGCGGCGAGATCGATCTCCTGCAGATCGCTCCACAGGATCGCGGTCGTGCGCGCGGGCATTTCGTCAAGCAGCTTTACCAACGTCTGCGCCACACGCGTTCGCTGCACCGGCTGCCCGCCGGGGCGCCAGCCGAGCTCGAGCCCTCGCTCGACGGCAAATCGCCGCAGCCGCTCTCCGGTGGGCGTGCCGGGCGGATCGAGGTGCGCGAGCCGATCGCGCAGCGCGTGGAGGAGGTCGTCGACGTCGTAGAGCTCGCCCGAGGGCGAGACGAGCAGCCGCGCCCAGTGCGGATCGTCGACGGGGGGTGGGTTGGTGCGTACGTCGAGCCCGTGCTGGACGAGCAGGTACCGACCGACGAGGCCGCCGAGCTCGCTCTCCGAGAGCCCATGATCGGCGAGCTGGCCGAGCGTCTGCCACGACTCGATCAGCTCCTCGCACTGCAGGCGGATCGACGAGCCGCGTCCGATCGGGACACGCCCGAGCGGGGCGAGGTCGAAGAGGCAGAGCCCGATGCGATAGCCATCGCCGAGGCCGCGCCGTACCAGGCGCAGCGCCGACAGCAGCGCGCGATCAACCGGCCGACGCCCCGGCTCACCCGCCCGCATCGACGGACCGACGTCGACGAGCAGCAGCAGATCGCCGGCCGGCGCGCGATCGAGCTCCCGCACCAGCAAGCGGCCGGTCCGCGCCGTCTTGTGCCACGCGATGCGTCGATACGGATCGCCCGGCTGCCAGTCGCGCAGCTTCTGGATCTCGGGAACCTCTTCGCCGCGCCGGGCCCGGCGCCGCTCGGGACGGGCGCTCTCCGTCGGACGCTCGGCCAGGCGCACCGGGGAGCGCGTCGTCTCGCCGCTGCGTGGCACGCGGATGCGCAACGTCGTCGGGAGTGGAAAGTACGCCTCGACGAGCAGCAGGCCGAACCGATCGGTGGCGGTCAGATAGACGCCATGGAGCTGCGCCGAACCAAAGGCGCGCGGCCGCAGCTCGACGGGGAACTGCGTCTCGCGCTCTGGCAGCGCCTGGCCGACGAGCTCGGCCGGGGCGCCGATCGCCCCCCCGACCACGAGCCTGAGGCGCAGCCCAAACAGCCGGGCTGGACCGCGGTTCCCGACGACGACGCGGGTGGCGATCGGCTCGCCGAGCGGCAGCGCCCCCTCGGGCACTTCCCAGCGCACCCCGATCTGGCGCCGCCAGACGGCGATCGCTGCGCGCAGGCCGTGCACGTACAGGCCGAAGAGCACCAGCCAGAGACCGAGCCCGAGCCGCACGCCGTCGGCGTGTCCGCCAAGCAGGCCGACCGCGATCGCCACGCCCCCCGTCCACAGCCAGGCGTGCGCCCGCGCCGTCAGCGCGGGGGGGCGACCGCTGCCGGTGCGTCGAATCGCCACGCCGCTCAGCCCCCCTGGTGCGCCGAGTGCGGCCGCCCGCGAAAGCCGACGCGAGTCTCGGCATCGGCGAGCACGCGCTCGACCGTGACACCTTCGTCGGCAGCCTCGGGGTGGAGGACCAGCCGGTGGCCGAGGACGTGCGGCAGCAAGGCGCGAATGTCGTCGGGCAGCACGAAGCCACGCCCTTCGGAGAGGGCGCGCGCCTTGCTCGCCGACAGGAGCTGCAGCGACGCGCGCGGCGAGACCGGGAGGGCGACGTGGCGGTGCTCGCGTGTGAACTGCGCCAGCGCGATCACGTAGTCGTAGATCTCCTCGCTCGTGTGGACGCGGTCGACGAGCTTCTGCAGCTCGGCGACGCCGATCGGCGACAGCACCGGCTGGACCTGGAGGTGTCGCTCCGCCGATGCGTAGTGCTCGAGCATCCGGCGCTCGGCCTGCGCCTTGGGGTAGCCGAGCCGAACGCGGAGGAGGAAGCGATCGATCTGCGCCTCGGGCAAGGGGTAGGTGCCCTCGTACTCGATGGGGTTCTGCGTCGCGACCACGAAGAACGGGAACGGCAACGCCCGGGTCTCACCCTCGATCGTCACCTGCTGCTCGCCCATCGCCTCGAGGAGCGCCGACTGGGTGCGGCCGGGTGCGCGGTTGATCTCGTCCCCCAGGACGACGTTGGCGAAGATCGGGCCTTCG
>CAZPEY010000393.1:0-4881 GCA_964585665.1 uncultured Polyangiaceae bacterium | reverse complement strand
CGCTACTGCTGCATGCAGACGATGCGGCGCGGCGTGTTGCAGCTGACGTTGCCGAGGGCCGAGAGCCAGCGATCCTGCCGCGCATCGCCGGCGAGACCGACAGTGGCGTTGACGGCCCCGCTGCTCGTCGTCCAGTCGTTGCACGTCGAGGCGAGCGTGCCGGGCCCCTGCAGGTTGCCGCTGCCGGTGAAGATCGGGGCGTTCCCGAAGTGGAGGGTCTTGTCCGCGTTGACGTTCGGCGCCGAGGTCAGCGCGGTGAAGAACTGGAAGATGGCGGGCGTGGCCACCGGGATGCCGTCGACGCGCGTCCAGCCCGTCAGGTTGTTGACGATGTCGAAGCGCGAGAGCGCCGAGCTCGTCGAGGTGGCGAGGAGCGCGCGGTACGTGCCGGGCAGGCTGGCGCTCGTCGCCTCGGCCTGGCAGAGCGCGTCGGCGCCGGCGAGGCCGGTCGCCGGGTTGAAGTCCGCCGTCGACGTGAACGCGCGTCGCCCGGAGAACTGGTTCGGGTAGGCGAGCGGCGTGGTGTTGTCGACCCCGAAACAATAGAGGCGGCGCGGCTGATCGCAGGAGGCGTAGCCCATCGAGGTGAGCAGCGAGCTGTTGGCGGTCAGGGAGCCGACGAGGCGCTTCTGCGACGCCGCCGCCGAGGTCCAGTCGCTGCAGGTCGAGCTCTCGGCGCCGGTGTCGAAGGTGCCGTTCGGCGCGGTGCCGGTCTGCACGTCGGTCGAGACCTGATAGTTGCCGCGCTCGTCGACGCTCGGTGGGTACATGACGTTGTCGATCGCGAGGTCGGCGACCCGGTCGAGGACGGGGGTGCCCGCCGTCGACACCCAGCCGCGCGCCGCGCCGAGCCGCGAGGCGGCCGAGGTGGTCGCCGTCGAGAGCCACGCCTTGTAGGTGCCCGAGAGGCCCGCTTCGGTGGCGCGCGCCTGGCAGATCGCGTCGGCACCGGCGAGGCCGCCGAGGTTGCCGGTGTGCTTCGACGAGGTGACGAACATGCGGTTGAGCGACGCGAAGGTCGCCGTCACGGCGCGGTTCTGCGTGAGCGAGAGGATGCAAGGCCCGGTGCCCGAGCAGCCCTCGCCGCTCCAGCCGACGAAGGAGTCGACATTGTTGGCGACCGCGTTCGGGTAGAGCGTGACGATCGATCCGTACTGGAACGACTTGACGCACTGGCTGCCGCAGACGAGGAAGGTGCCGTCGACGCCAGGCACCGTGCTGAGCACGGCGAGGTTGCTGCCGGTCGCGCCGGCGCGCGTCACGGTGACCGTGTAGTTGTTGAGCGTGAAGGTGGCCTGGATGTGCTTGGCCTGATCCATCGTGACCTGGCAGTTGCCGGTGCCCGGGCAGCTCGCGAGGCTCCAGCCGGTGAACGTCGAGCCGGTGGCTGCGGTCGCCACGAGCGTGACGTTCGAGCCTTCGACGATCGACTCGAAGCAGTCGCTGCCGCAGTCGATGCCCGCGGCGCCGCCGATGGTGCCCGTGCCCGTACCGATGGCCTCGACCGTGAGCAGGTGCTTGCGCTTGGTGAAGGTCGCCTTGACGGATCGACTGGCGTTGATCTCGACGACGCAGGTGTCGATCGGCGGGCACTCGGGGACGCTCCAGCCCGTGAAGTCGGAGCCGGCGTCCGGCGTGGCCGCGAGCTCGACGAACGTGCCGAAGACGTAGCTCTGGCTGCAGTCGCCCGGGCAGGCGATGCCCGCCGGGGTCGACGCGAGCGAGCCGGTGCCGTCCCCGTCGGTCGACGTGGTCAGCGTGAAGTTGGTGTCGCCGAACGCCGCGTCGATCGTCGTCGGGCCGGTGACGGTGAACTGGCAGGTGCCGGTGCCGCCGCAGCCCGCGCCGGTCCAGCCGTCGAACGTCGCGCCCGCGCCGGGTGTCGCGGTCAGCGTGACCACGGTGCCGTACGCGAACGTGTTGGAGCAGGCCGTCGCCGGGCAGTTGATGCCGATCGGGGCCGAGCCGATGCTGCCCGTCCCGGCGCCCGAGCGCGTGATCGACACGACGTAGTTGTTGGTGGAGAAGATCGCCGTCACCTCGACGGCAGCAGTGACCTGCACCGCGCAGGCTCCGGTGCCGCCGCAGGGGCCGCCCCAGCCGAGGAAGCTCTGGCCCGGATCGGGGGTCGCCGTCAGTACGACGGTGTCGCCGTAGGCGACTGCCTCCGAGCAGTCGCCGCCGCAGTCGATGCCAGTGCCGCTCACCTTGCCCGCGCCGGTCTTGTTGATCGTGAGCAGCGAGGGGCTCTTCTTGAAGGTCGCGGTCACCTGTGTCGCCGCGCTCATGGTGACGCTGCAGGCCCCAGATCCCGAGCAACCGCCGCCCGACCAGCTATCGAGGTACGAGCCCGGATCCGGCGTCGCGGTGAGCGGCACGACGGCGTTGAGGGCGTAGAGCTCCGCGCAGTCGCCGCCGCAGTTGATGCCGGTGGCGGTGACCGTTCCGGCGCCGTTGCCCGCCTTCAAGATGCCGAGCGGCATCGTCGCTGCGCCGCTCGGCTCGAAGTACGCCGTGACGTTGCGTACCTGATCCATCGTGACGGTGCAGGAGCCGGTGCCGCTGCAGCCGCCGCCCGCCCAGCCGGAGAACTTCGAGCCGACGTCGGGCGAGGCGTTCAGCTGCGGGCTGCTGCCGTACGCGTAGTCCTTGCTGCAGGTCGAGCCGCAGTTGATGCCGGCGATGAGCGTCGTGACCGTGCCGGTACCGCTGCCTGCCTTGGTGACGTTGAGGGCCATCGTCGCCGGCTCGAAGCGCGCGGTCGCGAACACGTCGGTGGTCATCGGCAGGTTGCACACCGTCGACGGACAGGTGGCCTGGCTGCCGTTGATCGTCCAGCCGGCGAAGACGAAGCCCAGATCGGGCGTCGGCGTGAGATCGATGCCGAACGAGATGCCGTGCGGGTACGACTCGCTGCAGTCGCCGCCGCAGCTGATGCCGGCGGGCGAGCCGTTGTTGGTGGCGACGACGGTGCCCGTGCCTGTGCCGCTCTTGGTCACCTGCAGTCCGCGCTGGGCGAGGTTGAACGTCGCCGTCACCGAGCGCGCCTGCGACATCAGGACCGTGCAGGGCTCGGTGCCGCTGCAGGTGATGCCCGCGCCGCTCCAGCCGGCGAAGACGTGGTTCGCCGACGGCGTCGCGGTGAGCGTGACGAGCGAGCCGTCGAGGAAGGTGTTCGAGCCGCTGGCACAGAAGGCGTTGCAGTTGATGCCGCCGGGCGAGGAGCTGACCGTGCCGGTGCCGGTGCCGGCCTTCGAGAGGTCGAGAGACCAGAAGCGCTGAGCGAAGCCCGCTCGCATGTGGGTGTCGCTGTTGATCGTCAGGACGCAGGTCGGATCGGTCGACCCGTCGCAGGGACCGTTGAGGATGGGCGCGACCCAGCCGGTGAAGTAGTAGGTGGGCGCGGGCGTGGCGACGAAGGTGATGCTCTGGCCGTGGATCAGGCTGGTGCCGCAGTCGGTGCCGCAGTCGATGCCGCTGTCGCTGTAGATGTTGCCGGTGCCGGGACCGGCGCCGATGATCTCCGCGGTCACGGCGTGCGAGGCGAGATCGAACAGGGCGACGACGTCCTTGGCCGCGTCCATCGTCACGAAGCAGGCGCCGGTACCGCTGCAGCCCGCGCCACTCCAGCCGGCGAACGTCGAGCCCGAGCCGAACTGGACGCTCGCCATCAGCTTGACGTTGGTGCCGACGTCGTAGAACTCGGAGCAGTCGGTGTCGCAGTAGATGCCGCCGACGTTCTCGGTGTAGATGATGCCGGTGCCGAGGCCGGCGCCCTGCACGGTGAGCGGATACTGCTTCTTGAACGTCGCGGTCACCGTGGTCGCGGCGCCGATGTTGACGGTGCACGGCCCGGTGCCCGAGCAGCCGAGGTAGTCCCAGCCGGTGAACACGGTGCCGGGGCTGCTGACGGCGGTGAGCTTGACCGACGCGTTCCGGGCGTAGCTGCCCTTGCACTGCGCGCCGCAGTTGATGGCGCCGCTGTCCGCGGTGACGGTGCCGGTCGTCGCCGCGGCGCCAGCCTTGGTGACGCTCAGGACGAACTCGTCGGGCTCGAACGTTGCTGAGACGTTCTTCGAGGCCAGGACCTTGACCTGGCACAGCGTCCCGGTGTTGCAGTAGTTCGACTGCACGTCGCCGCTCCAGCCGACGAAGCGTTGACCCGGCCCCGGCGTCGCGGTGAGGTCGACCCAGGTGTTGTAGTTGATCGACGCGACGCACTGCGCGCCACAGCTGATCCCGACGGCGCTGCCCGAGACCACGCCGCTGCCGACGGTCGAGATGGTCAGCGGGAACTGCCGGGTCACGAAGGTCGCAGTGACGTTCTTGCTGCGATCGAGCGTCACCACGCAGCTCTCGGTGCCGGCGCACTCGCCGGTCCAGCCGGCGAAGACCGTCGTGGTCGAGGACGTCGGATCGGCGGTGAGGGTGACGACGGTGTTGGGCGCGAAGGTCTTCGAGCACGTCGGGCCGCCGCACGAGATGCCGGCCGCCGAGGAGAACACGCCGCCCGCGCCGGCCACGGTGATGAGCAAGACCGGATCGTTCTGGCTGAACAGCGCCGAGATCGTCACGTCACTGGTCAGCGTGAAGTTGCAGCCGCCCCCCGTGCAGGGGCCGCCGAACCCGCCGAAGGTGAACTCCGCGTCGGGCGTCGCCGTGAGGCTGATGGTCGTGCCGTGATCGAGCTGGACGCTGCAAGTCGCACCGCAGTCGAGGCCGTTGCCGCTGACCGTGCCGCTGCCGGTCTTGTCGATCGTGACCGTGTACTTCTTGAGCCCGAAGGTCGCGGTCACCTCTTGATCGCCGCTCATCGTCACGGTGCACGAGAAGTTCGTCCCGGTGCAGCCGCCGCCGTTCCAGCCGAGGAACTCCGAGCCG
>CAZPEY010000392.1:0-4896 GCA_964585665.1 uncultured Polyangiaceae bacterium | reverse complement strand
ACGTCCTAACCGCTAGACTATGGGGCCGAACAGTTTCCTGCCGGTTCGGGGACTAGGATTCGAACCTAGATAAACGGAGTCAGAGTCCGTTGTCCTGCCATTGGACGATCCCCGAGAGCGAGGGAGTAGCTACCGCTTCAGGGCGGGGGCTGTCAACAGAGATTTGCGCGCCGACGGACCTCGAAATCGACGCTCTCGTCCCAGGCCGTCTACGTACCGACCGGTACATGACCCGACCTGTCACACCGATTTCACGAACGAGGTTCTAGTCCGTGGTATCGTCTGCGCGGCGATGTCTACGACCCTCTATCTGGTGCGCAACGCAGCGACGGCGTGTGCGGTCGAGCGCAAGCTCCTCGGCCGCCTCGATCAGCCGCTCAACGACGTCGGCCGCCAGCAGCTCGCGGTGCTGTCCGAGCGCTTCGCGCGCATCGAGATCACCGACGTCATCGCCTCGCCGCTGCTCCGCACCCTCGACACCGCGCAGGCGATCGCCGCGCCGCACGGCCTCGGCGTGGCGCGCGACGTGCGGCTCATCGACGTGGAGCTCGGCTCGTGGGAGGGGCGCTCCATCGATGAGGTCGAGCGCACCAAGGAGTACGAGCAGTTCCGCGTCCAGCCCTTGGCCCGCATCGTCCCCGACGTCGAGTCGCTCGCCGAGGTGCGGACGCGCGTCCTCGCCTCCATCGAGCAGATCCTCGCCGACAGCGAGCTCGGCGCCAAGATCGTCGTCGTCACCCACTCGGTGCCGATCCGCCTCGCCGTCGCGCACTTCCTCGGCATGGATCCGGCCGACTTCTATCGCCTCCGCATCAGCCCCGCCTCCATCTCCGTCGTTCGCTGGGAGGAGACGCGTCCGTCGGTGTTCTCACTCAACCACACCGCGCACCTCGGCGACATCTACGACGCCGAGGAGATTCAGTAGCGGGCGTTGTTCACGAACCAGGCGTAGGTGCGCCGCAGCCCCTCGGTGAGGGGGACGCGCGCCCGCCAGCCGGTCGCGTGGATGCGCGTGCAGTCGAGGCGCTTTTGTGGCGTGCCGTCGGGGCGTGACGGATCGAAGCGCAGGGTCCCGCGGAAGCCAACCACCTCGGCGAGCTCGCGCGCCAGCTCCGCGATGGTCCGCTCCTCGTCGCTGCCGATGTTGTAGAGGCCGGCTGCGTCGGGGTCGTCGAGCAGCCGGATCGCCGCCTCGGCCAGATCGTCGACGTAGAGCAGCTCTCGGCGCGGCGTGCCGGTGCCCCAGACGACGACCTCGTCACGGCCGTCGCGCGCTGCCTCGTGAAACCGCCGCAGCAGCGCCGGCACGACGTGCGCGTCGTCGCGCTCGAAGTGATCGCCGGGGCCGTAGAGGTTGCTGGGCTGCAGGCTGACCGCCGACAGCCCGAGCTGCTGGGCCGCTGCCTCGACGAGGGCCAGGCCGGCGAGCTTGGCCTGGGCGTAGGCCGCGTTGGTCGGCTCGAGCGGTCCGGTGTGCAGGGCGCTCTCGAGGATCGGCTGCGGCGCGAGCCGCGGATAGATGCACGAGCTGCCGAAGAACACGAATCGCTCGACGCCAGCGCGCGCCGCGGCCTCGATGACGTGCGTCTGGATCAGCAGGTTGTCGACGAGAAACTCGACGGGCTGGCGCTGGTTGGCCGCGATGCCACCAACCCGCGCCGCGGCGAGCAGCACGGCGGTAGGGCGTGTCTCGGAGAAGAAGCGAAACACGTCGTCGCGCCGCATGAGGTCGAGCTCGGCCCGTGTCCGCAGCACCAGCGCGTCGCCGCGCCCGTCGGCCCGCAGCCGCCGCACCAGCGCCGATCCGACCAGGCCGCGATGGCCGGCCACGAAGATCCGCTCAGCCACGGGCCGCCCGCTCGCGCTCGGCCTGCGCCAGATCGGCGTCGACCATGCGATCGATCAGCGATGGAAAATCGAGCGACGGTTGCCAACCGAGGCGGGCACGGGCGCGGCTCGCGTCGCCGACGAAGTCGCGCGGATCACCCGGTCGTAGATACCGAGGGTCGTGCTCGACGAAGCGCTGCCAGTCGAGCCCGACCCGCCCGAACGCCCGGTCGAGCAGCTCGCGCACGGAGCGCGAAGCGCCGGTGGCGATCACCAGATCGACGGGCGCGTCGAGCTGCAGCATGCGCCACATGGCGCGCACGTAGTCGCCAGCGAACCCCCAATCGCGCCGCGCATCGAGGTTGCCGAGGTAGAGCTTGTCGTCGAGGCCCAGCTTGATGCGGGCGGCGGCGCGCGTGATCTTGCGCGACACGAACGTCTCGCCGCGGCGCGGCGACTCGTGATTGAACAGGATGCCGTTGCTGATGTGGAGGCCGTACACGTCGCGGTACTGCAGGGCGAAGTGGTGCGCGGCGACCTTCGCGACCGCGTAGGGGCTGCGCGGCGAGAACGGCGTCTCCTCCGACTGGGGAGTCGCCGCGTTGCCGAACATCTCCGACGATCCTGCTTGGTAGATGCGCGGCTGCTTGCCGGTCGTACGCTGCAGCAGCAGCGCCGCCTCGAACAGGCGCAGCGCACCGCCAGCGACGACGTCGTGCGTGTAGTCGGGGCAGTCGAAGCTCACTCGCACATGCGATTGCGCGCCGAGGTTGTAGATCTCGTCGGGCCCGAGCTCGCAGATCAGGCGCGTCAGGCCTGCACCGTCGAGCAGATCGCCGTAGTGGAGGAAGAGGCGCGCCCCCGGATCGTGCGGATCGCGGTAGATGCCGTCGAGGCGGGCGGTGTTGAACGTCGAGGCGCGGCGGATGAGGCCGTGCACCTCGTAGCCCTCCGCGAGCAAGAGCTCGGCGAGGTAGGAGCCGTCCTGGCCCGTGACGCCGGTGACGAAGGCGCGGCGCGGGCTCGACGTGCTCACGGCGTATCGTCTAGCTACTTGACCATCTTGGAGACGGCGCGGAACTCGTCTCCCTCGGCGCGCTCGATCAGATCGAAGAGCAGCGCCTCCATCGATGACACCGTGCCGCCCGCGTTGCGGATGAGCTCGAGGCCGATGCGCCAGTTGTGGCGCGCCCGCGACACGACCCCGTCGAGCGGTACGTAGACTTCGTAGCCGCGCGCGGCCAGATCGCGCGCCGTCTGAAACACACAGATGTGCGTCTCCATCCCGACGAGGATGAGCTGCTTGCGACCGTTGTTGAGGAACTGGTTGAACAGCGCCGTCCCGGCGAGCGAGAAGTCCGTCTTCTCGATGAACAGCGGCGGCGGCATCATCTTGGACAGCGCCTCGCGAAGCACCGGCAGCGTGCGGCCGAGCCCCTTGGGGTACTGTTCGCTGACGCAGATCGGCAGCTTGAGCAGCGCCGCGATCTCGACGAAGCTCACCCACGACTTGACCGCGCGGTTGAGCGAGTCGCTGTGCATCGCCGAGGCGAGGCGATCCTGCGCGTCGATGACGACGAGCGCCGTGTTGTCACGGCGGAGCTTGAGAGAGGGTCCTGGCATCAGCCCAAGCCTCCGAGCTGCTTGAGGCGGGCGATGCTCGCCTCGGTGCGCTTCAAGCGATCCTCGAGCTCGGCGACCCGGGCGCGCTCCTTCTCGACGATCTCGGCCGGGGCGCGCGCGACGAAGGCCTCGTTCGACAGGCGACCGACGAGCTGCGTACGCTCCTTGTTGGTCTTGACCTGATCCTTCTCGAGGCGCGCCACCTCGGCGGCGAAGTCGACGGCGCCGGCGAGCTTGACGCACACCGACAGCTCGTAGACATGACTCGCCACCGTCCCCGATGGCGGATCGCCTGCCGCGGCGAAGGTCAGCGTGCCGATGCGCGCCAGCGAGCGCAGCAGCACCTCGTGCTCGCGCAGCAGCTTGGTCCGCTCCGGCGTGCCGCCCTGCAGCGTCACCTCGAGCTGGTGCGACGGCGGGATGTTGTACTCGGCGCGCAGGTTGCGCACCGCGACGATCACCTGGCGCAGCGTATCGATGTCCGCTTCGGCCTGGTCGTCGAAGAGCGCCTTCTGGGCTACCGGGTACATCGTGATCGTAATCGACGCCGGCGTGCCGGTCACCTTCGGGATCTGCTGCCAGATCTCCTCGGTGATGAACGGCATGAACGGATGCAGCAGCCGGCACGCGGTCTCGAGCGCCAGCGCGAGCGTGCCTTGCGCCGCGCGCCGTCGCTTCTGCACGCTGACGTCGTTGCGATCGTCGTGCAGCGTCGACTTCGACAGCTCGATGTACCAGTCGCAGAGCTCGTGCCAGATGAAGCCGTAGATCGCCTGCGCCGCGTCGTTGAAGCGATACGACTCGAGCGCCTCGTCGACCTCGTGCACCGCGTGCTGGAGGCGCGACAAGATCCAGCGGTCGGCGAGGCCGAGGCCCGCCTCCGTCGGAGATTCGTGTAGCGCGTCGTTGAAGCGATCGGGGTCGAACGCCTGCAGGTTCATCAGCGAGAAGCGCGCCGCGTTCCACAGCTTGTTGGCGAAGTGGCGGTAGCCCTCGACGCGCTGGATCGACAAGCGGATGTTGCGCCCCTGCGCCGCGAGCGCCGCGAGCGTGAAGCGCAGCGCGTCGGCGCCCGCCGGCGGGATCCCGTCCGGAAACGACTTCTTGATGTTGGCGATCGCGCCGTCGGGCGCGAGGCCGTCCTTGGCCTTCTTGACCAGGTCGTCGAGCGTCGCGCCATAGACCACGTCGAGCGGGTCGATGACGTTGCCCTTGACCTTGGACATCTTCTCGCCGTGCTCGTCGACGACGATGGCGTGCAGGAAGACGGTGCGGAACGGCACCTTCTTCATGAAGTGCAGGCCCATCATCATCATGCGCGCGACCCAGAAGAACAGGATGTCGTAGCCCGTCTCCATCACCGACGTCGGATAGAACGTCTTGAGCTCGCGCGTGTTCTCCGGCCAGCCCAGCGTCGAGAACGGCCACAGCGCCGACGAGAACCAG
>CAZPEY010000391.1:3456-4899 GCA_964585665.1 uncultured Polyangiaceae bacterium | reverse complement strand
GGCGAGATCGAGGTCCTTGGCCTCGACCCGCGCCAGGCCGAGAAGAAGATCGCCGACCGGCTGCGTGAGGGCATCCTCCGCAATCCGCAGGTGACGGTGCTGGTCAAGGAGCAGACGAGCAAGCGCATCGTCGTGCTCGGCCAGGTCAACAAGCAGGGCACGCTCTCGTACACGCCGGCGCTGACCGCGCTCGAGGCGATCACGATGTCGGGCGGCTTCACCGGGCTGGCGAACAAGAACTCCGCCACGCTGGTGCGCGTCGAGAAGGGGCAGAAGATCACCATCCCGCTGCCGTTCTCGGACATCGCCGCGGGACGCGCCAAGAACGTCTATCTGCGACCCGGCGACACCATAAACGTGCCTGAGCGGATCTTCTGACCCGATGGCCGAGACGGAGTCGCGGCCTCGCTCCTCCGCCGTGGTTCTCGCCGGCCTCGTCACGCTGACGGTCGCCTCGCCGTTGCTCGTCGGTGGGGCCCCGCCGGCCGCGCAGCTCGCCCTCGCCATGGCGACGTTGTTCGTCGGTACGGCGGCGCTCGCGCAGCGCTCGCATCGGCTGCGGGCGCGACCCCTCCTCGTCTTCTTCGCGCTGTCCGCGCTGCTCTCGGCCCTGCAGCTCCTACCGCTGCCCCCCGCGCTGCTGTCCGCGCTGTCCCCGGAGGCCTTCGAGCTTCGCTCCGAGGTCGGCCAGGTCGGCTGGATGCCGATCTCGCTCGATACGGCTGCGACCTTCTTCGCCTTGCTGCGCGATCTCATGTTGCTCGTCGCGTTTGCGGTCGCGACCTCGGTGGGGAGATCGACTCGCCGCAGCCGCGCCGTCGCTGCGGCGCTGGCCGCCTCGGCCGTGGTCGTCGGGATCGCGGCGCTCCTCGAGCGGGCTTCGGGGACCACCAAGATCTTCGGCATCTACGAGTTCACCAACTGGCCCGGGTCGGGGATCTGGGGCGGCTTCGTCAACGGCAACCACGCCGCGTCGCTGTTCTCGATCGGTGCGCTCGTCGCAGCCGGGGCCGGGATCGAGCTGCAGGGCAGCAGGCGGTTCGCGGCGATCGCCGTCGCAGGGTTCCTCGCCGGGATGACTCTCTACACCGGCTCACGCGGCGGGGCGCTCGGCCTCTTCGCCGGCGGGGCGCTGCTCGCCGTGTGGATGCTCGGGCGGCGCTTCGGGCGCTGGCGCGGGCTGGGGCTGGCGGTCGTGGCGATGCTTGCGATCGCTGGTCCCTCGCTGCTGCTCGCCGAGGGCTTGCGGCACCGACTTCGTCCCGCGGAGCTGAGCGAGCTCTGGGCGAACCAGAAGACGCGCGGCTGGCTGTCGGCGCTCAGCGCAGCGAGCACCTACAAGCTGACCGGCGTCGGGCGGGGCGCCTTCGAGGCGCCCGTCGCCGCGTACCGCGCCGACGACGAAGGGGTTCGGCTCGTCTACGCCGAGAACTTCGTGGTGCA
>CAZPEY010000391.1:0-3356 GCA_964585665.1 uncultured Polyangiaceae bacterium | reverse complement strand
TGCTCGGCACGACCGTGATCGGGCGCATCCTGCTGCCCGTGCTCCCCGATCGCGACTTCAAGGACGTCGCGTCGATGGTGCGCGCCAACCCTGCCACGACCGGGGCGCTCGTCGACGACGCACGCCGCCGCCACCCGGCCGACGGCTACTTCGATCTGCTCGCCGCCGAGCGCAGCCTGCGCGCCCGCGATCGCAACCCCTTGCCGTCGCTGAACCGGGCGATGCGCCGCCTACCGTCCGAGCCCAAGTCGCACTGGATGGCGGCGCGGGTGCTGGTCGCGATGAAGCACCGCAGCCAAGCGGCGATCGAGTATCGCGCTGCGATCGCGCGCGGTTTGGCGCCCCCCTGGGACGAGCTCGTGCGAGCGCTGTCCGACGACGTGATCGACGCGGTGCCGCAGCTCCCGGCGCTGCTCGACGAGCTGACGCGGCAGGCGTTCACGCGCGGCCGCTTCGATCTCGGCGAACGCCTGATCGAGCGGTTCATCAACGTCAGTGAGGGCAGCGAGGCCAGCCTGGGCCGCGCCGTCGAGCTCGCGGAGCGGGCCAACGATCCGGCCCTCCTGCGCAAGCTCATCGTCCGCCTGCTCGACAGTCGTCCGGGCTCGGCAGAGAGCTTCCTGCGCGCCGCGCGTGCCGCCCGTGCCCTCGGCGACAAGGTGCTGCTCGAGCGAGCCCTGTCGTTCGGCACGGCGGCGAATCCGGCCTCGGTGGCGATGGTGCTCGAAGGGGTGCGGCTGTGGCTGCGGAGCGGTGAGACCCTGCGCGCGCGACAGCTCCTGCGCAGCTTCCAGACCGGCGCGGCGACGCTGGCAGAGCGTCGGGATCGCGAGCTGTTGCTCGCCGACATCGCGACGCGCGAGGGGGCTCTCGACGAGGCGGTCGGGGCGCGGGCGCGCGCCGCCGCGTTCGAGCGACAGATCAAGGAGCACAGCAAGTAGCCCGCGTGTCCTCCCCTGGGTCCGCCGAGGTGGGGTGCGGTGGCTCTCTTCCCGTCGCGGCCCTCCTCCTGTATGTTCCGAGCCCATGAAATTGCTGATCACCGGTGGAGCCGGCTTCATCGGCTCGAACTTCGTACGTTACCGACGGCAGGCTCACCCAGACGATCAGCTCGTCGTGCTCGATGCGCTGACCTACGCCGGCAACCTCGCCTCGCTCGCCGACGTCACGGGCTTCCAGTTCGTCAAGGGCGACATCTGCGACCGCGACCTCGTCGAGAAGGTCCTGCGCGAGTACCAGATCGAGGCGGTGGTCCACTTCGCCGCCGAGAGCCACGTCGATCGCTCGATCCTCGGGCCGGACGCCTTCGTGCGCACCAACGTCGTCGGCACGGCGACCCTGCTCGAGAAGGCGCGCGCCGCGGGCGTCAAGCGCTTCGTCCACGTCTCGACCGACGAGGTGTACGGCGATCTGGGGCCGGACGACCCGGCGTTCACCGAGCGCACCCCGATCCAGCCACGCTCGCCGTACTCGGCGTCGAAGGCGGGCTCGGATCATCTCGTGCACGCCTACTTCGAGACCTATCACTTCCCGACGCTGACGACGCGCTGCTCGAACAACTACGGGCCGTATCAGTTCCCCGAGAAGCTCATCCCGCTGATGATCCTGAACGCGATGTCGGATCAGCCGCTGCCGGTGTACGGCGACGGCATGAACGTCCGCGACTGGATCCACGTCGAGGATCACTGCGCCGCCGTGGCGACGGTGCTCGACAAGGGCAAGGAGGGCGAGGTCTACAACATCGGCGGCCGCTCCGAGCGCACCAACATCGACATCGTGCGCGCCATCCTCGGCGAGCTGGGCAAGGGCGAGTCACTGATCAAGTACGTCAAAGATCGCCCCGGTCACGACCGTCGCTACGCGATCAACGACGAGAAGATCGAGCGCGAGCTCGGCTGGGTGCGCAAGCGCCAGCTCGAAGAGGGCTTGCGCTCGACGATCGCGTGGTATCGCGACAACCAGCCCTGGTGGCAGGCGATCCGGTCGGGTGACTATCGCGGCTGGTACGAGAAGAACTACGGCGACCGAGGCGTGGTCCAGAAATGAGAGTTGCGATCCTCGGCGCTGGCGGCCTCCTCGGCACGCACCTGCGAGAGGAGCTCTCGGCGAAGCAGCACGAGATCGTCGCGCTCGATCGCGCCGGCTGCGACCTCGCGGTCCGGGAGCGCGTCGTCGCCACGACGGCTGGCGTCGACGCGATCGTCAACTGCGCGGCGTACACCAATGTCGATGGCGCCGAGAAGGAGAGCGAGGCGGCCTATCTGGCCAACGCGCTGGGCGCCGAGAACGCTGCCTGGGCCGCGCGACGGAGCGGGGCGCAGCTGATCCACATCTCGACCGACTTCGTCTTCGACGGCCGCAAGGCAACGCCGTACGACGAGCTCGATACGCCCAACCCGATCTCGGTCTATGGGCGCAGCAAGTGGGCGGGAGAGGTGCTGGCGCAGCGGGTCTATCCAGATGTCGTCGTCGCCCGCGTGCAGGGGCTCTACGGGCGCGGTGGGCGCAACTTCTCGTCGAAGCTGCGCGGCCTGCTCGCGGAGCGCAAGGCGCTGACCCTCGATGGGGAGCGTCAGGTGCAACCGACCACCGCGCGCGCGGCGGCCCTTCAGCTCGTCCGACTCGTCGAGGCGCAGGCGCGCGCCGCGACCTATCACGTCTCCTGCGACGGCGCGGCGACCTGGGTCGAGGTGGCTCGCCACCTGGTGGCCCGCCTCGGCGTCGAGCCGAACTTTCGCGAGGTGCGCACCGCCGAGATCGCCGCGGCGGCGGCGCGGCCCAAGATGTCGCTCTTCGAGCGCCGCGTGCTCAAGCTGCACGGGCTCGACGTCATGCCTGACTGGAAGAGCGCGCTCGATCAGTACTTCGACGAAACCAAGACCAGTTAATCAAGGATATTGACCAATGAAAGGCATCATCCTCGCCGGCGGCTCGGGTACACGCCTCTACCCGTTGACCCGTGTCGTGTCCAAGCAGCTCCTGCCGATCCACGACAAGCCGATGATCTACTACCCGCTCTCGACGCTGATGCTGTCGGGCATCCGCGAGGTGCTGGTCATCTCGACGCCGCAGGACACGCCGCGCTTCGCCGAGCTGCTCGGCGACGGCTCGCAGTGGGGGATGAGCTTCTCGTACGCCGTGCAGCAGGTCCCCAACGGGCTCGCACAGGCGTTCGTCATCGGGCGCGACTTCGTCGGCGGCAAGCCCTCGGCGCTCGTGCTCGGTGACAACATCTTCTATGGCCACGGGCTCGCACCGCTGGTGCGCAAGGCGGCGGCGCGCACCGAGGGCGCGACCGTGTTCGGCTACTACGTCCGCGATCCGGAGCGCTACGGCGTCGTCGGGCGCGACGAGCA
>CAZPEY010000390.1:0-4900 GCA_964585665.1 uncultured Polyangiaceae bacterium | reverse complement strand
CTTGCACTCGCCCGCCTTGCCCATGCCGCCGCCGACGTTGCGGAAGCCGGGCTTGCAGGTGCAGGTAAAGCCGCCGAGCGTGTTGTTGCACGTCGCGTTGGTGTCACAATCCGCCGCCATCAGCGTGCACTCGTTGACGTCGGTGCAGGTCTTGCCGTCGCCGACGAAGCCGCCCTTGCAGGTGCAGGGGGTGGTCGCGTTGGTCGGATCGCAGGTCGCGTTGATGCTGCACTGCGCACACACCGACCCGACGAGGTCAGGGGGAGGCGTCAGATCGGGCGGAGGCAGATCGCCGGTGACCGGGCCGTCGCTGTTGTTGACGGACTGATCGAGGCCACCGCCCCAGTTGGCGGGGATCTTGACGCGACCGCAGGCCAGAAGTCCCGCAGCGACGAGGATGGTGCCGATGGTAAGAGGGATCGCGCGCATATTTTGAGAGCCTCAGGCTACGTCAAAAAAGCCAATGTCGATAGTCTAACCGAACTGTCGATTTCTCGCGATGACCGAGCGGACCGGCTGGTGGTAGAGTGCGGGGACCATGACGCGTGTCTGCGTGGCGGCGAGCCTGGCGGCGCTGCTCGTCTCGTGCGGCGGCGAGCCGCCAGCGGCGGCCTCCATCTCCGCGGCGCTGCTCTCGTGCAACACGAGCCCCGACTGCGCGGGCGTCACGGTCGGCGCCTGCGTGACGGTGACGTGCATCGCGCACGTCTGCCTGCCAGCCGCGAGCGTCACTTGCTGCAAGGCCCCAGGCGACTGCAACGACGGCAACCCGTGCACGACGGACGCGTGCGTCTCGAGCGGCGTCAACGGCGTCGACGGAACCTGCACCAACCTCTACGCGGGAGACTCCGTCGGCTGTTGCGCCGTCAATGGCGTCGGCACCGACTGCCCCGCCGCCAACGCCTGCCAGGACGACCCGACCTGCATCCGCTATAGCTGCACCTACGTCTCGAAGCGCACCCTCGGCACGGCGCCGTTCGGCTGCTGTGACTCGAACAGTGATTGTGGCGGCACGTCGACCTGCAACCGCACCACCAACCAGTGCGAGTGCCCCCTCGGCAAGAAGCTCTGCGAGGGCGCCACCAAGGCCTCCGAGGTCTGCAACGACCAGTGCTGCATCGACGCCGACTGCTCCGGCGCCGTCGGGGTCTGCCAGGTCAACCAGTGCAGCAGCGGGATCTGCCAGGTGATCAAGAACCCCTCGCCTCCCGGCGGGTCGAACTGCTGCACGACCAAGGTGGACTGCACCCCGAGCCTGCCCTGCACGATCGCGACGGCCTGCACCAACAACGCGTGCGTCTTCGGCCCCGATCCGGCCTGCGTCGACATGTTGCCGCCGGCAGATCTGCTGCCGAGCGTCGATCTCCGCCCGGCCGCCGATCTGAGGCCACCACCGGTCGATCTGACCGCGCCCGTCGACCTGACCGCGCCCGTCGACCTGACCGCGCCCGTCGATCTGCGCCCCGCGGTGGACCTCTCGCCGCGACCCGATCTGACGCCGGCGCCGCCCGACCTCGCGGTCGTCCTCGACCTCGGTGGAGCGCCCGACCTCGCGCCGCTCGCCGATCTGACGTCGCCGACCGTCGCCGATCTGACGGGTGCGAGCGACGATCTGCAGCCGAGCGACGGCGGCCCGCGCCCTGACGCGTCGCCCGATCTGCGCGGCACTTACTTCGCCACGGGCGGCGGCTTCGGCTGCGCCGCCGGCGGGCGGCCCGAAGCCAGCAGCCTGCTCGCGCTCGTCGCCACCCTGCTCCTGCTGCGCCGGCGGCGCGGCAGCAACTGCCAAGGATGATCATCGCCTCCATGACACGGGCCTTGTCGATCTTCGTTGTGGTGGGATTGGTGGCGATCGCGAGGCCGGCGACCGCGGCGCCCCTCTTCGACGCCCAGAACTTTCAACCGTCCTCGACGAGCAACGGCTACCTCAACGTCGACAGCCCGTTCCCCGTCGGGCATCTCGGCGGCTACGCCGGCCTCTTCCTCTCGTACGCCAAGGATCCGCTCGTCCTGCGCGACGGCAGCGGCAAGATCGCGCCCGGCGGCCGCCTCGTCGAGCATCAGCTCGGCCTGACGCTGGTCGGCGCGCTCTCGGTGTTCCGCCGCGCTGAGTTCGGCCTGACACTGCCCTTCGTCCCGTATCAAGCCACCGACGGGACGCTCACGCCGTCCGGCAAGATCGCAGCGGGCGCGATCGGCGACCTGAAGCTCGACTTCAAGGTGCTGATCTGGCGCCGCGAGTGGACGGGGCGCCACCAGCTCGGCCTGGGCGTCCTCGGTGGCGCCAACTTTCCGACCGGCTCGACCAGCGCGTTCGCGGGCCACGGGGGCTTCGGCGTCCACCTGCGCTTGCTGCTCGGCTACATGGGGCCCCGCGCCTCGGCGACGCTGTCGTTTGGAGCGCTCTTGCGCGAGTCGCGCAAGTTCTACGACCTCAACGTGACCCACCAGATCACGATCGGGCTCGCGGGGCGCGTCAAGGTGTGGCGCGGCCTCGACGTGATGGGCGAGATCGTGACCGCGATCGGCGTCGGCCTGCCGAACAACACCTCCCTGCAGGCGAGCGAGGCGCCGACCGAGCTGCTCGCCGGACTGCGCTACCGCACCCGCATCGGGCTGGCGCCGCTCGTCGCTGCAGGCGGCGGCCTCGGGCGCGGCTACGGGACCCCGATCGCGCGCGCCATCTTCGGCTTGCAGTACACGAACCCGGGCAAGGCGGTGACGCTCGTCGATCGCAAGCCAAACAACGATCGCACGCCCGACCGTCCGCCGGCCAAGCCGGATCCGACGCCAGCGCCGACGCCAACGCCGCCGCCGACCCCGCCACCCAAGCCGGCGGTCCTCGACAGCGACGGCGACGGCATCGTCGACAGCATGGACGGCTGCCCCGACAAGAAGGGCTCGATGGAGAACCGCGGCTGCCCCGACATGGACAGCGACGGCGACGGCATCGTCGATCGGCTCGATCGCTGCCCGTTCGATCCCGAGAACTACAACGGCGTCGAGGATGAGGACGGCTGCGACGACGGTGGCGGACCCCTGGTGCGGATCGAGGGCGACGCCATCGAGATCAAGGAGGGCATCAACTTCGAGAACGGCACGCTGCTCGACAGCAAGTCGTTCAAGACGCTCGACGCGCTCGGCGCGCTGCTGCGCAACCACCCCGAGCTCAAGAAGCTGCGCATCGAGGGTCACACCGACAACAAGGGCGGCGTCGTCGAGAACCTCGACCTGTCCCGCGACCGCGCCTCGACGGTGCGACGCTTCCTCGTCGAGAACCACCGCGTCGACGGAGCGCGACTCATCGCCCAGGGCTTCGGCGCCGATCGCCCGATCGCCGACAACAAGACGCCCCAGGGGCGCGCCAAGAATCGCCGCATCGAGATCGTGATCCTCGAGCGCGATTCGCAGTAGAAAGCGATCCAGATGGCCAAGACCTACGAGCCCCCCAAGGGCACTCGCGACTTTCTGTTCGACGACATGCGCGTCCGCGGCGCGGTGTTCGACAAGCTGCGCCGCTTCTTTCAGCTCTACGGCTTCGACGAGCTCGACACGCCGGCCTTCGAGTACCTCGAGGTGCTGACGCTCAAGAGCGGGCCCGGCGCCGAGAACGAGATCTACTCCTTCGTCGACAAGGGCGATCGCAAGCTCGGCCTGCGCTTCGACCTCACTTCCTCGACGGGGCGAGTCGTCGCTTCGCACCCCGAGCTGCCGCGCCCGATCTATCGCTACCAGATCGGCAAGGTCTGGCGCTACGACCGGCCACAGGCGGGGCGCTACCGCGAGTTCTACCAGGCCGACGCCGACATCCTGGGCTCGTACTCGACGGACTGCGAGGTCGACCTCCTGCTGATGGCGACCGAGGTGCTGCGCGGCTTCGAGCTGCCGAACTACAAGCTGGTCATCAACAACCGCAAGATCCTCGACGCACAGCTCGAGGTCGCGGGGCTACAGGCGGCGCAGAAGCCCGAGGCGCTGCGCGCGCTCGACAAGCTGCACAAGATCGGGCGCGACGGGGTCAAGAAGGAGCTCGTCGGACGCGGCTTTTCCGACGAGCTGTGCGAGGCCTTCTTCACGAGCGTGGTGGTCGACACACTTGATGACGCCGAGCAGCGCGTGCGCGGCCACGCGCGCGGCGAGGAGGGCGTGCGGGAGCTGCGCGAGATCTTCGCCAAGGCCGAGCGCCTCGGCTTTCGCGATCGCCTCGCCTTCGACTGGACGTTGGTCAGGGGACTTGACTACTACACCGGCCCCATCTTCGAGGCGCACGCCGAGACGCAGGCCGGCGTCGGCTTCGGCAGCTTCGCCGGCGGCGGTCGCTACGACGATCTCGTCGGGCTCTACGGCGGCCAGGCGCAGGGCGCGGTCGGGCTCTCGTTCGGCGTCGAGCGCTTGATCGGCCTCCTCGCCGAGCGCCAGAGCGCCCAGAGCGCCGGGCCGAGCGCGATCCTCGTCGCGCCGCTGTCGGACGGCGCGCTCGCCACCGCGCAAGCGCTCGCGCTCGCGCTGCGCCGCGCCGACGTCGCGGTGCGCCTGCTGCCGGTCGGCAAGCGCGACAAGGTCTTCAAGTACTCGACGGCGACGAAGCTGCCGCGCGTCATCCTGGTCGGCGACGACGAGGCGGCAAGCGGCGTCTTCGGGTTGCGGGATGCGGAGTCGAAGCAGGAGCAGAAGGGGACGATCGCGGAGCTGATCGCGATCTTGAAGCGCGGCTAGGCGACCGCTCCCACGATGGAGCCCAACTGGCGGTGCCTTCGAACGCGACTCGCGGCGCTGGGTGGAGAGGCGGCCTCGCTCCTCGCTGCGTCACCCGAAAACGGGTGTGCCACAGGGCAGGGTCGATCGTGCTCCTGACAAAGTAACTCCGCGAGGAGCGAGGCCACCTCTCCACCCGCCGTGG
>CAZPEY010000389.1:0-4911 GCA_964585665.1 uncultured Polyangiaceae bacterium | reverse complement strand
GCGCAGAAGCAGCTCGCGCGCCTCGCCAACCTCAACCCCGAGTCGCCGGAGACCTCGATCGCGACGACCTACCTCGACTGGCTGGTGGCGCTGCCGTGGTCGATCCGCAGCAACGATCGCCTCGACGTCGCGGGGGCACGGCAGATCCTCGACGACGACCACTACGGACAGGATCGGATCAAGCGCCGCCTGCTCGAGTTCATCGCGGTCCGCAAGCTCGCGGCGGCGGCCGAGCGCCGCACCAAGGCGCCGCTGCTCTGCTTCGTCGGCCCGCCGGGCGTCGGCAAGACGTCGCTCGCGCGCTCGGTGGCGCGAGCGCTCGATCGCAAGTTCGTGCGCATGTCGCTCGGTGGCGTGCGGGACGAGGCCGAGATCCGCGGCCATCGCCGGACGTACATCGGCGCGCTGCCCGGACGCATCCTCTCGTCGCTGCGCCGCGCTGGCACCCGCAATCCGGTGCTCCTGCTCGACGAGATCGACAAGCTGTCGAGCGATCTGCGCGGAGATCCCGAAGCGGCGCTGCTCGAGGTGCTCGACCCCGAGCAGAACCACGACTTCACCGATCACTACCTCGAGGTGCCGTTCGACCTGTCCGAGGTCCTCTTCATCGCTACGGCCAACGATCTCAGCCGCCTCTCGCCACCGCTGCGCGATCGCCTCGAGGTGATCGAGCTCGCGGGCTACACGCGGCAGGAGAAGCGACAGATCGCGCGGCGCCACCTGCTGCCCAAGCAGCTCGCCGAGCACGGCCTCCGCGCCGAGCAGCTCCGCATCGACGACGATGTGCTCGACTTCCTCGTCGGCAGCTACACGAGGGAGGCCGGCGTGCGACGGCTCGAGGAAAAGCTCGCCAGCCTGGTGCGCGCCGCCTCGGTCGAGTTCGCCGAGGGGCGCTCGGCCACCAAGGTGGTGTCCGTCGCGGAAGCGCAGCTCCTGCTCGGCCCGCCGCCGTTCGAAGAGGACGAGGTGCCCGAGGGGCCCCAGCCTGGTCAGATGCTGGGCCTGGCGTGGTCGCCGACCGGCGGCTCGGTGATGAGCGTCGAGGCGACCCAGATGCCCGGCCACGGCGCCCTGCAGCTCACCGGTCAGCTCGGGAGCGTCATGAAGGAGTCCGTGCAGGCGTCGCTGTCGTATGTGCGATCACGGCTCGAGGCGCTCGGCATCGGAGCCGATCCCTTGGCCAAGATGGACCTCCATGTCCATCTCCCGGCGGGCGCGGTGCAGAAGGACGGGCCCTCGGGTGGCGTCGCGATCACCGCCGCGCTCGTCTCGCTGTTCACCGGCCAGGTGCCGCGGGCGCGCACCGCCGCGACGGGCGAGATCAGCCTGCGCGGCGCGGTGCTGCCGGTCGGCGGGATCAAGGACAAGCTCCTGGCGGCACACCGCGCCGGCCTCGACCGCGTCGTGCTCCCCGAGCGCAACCGCAAGGATCTCGTCGACGTGCCGGCAGATGTCCAGGCCGCGCTCGAGCTGGTGTTCGTCAGCCGCATCGATCAGGCGCTCGCGGCGATGCTCACACCGACGACGTCACACGAGCAACAGGCCGCGTAGCGAGCGGATCCGGCGAGGCGCGCCTCAGGCGCGGGACTGCAGGAAGCTGCGGGCCGCGGCGAAGACACGCTTGCGCTGACCGCGGTTGCGGATGCGCTCCAGGCGACGGCGCTCGCGCGGCCGCCACGGAGGCTGATCGGCTGGCGCGGTCACGCCCGGCGTGCAGCGCACCGTCAGGCGTGGCAGCTCGGGGATGTCGCGCGGCTCCGGCTCGGCCAGGTCGTCGATGCGCGCGGCCGCGCAGAAGCGCGCCTCGGCCTCGGCGGAGAAGTCGTTGGCGAAGAAGTAGTCGTGGGCGAGCGTGATCAGCTCGACCGCCCGCTTCTCCGACGTCGAATAGAAGTCCCAGAACCGGAACGTCTCGTTCTCGAAGTAGCGGTGGTACAGGCCCTGGTTGTTGCGCCCCTTCTTGGCGTTCATGGCCGCCAGCGGGTTGCCGACGAGCGCCCCGAAGTGCTGGAAGCTCCGCACCCAGCCCGCCCAGGTCGCGCCCTTGGGTGCGTCGCCGTAGGCACCGGTGTACGCGTCGCGCATGAAGTCGATGAGCGACTGCTCGACCTTGGCGCGCACCATCGGCCGGGTCTTGGTGATCTTG
The DNA here is from genome assembly GCA_964585665.1 of uncultured Polyangiaceae bacterium. Classification (GTDB taxonomy): domain Bacteria; phylum Myxococcota_A; class Polyangia; order Palsa-1104; family Palsa-1104; genus CAZPEY01. Next base: position 2,765 of record CAZPEY010000389.1, on the reverse strand, counting down.
GTCCATGACAAGATCGGTCCGCCGATCGGATCGAAGCCGAGCCGCTCCACGTGGAAGAACAGCGCGTGGTACTTCTCGGTGATGCGGTGGTGCATCGACTCGTGCCCGCCATACTCGGTCGTGTCGCGGCGCGCGATGTAGTTGACCAGCGGATGCAGCGTCAGGTCGAGCGCGCAGTGCGACAGCAGGCCGACCACCAGCGCCAGCCGCTCGTCCTCGGTCAGCGGCGCCTCGACGGTGCGCGCGGCGCGGATGAACGACGCGACGAAGCGGTCGGGGCGCACCGAGTGCATCCGGTACGCCCACGGCTCGTCGAGGGCGGGCGAGCCGAGGCCGTAGCGGATCGCCTCGACGATCATGTTTCCGTAGTAGGGCAGGTCGTGGAAGATCGCGCCCAGGCGGATGTAGGTCGCCTCCGTCTCACCGACGCGGCGGACCGCCTCCGGCATACCAGGCAGCGACGGGACGAGCTGACCAAACGATAGATGAAAGTGGGGGGCAGGCATCGGGTCGACTCCATGCCTACCACGGATGTCACCCGTTCGTCACGTAACGCCGATCACTGGTTCGACCACTGAAACAATAGTCAAGTTGATTGACTTATGGCCCGCTCGACGCGTCCGAGGGGGGCGCTGCGGTTCCTACAGCTTCTCGATGTGGCGACAGACCGCCTTGGTGAAGGTCTCGGTGTCGGCCTTGCCGCCGAGATCGCGGGTCCGCTCGTCGGCGTTCGCGAGCGCTGCGTAGATGCCGGTACGAACGCGCGTGGCCGCGTCGTGCTGCTGGACGTGGTCGAGCAGCTCGGCGGCTGACAGCGACAGCGCCGTCGGGTTCGCCAGCTTCTTGCCAGCGATGTCAGGCGCCGTGCCGTGCACCGCCTCGAAGATCGCCACGTCCTTGCCGAGGTTCGCACCCGGCGCGACGCCGAGGCCGCCGACGAGGCCGGCGCACAGATCCGAGAGGATGTCGCCGAACAGGTTCATCGTGACGATGACGTCGAACTTGGTCGGATCCTTGACCAGGTTCATCGCCATCGCGTCGACGATCATGTCGTCGAACAGGATGTCGGGGAACTCGCGCGCCACCTCGCGTCCGACGTCGAGGAAGAGGCCGTTGGAGAACTTGAGGATGTTGGCCTTGTGCACGAGCGTGACCCGACGCCGCTTGGCGCGTCGGGCGTAGCCGAACGCCCAGCGCAGGATGCGCTCGGAGCCGTGGCGCGTGATGACCGCGATCGACTCGGCCGCCGACCGACCGGGACCGACGTAGTGCTCGATGCCGGCGTAGATGTCCTCGGTGTTCTCGCGGACGACGATCAGGTTGACGTTCTCGTAGCGGCTGGGGACACCGGCGATCGAGTAGTTCGGCCGGAAGTTGACGTAGAGGTCGAAGCGCTGGCGCAGCGCGACGTTGACCGAGCGGTACCCTTCGCCCTTGGGCGTCGCCAGCGGCCCCTTGAGCGCGACGCGGTTTCGCTCGATCGAGTCGATCGTCGCCTGCGGCAGCGGATCGCGGTCGAGCTCGAGCGCGGTCATGCCGGCGCGCTGCTCGTCGTACTCGAGCTTGGCGCCGGCGGCCGCGAGGATCGCCAGCGTCGCATCGGAGATCTCGGGACCGATGCCATCGCCCTTGATGAGGGTCACGGTTGTCGTCATGTGACCTGCACTTTGCGAAAGATCGCGGGGAGGTGTCAACGATCGCCACGACGGAACCGCAAAAACAAAACGGCCCCGAGGTTTCCCTCGAGGCCGCCTTGCTTAATGCTGAGAAAGAGCTACTTGCAGGCCGGGTTGTTCGCGAGCGCGTCGAGCGCCGCCTTACACGCGGTCTTCAGGCCCTCTTTGCCCTGGGGCGTCGCGGCCGCCTGCTTCCAGGCGTCCTTCGACTGCTTGAAGCCCTGCTCCATCGCGGCCTTCGCCTCGGCGGGCATCTTGCCCATGCAGGCTTCCATCTTCTTGATGTAGTCGTCGCACTCCTGGACGCCGACGTCGCCGCCGCCCGCCGCCGGAGCCGCCGCCGCCTCAGGCTTCTTCTCGTCGGCCTTGGCCGGAGCCGCCGCCGGAGCCGCCTCGGGCTTCTTCTCATCCTTGCTGCAGCCAACGAAGGCCAGGCCAACAGCAGCCGCGCACGCAAACGTCATCAGCTTCTTCATCTCGATCATCTCCTGGCGCTCCTGGGCGCCTTGGTTGCAAGTCAAGTGGGCAGCACGATAGCTTCACCCCTCGGGCGATTGCAACTCCTTTTCAACGCGGTGCATAAGCGCCGTCGCTGACGCGGTCCCCCGTCCGCTGGTTCGGGGGCCGACCGAGGAGTCCCCTGCCGAGTGTGACGCATGCTACGCGCGCCTCGACCCAGATGTTCCCTTTGGGGCAGCCTCCGAGGCTCAGCCCGTCGGGAGGCCGTGCTCCTTGAGCTTTTGATAGAAGGACGCACGGCTGATCCCGAGCGCCTCGGCGGCCCTGGTCGGGGACCCCGCCGCGGCGAGCGCCGAGAGGAGCGCCTGCCGCTCGACCGCGCGCACCGCCTCGGCGACCCGCTGCTTGAGCGGCCGCACGTCGGGCTCCTCGGCCGGGCGCGACGGGGCGCCGCCGTCCTGCCCGCCGCCGTTGCTCGGGTCGGCGCCCGGCTCGGTCGGGCTCCCGAGGGGGGCCGCGGCGAGCACGTCGCGCGGCAGATCGGTCAGCCCGATCTCGACGTCGTCGGACAGCTTGGCGGCCCGCTCGATGACGTTCTCGAGCTCGCGGATGTTGCCCGGCCACCCGTAG